>NZ_JBJXRK010000006.1:0-107436 GCF_046224405.1 Gudongella ferriphila | reverse complement strand
TTTTTTCACCCATTTTTTTATTCTTTTACTTTATAATTATCTGACCGGGGTTTTCAATCAGAGTTTGCTTTACTGGATTCTCTGGAAATGCAGGTGAGCAATTCAATCTTTCTTCCTGTGACGGAAGTACTTGTTCACTGCTGTATGCTGCAATTATAGTTGCAACAATAATAGCCACTATTAGGTATTTCTTTATACTCATGCTAACACTCCCTTCAAACCTCATAATGTTGATTTTTGTATATAGCCTCTAATTATTCATTTTGTATAGTTTTCATGCTGTATCCTTATAATAACAAGTTTTAATCCATAGGTTTTTTTTCGAGTAAGCACATTTTATTGCGAGTACACAAATATTCCAATACACGAAAGCCAATAGTACTAATAAAAGCTGTACCTAGGATAAGAATGACAGAAAAGGACTGAAATGGAAATACCTGACTTCCCACAATCCCTGAAATTAACAAGGAGAACTCTCCTCTAGATACTGTCACTAAGCCGATGAATACTCCTTTGTTCTTAGAACATCCCAAAGCTTTTCTAATCAACTGTCCTCCAAGCAATTTTCCCAACGAAGCAAAAATTATTGCTATAGTCACCCATCCTACATAATTTCCTAAACCTTGAAGATTTAGCTGCATACCGAAATAAAAAAAGAATATACTCCCAAAAATATCTCTAAATTTCAGAGCCGTACGCTCAACCTTCTCTCTGCTCTTTCCTTGAGATACCGCAACCCCAAGGAAAAATGCGCCAAGTGCTTCTGATACTCCAAGTTGTATGCCAATATAAGTTACAGCAAATACAAGTCCTAAAAAATTAAGAAGCATAATTTCCTTGGATGTACTATGTATAAACCAATCAATTTGAGTATGAAACTTAACACCGATAAATACCAGTAATACACAAAATATTATGGCCATCCCCAAATCAATACCAAGGCTAATCATATTAAATCCATTTGCTTGGTTAGCCATTGCGGATATCAAGACAAGATAAATAACCATCACCAAGTCTTCAAAAATCATAATCCCCATAACCAGTTCCCCTTCCGGATCCTTTACAGAATTCAACTGAATTAAGGTTTTAGTTATGATTCCCGAACTACTCATATATATGATCCCTGCAATAACAAAACTGTAAAAAATATCTAATCCTATTAGTTGACCTAATAAAAATCCGATTGAGAAATTAAAGAAAAAATCAATCATTCCTGCAATTATGAGTGTTTTTTTTCTTTCCAACAAGGTTTGCAAAGAAAATTCAAAGCCTAAATAAAAGAGTAAAAACACCACCCCTATCTCCGAGAAAAGTCCTATTACCTCATGATCAACAACTATGTTTAATATCGGAGGACCCATTAAAATACCCGCAAGAATATAAAAGGGTGGATAAAAACTTTCAGTTTTTTCTGCGATGCGGCCGAACAAAGCCAAAGAAACAAATGCGATAGCCACTTGTCCGTAAATACTCATTTTTTCACATCCTTAAAGTTCTTGTTTCTCCCAACTTATCTAACATTTTCCAATAAGACTGGTTTTCCAGATAATCACAGATATTATTTATAGAAAGTCAATCAAAAAAATATTTTTAACCGTATTCCAAAGCAAGTCATTAATTCTCAATCCAAGCCATAGCCTAATTGCTTGAAATAAAAAATAGCACGAATCTAATATTTCTGATATTGTAAGCTTAAATTCCTAAGAATCAAATACCAAAAAACTAGACTCATGCTACAAATTTGTACAACATATTATCCCAATGTTTCTTTGGCATAGAAATCATTCAAATCATTTATTCCTCTAACCAGTTCCAACACAACTAATCAAATTACATACTTTCACATATAGCTTTAAGGTTCTTCAAAGTTGCTATAGTCGCGTTCTCCTGAATTTTCTCAACAACCAATAAATTAGCTACCTTACCGATTATATTTTCAGGCATGTCATATTCAATGTCAGCGACAACTTCAGTTCCACCATCTTTATCCAAATAAGTGAATGTTTGTGTACCAGATAACGGTCCCTCAAATGTTCCTTTCCAAACATGTTTATCCGAACCATGACTACATTCTTTCACTTCAACAGTCATCGGTAAGTGTACACCAAGAATTGTATACTTAAATTCACCTACAGTACCAGCCTCACCATCACCAGTGAGTTTAATCGGTTCTGATAAATGAGCATACCAATGAGCCCATTCTTTTGGATCCATACCATATCCAGCCACTTTTCCCAAAGGAGCATTAATAAAAATACTTTCCCTAAGGCTAGACATTGAAAACATCTCCTCTCCATCTGAAAGATATGATTTTTCGACTTCTTCCCAAAAACTTATTAGGATAAGTACACTGATGATTAATTATATTATGTATTTATACAGTACCCCAAAATTTTAGCTCCAAACTTATGCCAAGAGGTCAAATTATGTAATGAAAACCATCCAACACATGCAAACTTCTAATGGCGCTTAACTTGAACTGACCTAAAAGGTTATATGGTATTATTTGGTTATTATTGGAACCGTCCCCTATTTCTGCATACAAAAAACTTAAACCCACTGAAATCAGTGGGTCTATTTTGTATCAATATTTGAGTGTTTTAATGGTGGAGGCGGTGAGAGTCGAACTCACGTCCGAAAATCCTTCCACAAGAGCTTCTCCGAGCGCAGCCAACAATTTGG
Source organism: Gudongella ferriphila (assembly GCF_046224405.1). Lineage (NCBI taxonomy): Bacteria > Bacillati > Bacillota > Tissierellia > Tissierellales > Tissierellaceae > Gudongella > Gudongella ferriphila. Next base: position 104,754 of record NZ_JBJXRK010000006.1, on the reverse strand, counting down.
GATTCCCCCGACTCATCTCCTGCTGACTGGATATGAGCTTCGGTAGCTTCATCAGTTCCGTTTCCGGCTCAAAGCTTTACCGGACTCGGTTCCCCACTAAAATGACGATTCAATCCAGGTCGTGGGACTCCCGGTTAAATCGAGCGGCCTTATTAGGCTGCTAGTGCGTAATTATCGTTTGCGTTTAATTTAGTTTGCCACTTTTAACGTTGCTTGGCGACAACGGCTCGCTACTCCTGATTCCGTATCCCCGTCGAGACCAAATTCGCCCCCATTGGTTATTACATAAGAATTATAACATATGTTCGACTTTATGTCAATCTAATCCCTACTGGTATTTTTCACTGGAGTGCTGCTGTATCCTCCGTTCAGCATCCTTCTTTGCCATGGTCTGTCTTTTGTCGTAAAGTTTCTTACCCTTTGCAAGTGCAATCTCAATCTTAACAAGACCATCCTTCAGGTAGATTGAAAGAGGCACAAGGGTGAAACCCTTTTGCTGGGTTTCACCGATGAGCTTTCTTATTTCTCGCCTGTGTAAAAGAAGCTTCCTTTTTCTTACCGGATCAACATTGTATATGTTCCCCTGCTCATAGGGGCTGATGTGCATGCCGGTAATATAAACCTCTCCATTCTCTATAGAGGCATAGGATTCCTTGATGTTGACCTTCCCCTGTCTTATGGACTTCACTTCAGTTCCAGTAAGGACAATTCCGGCCTCAAAGGTTTCTTCAATAAAGAACTCATGCCTGGCCTTTTTATTTGAAGCAATCAATTTTGTGCCTGTTTTCTTCATATAATTCCATCCCTTATCGTTTGTCGTTTTCCAGTGTAGCAGAATTACTCATCTGTGTCAACTTCCTCATTTATAAGCTGAAAATCTATGTTTTTCTTACCAACATCAGCTCCAATTACTTTTACCTTGACGGGATCCCCCAGTCTGTATGTGGTTTTTGTCCTTTCTCCGACTATCATATAGTTGTCCTCATCAAAGAAGTAGAAATCATCAACCATGTTGCTGAAGTGGACAAGCCCCTCAATTGTATTTTCAAGCTGAACGAACAAACCAAAGCTGGTAACTGAGGACACCAGGCCCTCGTATTCCTCTCCAATTCTTTCAGCCATATATTGGGCCTTCTTAAGGTCGTCAACCTCCCTCTCGGCCTCCTCAGCCCTTCTCTCGGTCATTGAGGTGTGTTCTGCTATCTCGGGTAGCAATCCATCCAGCATGTCCATCTTCTTCTGGTTCATTCTCCCATGGATTGAATCCTTAATTATCCTGTGAATCTCCAGGTCAGGATATCTTCTGATTGGCGAAGTGAAGTGTGAATAGTATTGGGCAGCCAATCCAAAGTGAATGCCTGGGTCTGCACTGTAAACGGCCTTTTGCATGGTTCTAAGAAGCAACGTGGAAATTACGGGCTCCTCTCTCTTTCCCTTAATTTCCTGGGTCAAAATCTGGAAATCCTTTGGATGCAGCTCCTTTCCCTTTATTGAATAGCCAAAGTTATGGATGAATTTTTGAAAATCCTCAACCCTTTCACTGTTTGGTTCTTCATGGATTCTGTAGAGGAAGGGTATTTCCTCCCAGAAGAAACGTTCAGCAACCGTTTCATTGGTAACGAGCATAAATTCCTCTATTAGCCTGTTTGCAACCCTTCTTTCCAGCTTCCTTACATCAACTGGCTTGCCGTTTTCATCAAGCTCTATATAGCTCTCCGGAAAATCGAAGTCTATGCTTCCTCTTTTATCCCTGTGCTTCCTTAGAATATCCATCAATTCCTTCATGATGAAAAGCTCTTCAGCCACAAGGGAGAGCTTCTCTGCAGCCTTTTCATCAGTTCCTTCAATAAGATCTGATACATCATCATATACTAGTCTGGCCTTACTGTTGATTACAGATTCATGGATTTCATGATAGACAACCTTTCCATTCTTGTCTATGTCCATGAACACCGACATTGTAAGCCTGTCAACATTGGGATTCAAGGAGCATATTCCGTTGCTCAGCTCGTGTGGGAGCATAGGTATTACTCTGTCCAGAAGATACACCGAATTCCCTCTGTTCAAGGCTTCTCTATCAAGCTGGCTCCCTGGTCTTACATAATGGGACACATCTGCTATGTGAACACCTAGCCTATACTTATCATTATCAAGCTTTTCTATTGATATTGCATCGTCCAGATCCTTTGCATCTGCTCCATCTATGGTAAAGGTCTTTAAATCCCTTAAGTCCTTTCTATTCTTAATTTCATTTTCATCAATGGTTGACGGTATTTTAATTGCCTCAGCTCTAACCTCTTCGGTAAACTCCTCTGGTAGCTTGAACTGCCTTATTATGGATAGGATATCAGTGCCCTTGTCTGTTAGAAATCCAAGTACCTCTATAATGGAACCTTCAGGATTCCTTCTGAATTCTGGCCATTTTTCGATTCCTACCACAACCTTCTGACCGTCTTTAGCCTCCATTGTTTTTCCTTTAGGAATGAATATATCATATGCAATCTTATGGTTATCAGGTATTACGAATCCAAAGTTTCCACTGTCTTCATACGTCCCTATCACCGATTCATTTGCTCTTTCAAGCACCCGAATTATCTCGCCTTCCTGCTTTCTGCCAGCCTGTCTGCCCTTTATCAGGTTTGCAATTACCTTGTCTCCGTGCATTGCAGTGTTCATGGAATCTGCAGGAATAAAGATATCCTCTCCAGGTCTGTCCTTTGATATTACAAAACCAAAGCCCTTTTCATTTCCTTCAAGTCTTCCTATTACAAGAAACTCAGGATTTATCAGACCGTATCTGTCATTCCTGGCCTTTAGGAGTACCCCTTCCTTCTCCATTCCGTCCAACACCTTAAAGAATTCCTTCTGCTCCCCCTTTCCGATATTAAATCTTGCAGCCAGTTCCTCCTTGAGTAACGGCTTATATTTCTTTCCCTCCATAAGCTTTATTATTTCTTCCCTTATAGCCATTGTAAATCCCCCTTCTTTCAATACTTAGTATTTACCCTTTCTGTTAAAAAAATGTAAGATATATAAAATATCTTACATTTTACCTGTTTTCGCGCCAAATTGGGTTCTTTTAAATAGGTTTGACTCATAAACATACATGTTGGAGTTCTTTTCCTTGTGTGTTATCAAGGAAATTTCGATCATCTTGTTAACAAGAGCCTTGAAGTCATAACCCTTTCCTTCCCAAAGGTAGAATGCAATCGAACCGGGAAGGGTATTAATCTCATTTACAAAAACCTTTCCACTTTTGTCTATAAGGAAATCTATTCTGGCATTCCCTCTTCCGTCTATTACGGTAAAGGCTTCCTTGGCAAGTTTCTCTATTTCAAGCCTAGTATTTTCTTCAATATTTGCTGGTATTGCCCTATTCTTGTTGGCAGAATCTGATGTTTTGGAATCCTTCCTTACATACTTGTCATCAAATGAAAGTATTTCATTCCAGCCCAGTGGCTCTTCGCATTCAGATACCTCAACCTCGTGATTGTAGCCCATCACTGCGCAGTTGATTTCCCTAGGTTCCTCTACTGCCTTTTCCACAATTATCTTTCTGTCATAGCTTGCTGCTATCTCCAAGGCAACCTGGAGCATTTCCTTGTTCTTTGCTTTGGAAATTCCTATACTTGAACCAAGATTTGAAGGCTTAACGAAAACTGGGTAACCAAGTCTTGATTCAACCTCAGCAATGGAACCAGCCTTGTCAGCTTCCCACTGGGTTCTGTAAAACCACATATAGTCCACTACAGGAATGCCATTTGCCTTGTATACATCCTTCATCACAATTTTATCCATACCTACTGACGATGCGAGAAGTCCTGCTCCAACATAGGGTTTGTTTACAAATTCCAACAGACCTTGAGCTGATCCATCCTCACCGTTGGTTCCATGAAATGCAGGAAAGAATATGTCAATGGTTTCCACGATCTTCTTACCAAACAACCCGGTCTCCTCAGGGTGAGCATAAAGGTTCCCGTCGTTATGATTTGGTGAGATCATAATTCGCTTAGCATCCTTAAAATCATTGTTTTTGAAGCTCTCAAAATTTAACAATGATTTTCCTGTTAACCATTTGCCTTCTTTGGTGACATAGATTGCGACTGGCTCGTATTTACTTCTGTCCATATTCTCAATAATCTGCATTGCCGTTATTACAGATACTTCGTGTTCAACACTCCTGCCTCCAAAAAGCACTCCTACTTTTTTCATTGTCAGACCTCCTCTTGCTATTCGCTGTAATTGTCCGGTAGATCATTCTCAAACAACACTACGTCCTTTGGCTTGGTTATCTTACCTATCTCCTCGGTAGCCTCCTGAAGATTATTCACTACGAAAATATTGGATGGATTAAAGGATGTTTCCATTAGTCCCTCATAAATAGGTTTAGTTCTCTGTTCGCCTACCAGAATGACATAATCACACACCTTACCAATATTTACCCCAAATTCACGATTTGCCGACTCCTCCATTTCACCCAGCTCAATCATTCCAGGAGTTACTATGATTTTTCTGCCCTCCCTGAACTGAGAAAGCACTTCAAGTGCAGCTTTTGTACCCACTGGATTTGAGTTGAATGCATCATCTATTATTATGACGCCGTTCGCCGATTCAATCAGGTTCAATCTGTGTTCAACAGGCTCAATCTTTTCAATTCCCATACTTATCTCCTCAAAGGAAAGACCAAGAATTTTTGAGGCACATGCACCCGCAAGGAGGTTATAGATGTTATGCTTACCTAAAAGCCTTGTCTTGCATCTGACGCTGTTTCCTTCCTTATCCCTAAGGGTAAATTCAGAGCCCTTCTCATTTACAACTATATCCTCTGCATAAATGTCAAGCTCCTCTACATTCTCAAGTCCATAGAGCATCTTTTCCTTGAATGTTTTATCCGCAAGCTTCTTAACATATTCATTGTCATAGTTGAAAACAGCTATTCCATCAGTTGGAAGAGCTTCAATAAGCTCGTATTTTGTTTTCATTATGTTGTCAATGTTCTTGTAGGTATCCATGTGGACTGGACCGATTGATGTCAATATTCCAATCCTAGGCTGCGCAAGTTGTGCAACCTCCCTGATTTCACCTATTTTCTTGGCTCCCATTTCCGCAACGAAAACTTCATGCTCATCTGAGAGATCGTTGTTTATTACTTTCGATAGTCCCATAGGTGTGTTGTATGATTCAGGTGTGTTTAGGACATTGAACCTCTGTGAAAGAATAGTCCCCACAATGAACTTGGTGCTTGTTTTCCCGAAGCTTCCAGTTACGCCAACCACCTCTAGGTTTTCTCTTGACTTCACCTTGTTCTGGGCGGCCCTGTAATACCCCATGTTGATATTGTCCTCAATAGGCTTCATTACCATTGTGGAAAGGACCATTACTAAAGGTTGGTAGTAATATACGGCTGCCATTGCCACAACAAGAAGTCCAACTCCCATAATCAGATTACTTGTAACCGAATATACAAGAATTGACGGCAGTGCAACAAATACCGCAGATATGATGAAATTAGCTCTAAATAGCCTGGTTGCCCTTTGCGTCATAACCAATGGTTTCTTTATGGGAGCTTCATTTCCTGAAAGGCTGTATGCCTTTTTCTTGTTCATCGAAAGCCACTTCAGATAGTGGTCCGCCAAATAGCCTTCAAGCTGTACCATATGAAGCGAATCCTTTGTCCTCTTGCTCATAAGCTGCACTGAAATAGTTGCAACCAGTATAAATATTGAAATTATAATTAAACTCATCATTTTCCTCCAAATTTGTTTGCCAAATGATTATTGGGCTTCTGATTTGAAAAAGGCTTCCATCACTCTGGTAAACTTATTGTAGTCATCCAGGTATGAATAGTGCCCCGCTCCTTCAAAGACCACAAGACCGCTATCATTGATCTCCTTTTCCATTATATGTCCCATGTATAGGGGAGTTGAATCATCCTGATCACCCCAGATCAGTAGGGTCGGTGCCTTTATGTCCTTTAGAATTGGCTTTAGATTCTCATTTACAACCCTTACCAATATCTTTCTCATTACACCTGAGCTGTTCTGGTAGTCGTCAGAACCGAATTTCTTGTAGAGCTTCTCCAACCTCTTTTCCTTGTTTTCCCAAAATACAAAGGTTGTATACAGTTTTTTTAGAAGCTTAAATGCTTTTACCTTAAGGTGGTACTTCAAGGTCCTTTTTGGTATAAGACCTGCACTGTCAATCAGCACAACCCTGTTGATTCGGTCTGGATACTTGGATGACAAAATTATTGATAGCTTGCCACCGAAGGAATGCCCCACCAGTGATAGTTTCCCTGGAATTAGTCTATCCATAAACTCCTTCACTATATCCGCATAGCAGAAGGATCCGAATACCTCCTCCGGCATCTGGGATTTTCCAAAGCCTGGTAGGTCAAGAGCAAATATGGTGTGGTCCTTCTTCAGGGTATTCACAATTGGCATTACTGTTTCTATGCTGGCCCCCCAGCCATGAAGCACTAGGACTGGTTCTCCTGAGCCCGTCTTTATGTAGTTGATTTTTAGGCCATCTATTTCAACATAGTTTTCCATTCTCTCCATCCTTCTTCTCAACTGTGTCACAACATAGAATTATATCATATTCACAGAAATTTATACAGTGTAATACACAAGAAAAAACCCTCCATAGGGAGGGCTCTTTATCTAGAACAATATTCCACCGTATAGTACAAACATCTGTGCAAATACAAGTGATACGATTGTCATAAGCTTTATCAGGATATTCAATGAAGGGCCTGATGTATCCTTGAATGGGTCACCTACTGTGTCTCCAGTTACTGCAGCCTTGTGGGCCTCGCTACCTTTTCCACCGTGATGTCCTTCTTCAATGTACTTCTTGGCATTGTCCCATGCTCCTCCAGCATTTGACATGAAGATTGCCATCAATACTCCTGTTACAAGTGCTCCTGCTAGAAGTCCACCAAGAGCTTCCGCTCCCAGTAGCAGTCCAATGAATACAGGTACTGCAACAGCCAGCAATCCTGGTATTATCATTTCCTTAAGTGCTGCCTTTGTGCTGATGTCAACACAGGTTGCATACTCAGGAGTTGTAGTCCCTTCCATGATTCCAGGGATTTCCTTGAACTGTCTTCTTACTTCCTCAATCATGCTGAACGCAGCTTTTCCAACAGCGTCCATTGTAAGGGCTGCAAATAGGAATGGAAGCATTCCTCCTATTAGAAGACCTGCTATAACAGCTGGCTTTGTAAGGTCAATTGCGGTCAGTTGAACTGCCTGTGTGTAGGATGAGAATAGGGCCAGTGCTGTAAGTGCCGCTGATCCGATTGCAAATCCCTTTCCGATTGCAGCTGTTGTATTACCAACTGAGTCAAGCTTGTCGGTTATTTTTCTAACATCTTCAGGTAGCTTGCACATCTCTGCAATTCCACCTGCATTGTCTGCTATGGGTCCGTATGCATCCACGGCTATGGTCATACCTGCAGTTGAAAGCATTCCTACCGCAGCAAGCGCAATTCCGTAAAGTCCTTTAGCAGGCTCTGCAGCTCCACCTGAAACAAAATATGCAACCAGGATACCTATAGCTATTACAATTATCGGCAGTGCTGTAGACATCATTCCTACTGATAATCCACCGATGATGTTTGTTGACGCTCCAGTCTCTGATTCCTTGGCAATCCTTTTTACAGGATTATACTCAGCTGATGTAAAGTACTCTGTAATCTTGGCAATAGTAAGTCCAACAACAAGACCTGCTATTATTGCTACAAACGGTTGGAATGATCCTAAAATCATAATGCTAAGTAAAGCTCCAACTATCATTGTCAACAATGAACTGACAAGTGTTCCCTTGTCTAGTGATTTTTGAGGATCTCCATCTCCTCTGACAAAGAAAACTCCAACTATTGAAGCAAGAATTCCAACTGCTGCAAGACCGAATGCAAAGAAGACTCCATTATCTCCATAGGCAATAAGTCCCAAGGTTACTGCTGATACGATAGCTCCGACATATGATTCAAAAAGGTCTGCACCCATTCCAGCAACATCGCCTACGTTGTCTCCAACATTATCTGCGATTACTGCAGGGTTTCTTGGATCGTCCTCAGGTATTCCAGCTTCAACCTTACCTACAAGGTCAGCTCCAACGTCAGCGGCTTTAGTGTAAATACCTCCACCTACTCTGGCAAACAGGGCTATTGATGATGCTCCAAGTCCGAATCCGGTTATTATTGCAGGGTCTCTAAAAACTATATAAGATACGCCTATTCCCAGAAGACCAAGACCTACAACGCTCATTCCCATTACTGCTCCACCTGAGAATGCAACATTCAGTGCCTTTGTCATACCGCTTTCCATTGCTGCATTTGCTGTTCTTACATTCGCCTTTGTAGCAACTCTCATACCGAAGAAACCAGCCATTATTGAGAAAAGTGCTCCAAATAGGAATGTAATTGCAGTTGTCATTCCAATTACCACTGCAAGTATTACGAATAGTACGGCAACAAAAATACCCAGGGATTTGTACTGTCTTGACAAGAATGCCATTGCACCTTCCTGAATATACGCTGCGATTTCCTTCATCCTGTCATTTCCAGGACTAACCTTATTGATTGATGATGCTTTGTAGAATGCAAACAACAAAGCAACCACTCCCACAATTGGAGCGGCATATAAAGCAAAACTCATTTTACCTTCCTCCTTATTATACCGCTGCCAACGCAACAGCTGAAATCATAAATACCACTGCTGACACAATTGTTACCTTCCTAAGCATTGCCTGTCGGCTTGTTCCCACACTTTTGCCAAACATGGAATCAGTACCACCGCCAATGGCTCCCAAACCTTCAGATTTACTTTCCTGCATAAGAATACTTCCTATGAGGGTACCGCTGGAAATCAACATTAAAACTGAGAATAAAGTCGTCATAACTACACCTCCCGTACATAAAAAAATATTTAATATTCAAGTCTATAACATTACCATTTTAACATAGGCAAAATTTAAAAGCAATGTAATTTAAGCTATACTTACTTATCTTTTCTGTTTGTCACATCCTGGCAATCAGGGCATATTCCCTTTATTTCCAAGTGGTGCTCAAGAATCTCAAAATCTGTTGTCTCCGCCAGGTAGCTTTCATATCCTTCCAGGGGACAACCCTTGATAGGTACAATTTTATTGCACTTAACGCAGACAAGATGATGCCTATGGTCCATATGATTGATCTCATAAGTGGATTTCCCCTCTATGTTAATGCCAGATTTTTGAACCAATCCCTTTTTTGTGAAGGTATCAAGAATTCTGTATACGGTGGACAGGTTCATCCTGGTCTTTTCCTTTTTAGAAAGCATCATGTAGATTTCTTCCGCAGTTATGGGTTGCTTCTTGCGACTCAGGAACTCATAGATCAAATGTCTTTGCTGAGTGTTCTTTATACCTCTTGACTTGAACAATTCCCTTGTTTTTTTACTGCTCATGCTCTACACCTCCCACGGTCATATCCTTATAAATCTCTTCATGCCCAGGAAGAGCAGGAATAGAAATGCATTGACCATTACTATGCTGGCACCCGATGGCAAATTGAACACATACGAGCCTATCACACCTGTCATTACAGCAATAATCGAGACTATTGCCGAAATAATTATGGTGGACTTAAAGCTCCTTGATATTTGAAGCGCTGTTACTGTTGGGAATACAATCATGCTGGAAATCAGCATTGTACCAACAACCCTTATTCCCAAAACTATTGTTATGGAGGTCAGTGTAGCTATCAGATAGTTCATCCGTTTTGTTCCTATCCCAATTACACTGGCGAAAGCCTCGTCATGTGTAACTGCGAAAAGGTCGTGGTAAAAAAGTATTATCAGTGATACTATCAGTCCAGCCAGTACGATTGATAGATACATGTCCATCTGCTTGATTGCAAGTATGCTACCAAATAAATAGCTGAACAGATCCACATTGAATCCACCTGCCACGCTTGATATCAACACACCCAAAGCTACTGAAAATGAAGATACAAGACCTATTGCGGCATCTCCATGAATCCCTGCCTTTTCATTGAGTTGCATTATGAATATTGAAGCTACTGTAACAATTGGAATTGAAACCAGAAGTGGTGAAGCACCCAAAAGAAGTGCTATCGCAACAGTAGCAAAACTTACATGAGCCAGTCCATCTCCAATCATGGAGTACTTCTTCAAGACCAGGAAGATTCCAAGGAGTGCACTGCTTAGTGCAATTGCAGTTCCAACAATCATGGCTCTTTGCATAAAGGCAAGACCCATTGCCTCTCTTATGAGTTCAACTATCTCCATCAGCTCACCACCCTTCCATGGTCATGAATTCCCTCTACGAAATTTACGTTCATGTTAAAATCCTCTGTTGCTCCAAAATACAAAAGCTCCCTATCCAATAGCATGATTTTTGATGAGCATTTCTTTATGCTGCTTAAATCATGGGAAACAAGTATTATGCTTGTTCCCTCCTCCTTATTTATCTTCTTGATCAAGCTGAAGAATTCCGTTCGTACCTTGGGATCCAGTGCACTTGTAGGCTCATCGAGAATCAGGAGTCTTGGACTGCTTACCATTGCTCTTGCAAGCAGCACCCTCTGCTGCTGGCCTCCAGAAAGGTCCCCTATTTTGTTGTGCTTTAGATGATATATATCAAGCCTTTTCAGAATCTCGTCTATTCTTCGGTTATCCCCTGAGGTTATCCTTTTGGGGAATTTCTTCTTCCCCAATAGACCAACCGCAACGATTTCGTGAACCTCTCCTGGAAATAAGGTGTTCCCAGTTACTGCAACCTGAGGCAGGTAGCCTACACCTTTGTGAACTCCTCCTGATCCATGGTAGGTGATGCTTCCCTTGGAGATTGGTACCAAGCCAAGCATCGACTTTACAAGGGTTGTCTTCCCTGAACCGTTTGCTCCAACAAGTCCCACATAGTCCCCCTGCTCTATGACAAAGGATACATCCTTCAGAACCTGCTGCTGACCGTAGTATACGGAAAGATTCTCTACTTCTATTAACCTGCTACTCATATCCCAATCCCTCTTTCAGATTCTCTAGATTATCATACATTATCTCTATATAGGTTTTACCCGAGTCCAGCTCCTCCTTGGATATGTTATGTGCTCCATGGAGAAGCATCAGTTTTACACCTGTTTCATCCACAATTACCTGTGCAACCTTTGGATCTATTAGTTCCTCGTGGTAAATTGCATTTGCTCCAGTTTCCTCAATGGTCTGGATCAAGGCTGTTATTCTCTGGGGGGTAGGTTCAGCATTTGGAGAAAAGCCAGCATATGGGGACATGTGCTCAAGGCCGTATTGTCTGGCAAAGTAACCGAATGCAAAGTGACCTCCCGAAAGGATTGTTTTTGATTTGGTCCTTGACAATGCCTCTCTTATATCACTGTCAAGGGTCATAAGATCTTCAATCAAGGCAGCTTCCTCATTCTTGTATTGTTCAGCATTGTCAGGGTCTGCTTGGGACAAGGCACCTCCTATTGTTTTAACCATGATAATAGCCATATTTGGATCAGTCCAGTAATGTGGATCAACGGCTTCATCCCCATGGTCATCATCATGGTCATCATCGTGGTCGTGATCATCAGCTGTCAAAAGTGGAATTCCCTGGCTCAGGTCAATAACCAGCACATCCTCCTCCTTGAGGTTTTCCACTATATTCTTGGTCCAGGGTTCCATGAAATCACCTGTGTACAAAAAAACATCTGCAGTTAGAAGCGATACCATATCCTGGGGAGTAGGCTCGTAGGAGTGGGCTTCTGTTCCGGTTGGCAATAGGTATCTTACTTCCACATTTCCTCCACCTATTCTCCTTGCAAAATCATATTGCGGAAACAGAGTGGCAACCACTGATATCTTCTCCTGGGCTTCCTCTTCATTTGATATGTCGTCGCCTTCAGCTTCATAGGTTGGGGCCTGTGTTTCGACTTCCTCTGTGCAGCCTGATACTGCAACTGCAAATATCATAAGCATTATTAAAAACAATATTCCTTTTCTTTTCATGATTAACCTCCAAATCTCAACAAATATAATCATATGATTCAACTTTACCTTTGTATATTACCCAAAGGCAAAAAAATAAAACGCAAATGCAAATTATTTGCATATGCGTTTTATTTTACTCTCTTATCCTCTTGTTGTCAACTATCTACTTCTTAAGGTTATATAGGGATTTCAGTCCCTTGTACTCTGACATCTCACCAAGTCCATCCTCAATTCTAACTAGCTGATTGTATTTCGCAACCCTGTCAGTCCTTGAAGGTGCTCCTGTCTTGATCTGCCCTGCATTTGTAGCCACAGCTAGGTCAGCTATTGTTGAATCCTCTGTTTCGCCGGATCTGTGGGAAATTACTGCAGTATACCCATTGGTCTTAGCCAGCTCTATAGCATCCAGAGTCTCTGTGATAGTACCTATCTGATTAAGTTTGATTAGTATTGAGTTTGCAACTCCCATGTCAATTCCTCTTTGAAGCCTTTCGGTGTTGGTTACAAACAGGTCGTCACCTACAATCTGAATTTTCTTCCCAAGCTTCTCAGTCATCAGCTTCCAACCATCCCAATCATCTTCACCAAGTCCATCCTCTATTGAGATTATTGGGTACTTGTCGCAAAGCTCACCATAGTAGTCAACCATTTCCTCAACGGTCATCTCTCTTCCCTCACCCTTAAGGTTGTAGGTCTTCTTCTCTTCATCATACATTCCACTGGCTGCTACGTCCAATGCAAGCACAATATCTTCACCAGGCTTATATCCTGCCTTTTCAATTGCTTCCATAATCGTGATCAGAGCTTCCTCATTGCTCGAAAGGTTTGGTGCAAAGCCACCCTCGTCTCCAACTGAAGTACTCATTCCCTTTGCCTTTAGTACAGCTTTCAGATTGTGGAAAATTTCAGTTCCCATTCTAAGGCCTTCCTTGAAGCTTTCAGCCCCTATTGGCATTACCATGAATTCCTGGACATCAACATTGTTGTCAGCGTGCTCTCCTCCGTTTAGGATATTCATCATTGGAACAGGAAGGGTCTTACCGTTTACTCCCCCAATATACTGGTACAGTGGCATTCCCAACTCATTAGCAGCAGCTCTTGCCACTGCCATGGATACTGCTAGTATGGCATTGGCTCCCAGTTTCCCCTTGTTTTCTGTCCCATCAATTTCAATGAGCACCTTATCTATCATTACCTGGTCAAATACCTCCATGCCTATTATTTCGTCAGCAATGATGTCGTTTACATTCTCAACTGCCTTAATTACACCTTTTCCTAGATATCTTGATTTATCCATGTCCCTCAACTCAACCGCTTCGTATATCCCTGTTGAAGCTCCTGATGGCACAATTGCTCTTCCAAATGCTTCAAGTTCAGTCCAAACTTCCACCTCAACTGTTGGGTTACCTCTTGAATCAAGTACCTCTCTTGCATAAATATCAGTTATTAAACTCATTCATATCACTCCATTCTTTTTATTTTTCGATTAGGGATGATCCAGTCATTACCTGAGGCTTTTCAAGGTTCATCAGTTCAAGAATCGTTGGTGCCAAGTCAGACAGTATTCCTTCTCTAAGGGTGACTTCAGTTTCACCTACAAGTATCAGGGGAACCCTGTTGCTTGTGTGGGCTGTCACGGTTCCCCCTGACTCCTTGTCAAGCATTGACTCGGCATTTCCATGGTCAGCGGTTACTAAAATCTTTCCACCGATTTCCTCCATAAGCTGAACTATTTCTCCCATGCATTCATCCACGGTTTCAACAGCCTTCACAGCAGCTGGAATTACTCCTGTATGGCCAACCATGTCAGGATTTGCAAAGTTGAGAATAATAAGGTCATACTTACCTGATCTGACTTTCTCGAGAACCTCATCCTTTACCTGGTATGCACTCATTTCAGGCTGCAGATCATAGGTTGCAACCTTTGGAGATGGTACCAGAACCCTGTCCTCGCCCTCAAAGGGCTCCTCTCTTCCTCCATTGAAGAAGAAGGTTACATGCGCATACTTTTCGGTCTCAGCAATCCTGAGTTGAGTCTTCCCCTTCTTGCTAACGTATTCTCCAAGAGTGTTTTCAAGGCCTTCATTTGTATATGCAACATGAACATTCCTTATGGTTTTGTCGTACTCTGTCATGGTCACATAGTAGGTGTTTACCTTTTTCTTTCTCTCGAAACCATCGAATTCATCATCCACGATTGCTCTTGTTATCTGTCTGGCCCTGTCCGGTCTGAAATTGAAGAATATCAGGGAATCACCATCATCAATTGTTGCAATAGGCTTTCCATCCTCTTCAATTACAGTTGGAAGCATAAACTCATCGTTTATGTCCTTTTTATATGATTCTTCCACTGCCACCACAGGGTCCTCGGCCCTTTCTCCTTCTCCAAGCACCATTGCATCATAGCCAAGCTGGGTTCTCTCCCACCTCTTGTCCCTGTCCATGGTGTAGTATCTTCCTGCAACAGTCGCTATCCTGCCCACACCAATTTCATCTATTTTTTCCTGCAGCTCCTTTACGTGTTGGCTTCCAACAGTTGGAGGTACATCCCTTCCATCAAGTATGACATGGATGAACACATTATCCATACTGTGCTTCTTCATAAGCTCTAGAAGAGCATAAAGGTGAGTGTTGTGGCTGTGAACACCACCATCCGAAAGCAATCCCATTAGATGAATGGATGATTTTTTTGCCTTCGCATTTTCAATGGCATCAAGGAATTCCTGTTTTCTAAAAAAGCCACCCTCCTTTATTTCCTTTGTGATTCTGGTTAACTCCTGATATACAATCCTACCGGCACCTATATTTAGATGACCTACCTCTGAGTTACCCATCTGTCCTTCAGGCAAACCCACATCCAAGCCGCTTGCCTTCAAGGTTGTATTTGGATACTTGGATATTATACGGTCAAAGTTTGGTTTATTGGCTAGTGCAACCGCATTGCCAGGATATTCCTCTCCCAGGCCGAACCCATCCAGTACCATTAACATTACTGGTGTTTTTGACATTTGTTTCCTCCGATCAATAGTTAATTAGCTTTACGAAATCCGAGGACTTTAAGCTTGCTCCGCCTACCAGTGCCCCGTCTATATTGTCCATGGACATAAGCTCTGATACATTTCCAGGCTTAACACTTCCACCATATTGTATTCTGATTGATTCTGCCGTTTCAGCATCATAGATTTCTTCTATTGTGTTCCTTACAAGAGCACACATCTCCTCAGCCTGCTCGCTTGAAGCCGTTTCCCCGGTACCTATTGCCCATATAGGCTCATATGCGATTACCGTCTTTTTGGCATCGTTCTTATCAATATCCAGGAATGCTCCCTTTACCTGATCCCTGACAATTTCCTTGTGTCGATTGTCCCTGCGTTGCTCAAGTGTCTCACCAACACAGACAATTGGGGCAATTCCATGTGCTATTGCTGAATGAACCTTTTTGTTAACAGTTTCATCTGTTTCATTGAAATACTGTCTTCTTTCAGAATGTCCGAGTATCACGTAATCCACCTTTAGTTCATTTAGCATGATTGGCGAAATTTCCCCTGTAAAGGCTCCATTCTCCTCCCAATGCATATTCTGTGCACCAATCTTAATTCCAGACCCCTCAGTCATTTCCTTTGCTTTTCCAATTGAAAGGTAAGGCACACAAAGTACCGCTTCCACGGATTGGTTCAAGGTTTCTCTTTTTATATCTCCGATAAGCTGTGCCGCCTCGGATATTGTCTTGTTCATTTTCCAGTTTCCAGCTATTATTGGCTTTCTCAAAAGACTGCCTCCTTATTCGCTAATTGCATCTATACCCGGTAATACCTTGCCTTCAAGTAATTCCAGAGATGCTCCCCCACCTGTTGAAACATGCGTAATCTTGTCTGCCAAACCTGCCTTTTCAACAGCTGAAGCTGAGTCGCCGCCTCCAACTATTGTTACAGCACCTGATTGGACCAAGGCCTTTGCGACAGCGTAGGTTCCCTTATTGAAATTATCCATCTCAAAGACTCCCATTGGACCGTTCCACACAACTGTCTTGGCTTCCTTTATTACACTTTCAAACAGTTCAATTGACTCACTTCCTATGTCAAGACCCATCATGTCTGATGGGATTCCATCTGCAAGAACCGTTCTAAAGCTGGTGTCATTCTTGAACTCCCCTGCAACAACAACATCCACAGGGAGTACCATCGCGACTCCGTTTGCCTTTGCCTTTTCCATAAGTTGCTTTGCCAGTTGAACCTTATCCTCCTCTAGAAGGGAAGTTCCCACTTCATAGCCCTTTGCCCTCAGAAATGTGAAAGCCATACCTCCACCTATGATAATTGCGTTAACTTTGGATAGGAGGTTTTCGATTACGCCAATCTTGTCTGAAACCTTGGCTCCACCCAGTATTGCAACGAATGGTCTCTCAGGATCTTCCAAGGCCTTGCCCATAATTGAAACTTCCTTTTCCACAAGATAACCCAATGCCGATGGTAGGTATTTTGAAACACCTACATTTGATGCATGGGCTCTGTGAGATGTCCCAAAAGCATCATTTACATATAGATCTGCAAGAGAGGCAAGCTCCTTGGCAAAGCTATCCTCGTTTTTCTCCTCCTCTTTCCTGAATCTGGTATTCTGTAGAAGCATGACATCTCCAGGATTTAACCCTTTTGCCATTTCTCTTACCTTGTCTGAAACCACCCTGTCATCATCTGCAAACACAACTTCCTTCTTCAGTAGCTGTGACAGTTTGTTTGCCACCGGAAGCATTGAAAACTCTTCCTTTGGCTCTCCCTTAGGCCTTCCAAGATGCGACATCAGTATGACAGCTGCACCATTTTCAAGCAGGTACTCAACCGTTGGAAGTGAGCTACGGATCCTTATGTCATCTGTTATTACACCTTCAGAATTCATTGGAACATTGTAATCAACCCTTACGAGAACCTTTTTTCCCTTTACATCCATATCCTTCAAGGTCTTTTTATTCAGCAAGCAATCCACCTTCTTTTCTTATTGTTTTTTTAATTGATATGTCGGGTCAAAAGACCCGACATAGTTACTACCATTTTTTAGCTACAAGTCTTGCCAGGTCTACAACTCTGCTGGAGTAACCCCACTCGTTGTCATACCATGACACTACCTTAACCATATTGTCTATTACCATTGTGGAGTCGGCGTCAACTATTGATGATCTTTCGTCACCTAAAAAGTCTCTTGATACCAAAGGCTCTTCTGAAAAGCCCATTATACCCTTCATTTCGCCTTCACTAGCTTCCTTCAACAGTCTGTTAACCTCTTCCACTGTTGTGGGCTCGTTCACCTCAAATACTGTGTCAACCAGAGATACCGTTGGAACTGGTACCCTAACTGAAAATCCATTCATCTTACCCTTCAACTCAGGTAATACAAGTGCAACTGCCTTGGCTGCTCCAGTAGTTGTGGGTATGATATTCTCTGCTGCAGCTCTAGCTCTTCTCATATCCTTGTGTCTCTTATCATGGATCATCTGGTCATTTGTGTAGGCGTGAACTGTAGTCATGAGACCTTTTTTGATTCCAAGCTTATCCAGAATGACCTTTGCGACAGGTGCAAGACAGTTTGTCGTACATGATGCATTGGAAATTATATTGTGATTCTCTGGATCATATTTATCTTCATTTACTCCAAGAACTATTGTTATGTCCTCTCCCTTGGCAGGTGCTGTTACGATAACTTTTTTTGCTCCTGCATCTAGATGCTTTTGAAGTCCCTCTCTATCTCTGAATGCTCCTGTAGAATCTATTGCAATATCTACTCCCATTTCCTTCCAGGGAAGTTCAGATGGGTCTCTGAAAGCAATTACCGGAATCTTCTTGCCGTTTACAACAAATCCCTCTTCATAGGTCTCAATTGTCCCGTTGAATTTTCCATAAATGCTGTCATACTTGAGAAGATGCGCCAGATCCTCTATTTTACCTGATGCGTTGATGGCCACAATGTCAAACTCCTCAACATTGTTCTCTGCCCATATCCTGAATACATCTCTACCTATTCTTCCAAATCCGCTTAAACCTACTTTAAGTGCCATTAAAATTCCTCCTTATTTAATTTAATATTTTAATTATTTTATTTCCTACTTCCTCATCAATAATCAGGGTTATGTCCTTCCTGATCGATGCTATAGCAATAATAGCCTCAGCCTTGTCGGCTCCACCAGCCACTCCAATAACCTGCGGAATCTCTTTGTAAGTCTCAAGAGACAATCCCACAGTCTTGTATTCCCAAATGTCGTTGCCCCTAATGTCAAAGTAGTGCCCAAATGCCTCCGCAACAGCTCCATTTTCCATAAGGTGATTGATCCTGTCTGATGATAAATTTCTTCTTTTTGCCAATATGTCAGCTCTTCCTATGCCGAAAATCAGGATCCTCATTTTTTCAATAAGCTGAAGCGACTGACGTATTTCATCATTTGATTGAATTACCTGAAGAGCTTCCTTTTCCAAGCTATCGGGAATGTATAGCAGTCTGTACATCGCCCCGAGATTTTTTCCGATCTTTGCTGCAACTGAATTTGATTGGGCCATCAGTTCCTTGCCAAGTCCTCCCCTTGCCGGTACTACCGTAACCTTGGGGAATTTTTTTTCAGATGTAACCTGATCAGATACCGCGGCCATTGTGCTGCCACCTGTCACACCAACAACATCGCACTCGTTCATGATTTCCACCAGATACCTTGAGGCGCTTCTACCCATTTCCTGAAGTACGAGGTCATTGGACTGGGAATCTCCAGGGACTATTATTATGCTATCAATTCCCAAAACTTCCTGAAGCCTCTTCTTCAAATCAGGTATACCCCTTATGCTCTGGTAAATATCACTTAGCTGTTCAAGAAGCTCTTTGCCGTCATCTGTAACATACATACCCATATTGTCGGCGTTTAACAACTTAAGCTCCTTGAGTTTGTCAACCTCTGACCTGACTGTCCTCTCCTTCAATCCTAATTCCACAGAAAGTGCTCTTCTTCCAACTGGCTGTCTGAATTCAACCGCCCTTAAAATTGAGTATCTCCTTTCGATTGACTGAAAGCACTCAGGTGAGAGTCTTCCAATAAGTTTTAGAAGATCTATAGTACCACCTCCGTTGGACATATTTTGTCCCTATTGTTCTTATTTGTCCCACATAGGGTAAAAAAATATCCTTAATGTCATTATATACCAGAGACAGCCATTTTTCAAGCCATCTCTGATATTTAAAACCTTCTTCTTCGGGATGATGATGGAATCTTTAGCTCATCCCTGTACTTTGCCACAGTTCTCCTGGAAACCTCCATGCCTCTTTCCTTAAGCAAATTTGAAATAACCTGGTCACTAAGTGGTTTCTTTTGGTCCTCACCATCTATTATACCCTTTATTATTGATTTCACACTGGTTGCTGAAACTTCTCCAGATTTTCCTGACAATCCAGTTGTAAAAAAGTATTTAAGCTCAAATACACCCCTTGGAGTCTGAACATATTTGCCGCTTGTTGCTCTTGAGATAGTAGATTCATGCATTTCAATATCTTCAGCAACATCCTTCAATGTCAAAGGCACCAGTCTTTTTTCACCGTGAATAAGAAACTCCTTCTGATATTTCAATATGGATTCCACAACCTTGTAAAGTGTCTGTCTTCTTTGTTCAATGCTTTTGATCAACCACATTGCAGAGTTGAGCTTCTCTTGGAGGAACTCCGTTGTCTCCACATCTCCCCCATCCTTTAAAAGACTTTTATAGTACTGGTTAATATTCAATCTGGGACCGGTCACATCATTTATGAATATAACAAACTCTCCATCTATTTCCTCTATGGATGCATCCGGGGTAATGTATCTGGTATCATCCCCATCACCCCTAAAGGTTCTTCCTGGCTTTGGTTCCAGACACTTTATGAAATCAACATACTCCTGTGCCTTCTGAATTGTTATATCCAACTCCTTGGCAATCAAAGCTATTTTATTTGAGGCTATATCCTCGAGATGGTCGTTTATAACTCTCTTTAGAAGGAAATCCTTTTCATCCTTCACCTGTATGAGCAGACATTCCTTTAGACTTCTGGCACCAACACCATAAGGTTCAAAGGATTGTATTACGGTTAAGACAGCCTCCACTTCCTCTTCAGAAACACGTAACTGTGAGGAGATTTCGGAAGTGGTTGAATCCAAGTAGCCATTGGAATTGATGTTTTGGATAATATAGTCTGCAATCCGATATTCCGCAGCATCTAGACTTATCATATTAAGCTGTTCTATAAGATAATCCTTTAATGAAGGTGTATAGGACACGAAGTTTTCAAAGGAATACTCCTTACGGTTTCTATCGACCTCTGACCTGTAGCTTATATCATCATAGCTTTCAAGAAATTCCTTCCAGTCTATATCCTTTTCTTCCTTGACTGTTTCCATGCTGTGAGCATCATCAGAAGGTCCTTCAAGTTCAAGAAGAGGATTTTCCTCCATTTCCCTTTTTAAATAGCTATTCAGTTCAAGACTTGTATATTGCAGCAGTTGTATGGCCTGTCGCAGTTCAGGTGTCATAATGAGCTTCTGGCTTTGTTCAAGTGTCAGGTCATAATTCAACCTCAAATGTCCCACCTCCTTTTATCTAATTATGATTATATCAGAATTATCTACCTTTAACAATTCACAGCCTACTTTTGTATCCACTACAAAAAACACAGAGGTTCCGGTTCTTTTTGTGTTATTTAAAACCCCCGGAAATTAATTTCCGGGGGTTTTTTTACTAACAGGGGTCTGCCTCTCCAACTTCATAGCCAGCCTGGGCCAATACCACCAAAGCCTCATTTAACTTGGTCTCATTGACCATAACAATCGGTCCGGTACAGCCCATTCCTGACTCAGCATATATCTTGTTCTTCCAAAGAACTTCAACTGCATCGTCAAGCTCCATTATATCGATTCCATCGATTGTGCCAGTAACTGGTTCCTTTTCAGGTGCCACTACCTTCTCATCGCTGGTTTCCTTTTTAGTTTCCTTAGTCAGTGATGCAAGGACTTCCTTGAATCCAGCCTTGTTTACTGCCTCAAATTCCTGCTTAGCAACACCGTGTACATCTCCCTTTACGAGATCAGCGGCATAACTGATAGCATTAGCCACTACAGGAGATCCTGAAGCTCTTGATAGGATCAATACCAGCCTTCCATATCCTTCTCCGATTCCAGGACCATAGCCAAAGCCCTGTGATTCGTAGCTTCCACCTGTAGTGAAAGATGAAAATATCTTCATGAGAATATTTCCTGTAAGAGTATCGGTAACCATTACATCTGGTGTTCCTGCAAGAAGGTCATTCCCTCTCATTACAGCTCCTCCGTCAGCCCTTGCTGATTCAGTGAAGTTTAGGTCATAGCCATTTGCAATAAGCTCCTTGAATGCTCTTTCAACCTGTCGTGCCCCATCCACATTAAGGATTCCAAGTGTTGGATTCTTAACTCCCATTGCCTTGGCAGAAATAATACCATACACTCCGTTCTTCACCATCGCTTCAACTCTGTGTGAAGATGAAGTACCAGTCGTAGTTGCAACAAACATTTCCTTTCCTCTGCCAGGAGTTACTACCCTACCTACTGTGGAAACGCCTATTGGGAAGCTGTAGTGAAGAGTTACACATCCACCAAGCTCGCCCTTGTCAAGCATTTCCTCCATCTTCTTGTAGCCTTCCTCTTCTGTATCTACGACTACCTGGGTAAGGTCAGATTCAACCTTTGGTCCAATAAGAACCACCTCTACTGAACTGTCCCTCTTTTGGGCAAGCTCTGCACCCTTTACCATGTTATCTACGCCCAGTTCACTTCCAAGAGTAGTGATTCCCACTCTAACTCTTTGTCCAAACTGGCCGGTTTCCATGGCGTCGGCAATGTCGTTGAATACCTTGCCAATCATGGCTTTTACATTGTTTTCAGACATCATATCACCTCTAACCTTGAAGGAGATGTGAAGCAAAATCTCTCATAGCCTCAGCTACAAGACCTCTGACCTCTTGCTCAGATACGCCTTTGCTTTCCTCCACTACTCCAGGATTTTTCTCCATAACTATTGAAACTCCATCGAACTGGTTCGTCATTCTACCCAGGAAAAGACTTCCCTTGCCAATTATCATGGCCTTGTTTATATTTCCTGCCTCAATATCCTCCTTTGCAAAGCCTACATAGGGAACTCCTGAAGGGATATGACCCTGAGTTGGTGCCCATCCTTCCATTCCATGCTCTACAATGAAATCATTAAGTGCCGTTCTCTCAATTTCCCCTCTTTTTACACCAAGGGCTGCAATCATTTTATAGTTTGCATTTGGTACATCTCCAGCTCCTGCCGGCTTTGTAACATCTGGGTTCTGCATTTCAACTGAGTACTTGTCAATATCAGTGATTTTCAGTCCACCTCTGTCAAGTGGCTCCGTTACAAGTGAAGTTATTACTGCCTGTGGTGATGAACCTGTACCCACGGTATGTCTTCCAACAAGATCTGTTCTAAGAACAGGGCTGGTTCCGTCGTTTTCACTTACAAGCACTGCAAATCCTCCAATTACATCCTCAAGTATTGGCAGTTCCTTCTTAACGTGGTCCTTACCGTTCATTCCAAGCTTTGCAGTTGACCCGCCTGATACAATAAGGACATTCTTGAAGGTTCCAGCCTTGACCATTGATGCAGCTGAAATCATTGCATGGGTTGGTGCTGCGCAGAAGCCTCTTACATCAGATCCTGATGCCTTTGTAAGCCCAGCAACTTCAGCAATCGCCTTGGCAAAGTTGCCTCCGCCTCTCTGGTTCATATCTCCGCAGGCTTCCTCTGAACACTCCAGTACATACTCAATTTCCTCTGCATTGATATCTGTCTTGTCAAGAAGATGTAGTGCAGCAAGGACTCCTGATGCCTTTGATACAAGGTTTTCAAATATTACGTGGGCATTGAGGTTTATATCAACATCATGTGCTCTCTTGATGCATCCAATCACTTCATTGTTCATATACAGGGGCTCTGCTCCCTGCTCGTCAACAAGCTTCTGGATGTCGGCCATATCCTCGCCTTCCTTAAGCTTGGCCACCAATTCATCCTTGACAAGAGGATGGTCATTAAGCTTTTTCTTTACGTCTGCAGTAAACTCCTTGTTTAGCTTAACAAGTTCAAATGCATCAACAATCTTGATAAGTCCAATGAACTCATCCTGTGGCATTATCTCGCCAAGCTTGCCATTCTTTGATGCTCCTTCTACATTTTTTCCAACCCAAGGCTGTGGATCTTTTCTCAGGTCTGCAGGTTTATTGTTTCCAATATAGACCTGGTTAGGAAGATAGTTTACGGCCTCATCAAAACTCCTTAGGCTCTTTGGTAAATTTTTAAGATACTCTGAATTTGGATTCAGATGCTTCTCAGTTGTCTGTGTGGTTCCATTGTGAAGTACCATATCTGGTGCATGCACAAGTACATAACTTGTTCCTTTTACTACTGAATAACTCAAACGAGTCACCTCCATTGAAAATAGGTTTTACAAATGGGTGTAGCATCAACTATCACCCATTTGCAATCAATTATTATTTATCAAATACCGTCTGCTCAGTAACCTCTGTTTCAAGAGCCACTAGAGATTTTTCAACAATTTTTCTTCTTAATGCTTTTTCCTCTTCCTTGTCCAATGAAGGATTTCCCAGTGGATGAGGAATTGCAATTGCAGGAACTATTCTGTTTGCTCCTACTGTAAGGGATATTGGAACTACAGTACATATGTGAACTACAGGAATACCTGCTCGCTCAATTTCCTTAACCATCGTTGCACCGCAACGTGTACAGGTGCCTCAGGTTGAGGTAAGGATAACCGCATCAACTCCGTCAGCAATCAATTCCTTGCTGAACTCTTCTGCAAATTTCTTTGAGCTTCCAACTGCAGTACCATTTCCAGTCGTTGAGTAGAAATATCTATGAAGCTCTCCAATTTTACCTTCTTTTTCAAGGTCTCTAAGAACATCCACAGGTAGTACTCTGTCTGAGTCTTCATTACAGTAAACAGGGTCAAATCCACCATGGGCTGTCTCATGGGTCTCAGCTGTCAGGTCCATAACTCCGTCAATGTCATACTTTCCATATTTTGAAGCTGAAGATGACTCTATGTGATCTGGATTTCCCTTTGGTACAATTCCACCAGATGTTACAAGGGCAATCTTAGCCTTTGTAATATCCTTTATTGCAGGATTAGGATCAACTCTGTCAAAATCAGGCATTGGATATTCAGTGGTGAACGCCTCGCCCTTCAACTTCTTAAGAAGCATGTCAACAGCTCTTTCAGAGCCTCTCTTTTCAGTGAAGTAGTTCTTTCTTATTCCTCTTTCAATGTAGCCTTCCTCTGAAGGTGATCCAATTTCCTCACCATTTAGAAGTTTCTTGGCAAGAGGAACCATTTTTGCAACTGCATCCTTCATACCAGCTGCACTGTTCTTGGTCTCAACAACATATACAGCTTTCTTGTACATATCTGCTCCAGGATTCTCAATATACATACCTGTAAGAGCAGGAATATTCAGTTCGCTTTGCACTGCTTCGGTGATTGTTCCACATGCAACACCATATCTTCCTGCGTTAAATGCGGGTCCTGCAATAAACAGGTCAGGGCTATATCCCTTTACCATTTCAAGAACCTCTTCCTTGGCGGCATCGATATTTTCACCAAAATAGCTGTCTCCACAGATTACTGTGGCTACGATCTCAGCCTCTCCACCAAATCCAGCCTGTATTGCCATTCCAGGTCCTACAGCGCCTTCTCTTACCTCTGGCTTGATGTCAGCCTTTTCTTCACCACCAATACCAGCGAAGAATTGGTTTATATAGTGTACAATTCTTATTTTCGCCATAATATTCCCTCCTCTCCTCTATTCTTAAGGAGTTTAGTATTTGCCATGCTCTTTTCTCATTGATGCAACTTCTTCTACTATAGCATCCACATCAAGCACCATTTCCATCATGCCGATTTGGTCATCATATACATCTGCGTCTACTGATTCCTTAAATTCTGGCTCTACTGCGTGGTATACTTTAAGTCCCAACGGAACTCCCGCCAATGGTCCTGCGAATGTAGGGTCTCCTGCTGTTACTGTCTCTGCAGCCAATCCTGCTGATTCAGCTTCTGCTCCACCGATCAATACTACAACGTTCTCCGCTCCGTATTTCTCAGTCAGGTCTTTTACCCTCTTTTGATTCTCAAGATCCATTGCTCCTGCAGCCGTTCAGACGAAACATTCTGTCGCTGAAAATACTACCTCTGCAGGTGTGGTCTTTATGCATTCTTCCATGGCTGGCCCTGGAATACCGTCTCTATCGCCAATTACGATTACTTTTGAGTTCTCGTTAAATATTGACATCTTGCCACATCCTTTCCTTTGTTTTTTATTCTATTGTTCTTGTTTTTAGTATTTGCCGTGCTCTTTTCTCATTGATGCAACTTCTTCTACTATAGCATCCACATCAAGCACCATTTCCATCATGCCGATTTGGTCATCATATACATCTGCGTCTACTGATTCCTTAAATTCTGGCTCTACTGCGTGGTATACTTTAAGTCCCAACGGAACTCCCGCCAATGGTCCTGCGAATGTAGGGTCTCCTGCTGTTACTGTCTCTGCAGCCAATCCTGCTGATTCAGCTTCTGCTCCACCGATCAATACTACAACGTTCTCCGCTCCGTATTTCTCAGTCAGGTCTTTTACCCTCTTTTGATTCTCAAGATCCATTGCTCCTGCA
This sequence comes from Gudongella ferriphila, assembly GCF_046224405.1. Lineage (NCBI taxonomy): Bacteria > Bacillati > Bacillota > Tissierellia > Tissierellales > Tissierellaceae > Gudongella > Gudongella ferriphila. The sequence continues at coordinate 79,022 of NZ_JBJXRK010000006.1, read as the reverse complement.
GCCGTTCAGACGAAACATTCTGTCGCTGAAAATACTACCTCTGCAGGTGTGGTCTTTATGCATTCTTCCATGGCTGGCCCTGGAATACCGTCTCTATCGCCAATTACGATTACTTTTGAGTTCTCGTTAAATATTGACATCTTGCCACATCCTTTCCTTTATTTTTTTATTCTATTTTTATACCTGATTTATATTCCTAAAATCCTTTTGCTGACATCTTGTTGAATCCCATTTCGTTTGTAGCACCTGTGATGGCCTGAATCTCAACTGTGATTGTTCCATCGTCCGCCAAACTTCCATCGAATCCGCCTGCAATTATATCAGTGTATGCTAGTGTACCAATGACCTTGTCCATTTTTGGAAGGGTTATTACTTCATTTGCATTTCCGCCTGTAACCACTGCATCTGCTGACTTGTCAGCATCAGCAAGTGACTGGCTGGCACCATCTCTTCCAGCGTACTCATCAGTGATTATTACCGTCTTGATGTCCTTTGCTTCTATCTTCTTACAGTTCATGATAAGGTCAGTGTCTGGGTTGCCGAATCCTTCCTGTGATATTACCACTCCATCAAGGTTAAGGTATTCAGCCAATTTCGCTGTCCAGTTTGATGATCTCTCCTTGTCTGCAAGGTAGACATTTTCGTTGGTGATTATGTTTCCAACATAATTGATCTCTTTTCCGTGTGCTGCCATCAGGTCATGGACAACTGGATTGTTCAGATGATGATAGGTTGTGTTTTTGTCACATGCAGATACGCAGTTTCCACTTACAATTGCCCCATCCATGATTTCTGTAGGATAAAGAATTGTCGGTACAATCTGCTTTGCATCCACTCCATATACATAGGTGTCATGAAGTAGTCCTTGTGTCTGAAGCATGTGGACGTATCCAACCTTAGGAAGATTAGGATATTTTTTCATTCCATCTACAAAAGTGTCAGTTTCAAAAACTTCAACTTCATCTGGGGTCAATGATTTTGCAGTTTCAGCTATATATGCCGCTGACTTGAAGCCTGCAAATCTTACTGCCTTTTCATGGTCATGCTGCTTAAGACCATCAACAGGCTCACAATTTACTACAATGTTGATCAACTTTGAAAACGGAGTATAATCAGCACCAGGTCCACACATATCAACGATACCTTCCTGGAATCCAACAATCTTACCGGTTGTCATAACTGAACAGCCCTTCAGCACATTGGTCTTCCCAGAACCTACAACGTCGACCTTTGAAAGCACTCCTGGGAATACCCCTCCAGGTCCTTCAACCTTAACCCTTGGTTCAACTACGTCCTTAACAGGTGTGATTCTTACACTCTCACCTGGTTTGGCAATATCAACATCAACTGATTTAATGTGTTCATCCTCCATAACAAGATCAATCAACTCTGATTTGTTTATTGTAAGAACTCCATTCTCAAGCTTGGTTGAATCGCCGAATACTACATCTTTAATTAGTATCTTTCCTAACTCAAGACGCATTTGCTTCACCTCCTCAAAATATTGGTTGCTATCTTAGTGTAAATCCTTTAACTCTTGGGGCTAGCTGTATTTTTCTACAAGCTCCTTAACAGATTTGGTTGTAGCTTCATCGCCCACAACTCCGTCCACTCTTTCGCCATTCTGATAGATTGCTATTACTGGAAGTCCTAGTACCTTTTGTCCTATTGCAACTCTTCTGGCTTTTGTTATGTCAAGTGAAGTGAATTTGATCTTGTCTCCAAATCCTTCCTCAAGCTCGTGAACATGAGGCATTAGTGCCTTGCAAGGCTCGCATGAAGGACTCCAGAAATCAACAAGAACCGTGCCCTCTGCATTTAGTACCTCTTGCTCAAAATTCTCTTTGTTTAATTCGATCATAGTATTTCCCCCTATTCTTCGAAGTTATTTTCTATATACTTCTCTGCCTGGGTTGCTGCTATTGCACCATCCGCTGTGGCAGTTACCACCTGTCTCAATGACTTTACCCTATTGTCTCCTGCTGCAAAGACTCCAGGAATGTTTGTGGCCATATTATCATCAGTAACTATATACCCATTCTCCATTTGGACGAGACCTTCAAAAAGTTTATTTGCCGGATCATATCCAATGAATACAAATACACCAAAGGTTCCGTCATCCTCATCAGCAAAGACTTCTTTTTCCTCGCCTGTTTTGACGTTCTTTACAACCATGGATTCAAGTAGTCCATCGCCCTTAAGCTCAGTAATCACAGAATCCCACAGGTATTCGATCTTTTCGTTCTTGAATGCCTTTTCCTGAATTGACTTTGCAGCCCTTAGCTGATCTCTTCTGTGGACAATTGTAACCTTTCTGGCAAACTTTGTAAGGTACATTGCCTCCTCAACAGCAGAGTCGCCTCCACCTACAACAAATACTTCCAGATCTTCAAAGAATGCCCCGTCACAGGTTGCACAATATGAAACTCCTCTGCCTGTAAGCTCCTTCTCACCTGGGCACCCTATATGCTTTGGTACAGCCCCAGTTGCCACAATTACAGTCTTGGCCTGGTATTCTTCCTTTTCACCCTTGAGGATCTTGATTTTACCCGTAACATCAACACTTTCAATTGTGTCAGAAACCCTTTTTGCTCCAAATCCTTCAGCCTGTTCAACCATCCTGGCTACAAGGGATGGCCCGGTGGCATCTTCCACTGATCCAGGATAGTTTGCAACCTCATCTGTAGTGGCAATCTGTCCTCCCGCTGCTTCCTTCTCGATTATCAGGGTGCTCATTCTGGCTCTTGCTGCATACAAACCTGCAGAAAGTCCAGCTGGACCAGCTCCAATAATCACTACATCATAAATCATCCATTTCCCTCCTTTTTCAAAATATCGTTAGGTATAAAACTTTCTATAATTCTGCTAAAAAAAAAACAGAATAAATAGACCTTGCCTACTTACTCTGTTTATTGACCTGAGAGATTCTTCCATTTTCCAGAAACGGAATTGCTCCTTCGGTGTAAACGACGCTTTCCAGAGTTCTGTCCGGCAGCGGTCCTGTTGCCTGAGAGGTTCGCAACAGAGGGGCTAGCTCTGTTAATTACTCCTTCGGCGCCACAATTGTGGTCTCTCCCGCTACTATCATCCAGAAATGTTCAGAATTTTCCTAATTATTTCGTTACGTTTTTAACAACTCTGACAAGCTCATTATACTGTATTTACTTATACTAATCAATAGCTAATTTACATTTTATTTATAAACATTATTCCTTAAATTTATCCAGCACATACATTGCGATATTCCTTGAGTGATCGGAAATTCTTTCAAGGTTGCTGATGCCATCCAGGAACACAATTCCAGCTCCTGTACTGCACATCATCTTATTTAGTCTGTCTATGTGGTTGGTTCTATTCTGTCTTTCAAGCCTGTCAACCTCATCCTCAAGAATCAGAACTTGTCTTGCCAAGGCTTCGTCAGTGTCCTTGTATGAGGTTAAAGCTGATTGGAAGACCTCTGTACACAAGTTATACATCTCATCCATTTCCTCCACAGCCTGAGGTGTAAAGTAGAGATTGTTGTCTGACTTGTACTGTGCCAGCTCACTTAAGTTCTCGATATGGTCTCCAACCCTTTCAATGTCCCCAATGATGTAGAGCATTGCATTGACATCAGCGTGCTGCTCGTCTGAAAGGGATGCATTGGAAAGCCTCACGAGGTAATCGGTAATTTCCCTTTGTATTCTATTTATAACCCTTTCCCGCTCTAAAATTGAATCTATCAATTCTATTTTGTCCTCTAACATCACAGTTCTTGCCGCTGCAAGATTCTCAAGGACGAGATCCCCCATTCTCAGTGCCTCTCTGGTCGCCTGACCAAGAGCAATGGAAGGTGTCTCAATTATACGTTTATCCAGGAACTTGGATTCAGTAATCTCCTCCTCATCCACACCAGGTACCAACTTCTCTGCAGCCTTTACCAAAAGAAGTGCAAATGGGAATTGAACTACAAGGTTAATCAGGTTAAAGGATGTATGGGCATTTGCAATCTGCCTTTGGACATCATTTGGTGAAATATAGGTTACCAGCCACTCTATGGGATACCTGAATATGGTCATAAACATTATAGTTCCCGCAAGATTGAACAAGAAGTGAATGACTGCTGCTCTTTTGGCAGTCTTGTTGGCACCGATACTTGATATCATGGCGGTAGTTGTGGTTCCGATGTTTCCCCCAAAAAGTATTGGGAATGCCAGGTTCATTGAAATCAGACCTTCCCCTGCAAGAGCCTGCAATAGTCCTATTGAAGCGGAGCTACTCTGCACTATTGTTGTAAGTCCAAGACCCACAAGCATTCCAAGAAACGGATTGTTAAGGCTAACCATTACATTTGTAAAGGCTGGAAGGTCGGCCAAGGGTTTAAGTCCATCACCCATCATATCCATACCAATAAACAGTATACCAAAACCTATAAGTATTTCTGAGTAGGTTTTTGCCTTCTTGTTTTTTGCACCTATCCAGATGGCAACCCCTATGGCAACCGCCAAAGGTGCGACCTCTGTCAGCTTAAATGCAACAAGCTGAGCAGTGACTGTGGTTCCCAGGTTTGCACCCATTATTATTCCAACAGCCTGAGGCAGTGTCATCAGTCCAGCATTAACAAAACCTATTACCATTACTGTGGTGGCACTACTGCTTTGCACAGCTATTGTAACAACAATACCTACCAATACTGCCATCAAGCGGTTTCTGGTCAGTCGTTCTATCATCTTTTTTAGCTTGTTTCCTGCAGCCTTCTCAAGACCGTCACCCATGGTGTTCATTCCAAAAAGAAACAATCCCAAACCACCTAGTACCGGAAGAGCCGTATCCATTTTTGTTTCCCCCTTTGTCCCCTTAGATTTTAAGAATAGAATTCAATAATTGCATAACATTGAAAATATATCATTTAAGCTCTGGAAAGTCCAGCTGCCTTAATGCTTCATAGATAATAATATTTGCTGAGTTTGAAAGATTGAGAGATCTTGCTATGTTTTTCTTCATAGGTATCCTGATTGCCGTCTCAATATTGTCTCTGACCAGACTCTCGGGAAGGCCCTTTGTTTCCTTTCCAAACACAAAAAAGGAATTGTCCCTGTAACTGAATTGGGCATAATTCTTCTCTGCCTTGGTGGTTGCAAAATAAAAATCCCCATCAGGATTATTGTCAAAAACCTCCTGGAGGCTATCATAATATTTCAGCTGCACCAGTGGCCAATAATCGAGTCCCGCCCTTTTAAGATGCCTATCATTTATTGAAAATCCCAGTGGTCTAACAAGATGCAGCACTGTTCCCGTCAATGCACAGGTCCTGGCAATGCTACCTGTATTGTGTGGAATCTCAGGCTCCACAAGAACGATATTTAAAGCCATTTTCTACCTCCATTTATCATAATCAAAGAACAAACCTTTCAATTGCCTTGGCAACCCCATCATGGTCGTTATCCTCTGTGATGTGGTCAACTCTTTCCAGAACCGCTCTTGCACCATTTCCCATTCCTACACTTAGTCCTGCTACGGAAAGCATTGACAGATCATTTTCATTGTCACCTATGGCCATTGTGTTCTCCAGAGGTATGTCCATCAGTTGGCAGAGATGTTCCAGACTTCTACCTTTTGATATTCCTTCCTCCATTACCTCAAGATTGTTAGTCCAGCTCTTTGATATAGAAATTCCCTCTACAGAATGGAGCTTTTCCCTGAGCAGTTGCAGTTTATCCAGATTGTTGTCAATAAAAAGAAACTTAAACACATCGAGGTTCGTTCTACTGGATATATCCTCTACGCTCTCATATATATCGACATCTATGGATTGGCCTGTGAACTTCCCTTTTGACGAGGAATAATAGTCTACTATTTCCTTTACGTAGGTTTTGGTGAAAAAAGTATCTTCGTTGTAAAAATGAAAATACACTGACATATTATGCCCGATTTCCATAATCTTTTCAAGCTTTTTCTTGTCAATGGGTTTTCTGAAAATATCCTTCCCTTTGTTGTCAACTATAATTGCTCCGTTGCAGGCCGCAATGTAACTGTCCAGCTTTAGCATTTCTGAATAGTACATAGCTGATTTTAGAACCCTTCCCGTGGCAAGAACCACTTCAACATCCTTATCCTTTGCCATTTCTATTGCTGTTCTTGTCCTTTGGGTCAGCTCATTTCTGCTATCAAGCAGAGTCCCATCCATATCTATTGCGATTAGCTTTATATCCATATGATTCCTCCTATCACAAATAATATACCATACAGATTGAGAAAATAAAAGAAGAAAGGGTCCAGGTGAATATACCCCGACCCCTTGTCACTCTTATGAAATTCCCCTTAACAGCTGCTCCATTGAGTCCACAGAACACAGTCCATTCTTAACCATTTGCTCTAAGATAAAAGTCGCTTCACCACCTGTGTAATCGAACTCATCATATTCTTTGTCTCTTAGATAGTAGACCTTTTTACCATTCTCCAGGAACTCTGAGGCCATTTTCAGATTTCTTAGATTTCCACTTCCTATGGGTACATTGGTCATTATCACAAGGTCTGCTTCTGCAAGCATCTCCCGGTTCTTCTTTTCCGCCCTGTCGGAAATACCTGAAAACGGCTTTTCCTCGGCTATTTGAACCTTTAGGCTCTTTGCATACTGCCAATCTGTGTCTCCTGCATTAAGTACCCCCATACTTAGTTGGTATCCCCTATGGTAAAGCACATTAACCAGATCCTGGCCTGAGCCACCCCCAGATATTACATGAACTCTTATATTCAACTCGCTACGTATTCGTTTGTTTACCTCCAGTGGAATAACTGAGATATGTCCTGTGTATCTGTTTCTTTCCACCGCAGCCCTCATTCCATAGGCATTTAGAATGTTTTCTGTGGTTATTACATCCTCGGGAGTTCCTTGAGCGATTATGCCTCCCTTTTTCAGAAGCAAAATCCTGTCAGAATACCTGGTGGCAAGGTTTATGTCGTGAATCACCAATATGATGGTTATTCCCTTCTCCTGGTTCATCCTTCTCAGGAGATTGAGGATATCAATCTGATGGTTTATATCCAGATGTGATGTTGGCTCATCCAGAAGAATTATCTCTGTATTCTGTGCCAGTGCCTTTGCAATAAAGACCCTTTGCCTTTCTCCTCCTGAGATTTCAGTTATGAGCCTTTCCCTGATATCAAAGGTGTTGGTCATTTCCATGGCTTCATAGATAAGCTTTCGATCCCTTTCATCCTCTTTTTCAAACCTTCCTTTAAATGGATGCCTTCCCATGGTAACAACTTCCTCCACAGTAAAATCAAACTGAAGACTTGTATCCTGTGGAACCAAGGAAATTTTTCTGGCAATGTCCCTCCGCTTGTACTTTTCGATATTTTCACCCATCAATTCAATTCTTCCCGATGATGGTATGTAAAGACCGTTGATGGTTTTTAAAAGAGTGGATTTTCCAGATCCGTTTGGTCCTAAAATACTTATGAACTCCCCTTTGTCCACCTGAAAGCTGACATCTCTTATAACTGGAGTTGCTGTGTATCCAAACACTATGTTCTTTGCACTGACTGAGTTCATCATATCACTACCTTATCAATTAGAGAGCCTTCTTCTTGCTTCTTAAAAGATAAATAAAGAAGGGTCCTCCAAATATTGCTGTTATGATTCCCACTGGTATTTCCATTGGGGAGATAACAGTTCTCGCTATTGTATCCGTGAAAACCATAAATATGCTTCCCACTACTGCAGATGCTGGAAGAAGTATTCTATGGTCAGGTCCGACGATCAGTCGAACTATATGTGGAATTATTAGACCTACAAAGCCTATTATTCCGCTAATTGATACTGCCATTGAAGTAATGAAGGTCCCAAGAAGGAGAATATATACCTTTATCCTTTCAACATTTACACCAAGACTTTTAGCAGATTCTTCACCTGTAAGCATTATGTTGATGTCCCTTGAAAAAAACAGCAGAATAACCATGGCAGCTATTATCGGAACTGACATAGTAGTTATTGGATTCCATCCCTTGCCTGCTAGGCTACCCAATGTCCAGTAGATGATTTTTGTCATATCCCTGTTGTAGATTACCATCAGAAGAGATGTTATTGCAGTCAGGAACTGGCCTACAGCTACGCCTGCCAGAAGCAGGGTGGTTACAGGCACCTGGCTTCTGATTCTTCCGATGTTGTACACCAGGGTCACTGCAATCAAAGCCCCAACAAAAGCCAAGATTGAGATACCTGAAAATCCCAGGAAAGCCGCTTCAAGCTTAAGAATAATTGCAATTGCAGCACCAAGTGCCGCACCTGAGGAAATCCCCAAAATATAGGGATCTGCCATGGGATTCTTAAGTAGACCCTGAAAGGAAGCTCCAGATATGGAAAGTCCGGCTCCCACAATCACACCTAACAATAGCCTTGGAAGTCTAACGCTCCATATGATTGAATGCTGGGAAGGTGTTATTGAATTGGAATCGACCAGCTCTCCAAGAACTGGTATCTTTGATGCTACAACCCTGTACACATCAATTGTACTTATGCTTGCAGATCCAATGGTTGCAGTTATTCCAACCATCAATATCAATAGAACTACCAGCACCAGCATGGTGAATCCGTATGACCTGATCCGGATATTATCCTTCATTCTAATCACAGCCTTAATTTTTCAATTCTGGATGTATGGCTTCCACAATCAACTCAAGAGCCTGGATTATTCTCGGTCCCGGCCTTGAAATAACATTCCCGTCTATTAGGTACACCCTACCATTCTTGATGGCATCTATTTCACTGTATCCTGGTCTTTCCTTTATGGAATCAACTGTTTTCTCAGGTAGGTCGTTTGCAGTTAAATAAACTTCCGGATTCCTTTCAATCAGTTGCTCCAGGTCATATTGGGGATACTCTCCCTCAGCATCATTAGCAACATTTTCTCCGCCTGCCAGGCTGATAAGCTGGTCTATAAAGGAACCAGGTCCAGCTGCCATAAGTGGCTCATGCCAGATTTCATAGAAAACAGTCTTCTTTTCAAGACCTTCAATACTTTCCAGTATTTCTTCTTCCTTTGATGCCATTTCATCCACAAGCTCCAGAGCCTCCTGCTTATGTCCTGTCATTTCTCCAATCCTTAGAATAGTGTCCCTAATCTCCTCTATACTCTCAGGCTCAAATCCAGCAATCTGAATTCCTGCTTCAAGGAGTCTTTCATTCTCTTCCGTTACTCCATCACCATAATTAATGACAAGGTCAGGCTCAAGCTCAATTATTCTCTCAAGATTGATACCATTGAAATCGCCTATTTTTTCAATATCCAGAACATCTTCCGGATAGTCATCATAGCTTGTTACTCCCACAACCTTGTCTCCTGCTCCTATTGCGAACAGTATTTCAGTGTTGCTGGGCGCAAGTGAAATAATCCTTTGTGGTGGATTATCAAAGATGATTGTATTTCCAAAATCATCCATTGTCTCCTCAGCATTTCCATCTACAGCCCCAGACTGTTCCTCTGGCTGGACAGTTTCTGTCTCTGTGCTGCAGCCTGCCAAAAGTCCCACCGTAAGCATCATAATAAGTAATAGCACTATCCCTTTTTTCACGATTCATCTCTCCTTTTTTTTACATAAGTTAAGCCCATCAGGAGATGGGCTGTTTTGGCAAAATACATACATCCCTCCCTCCGAGGTAAAGCACTAGCAAATGTCACAGGCAGATATCCTGACTTACGGTTCATCCTCAATTCAGCGCCTTCCCGGTTTCCCAGTGGCTTATTGCTGATTTCGTTCCCGTTTACAGTAGCGGGGGCTGTAGTGGATTTGCACCACTTTCCCTATTAAATCTCAAATGTGAGATACCTGTTACAAATATTAATTGATTATCTTCATATATGATATCAGAACCAGGTAACTAAATCAACCTGCATTCTCCGTCCATGTATCCGACTCTTCATTTTGCTGGGAATCAGAGCCGTCTTCCTGCTCCCGGTTCTGCTGGGGCTCTTGCAATTGACTCGGCTCCTCTACATTGCCAGGATCCTCCCCAGGGGTATCAGCATCAATATCAGGAATTTGCTGTTCTATTACCGGGTCTGGGCCTACCTTGTATATAAAGCCCCTTTCCCTGTAGTAATCATATGAAATCTGCTCAGTGCTTACGATCTCTCCATTCCTAACTATTGATTTAAAAGAGTTCACCTTGTAGCCGTTTCTTCCCTCCTGCACAAGCTCCCTGGCACCCGGTTGCAATGTATTGTCCAGATTTTCGTGAACCTTATAGGGTATAGTTGAAATTTGGTTGGTTGTAATCCTTACGGTGTAATCTCTGTTTTCCTTGTCTCCATAAACTTGGAAGTACACCCTTGTACCTTCTACCTTACTATCAATCAACACCGGGTAGTCAAAATCATTTCTGAATACAAGATCGAGATAGCCAGTTGCAACAGCTGCATCTGTACCTCTTGGAACGTATGCCGGTGGTATTGAGTGGGGGCTTCTCTCCAAAATGGTCATATCAGCCAGCAGCAATGCATTGTATAGTGTTGTGGATGTCTGACATACTCCGCCTCCCATCCCTGGTATCAATTCACCGTTTTCAATTACAGGAGCTTCCCTGTAACCAAGGCTTGCCTGTCTAGGTCCGGTGGTTTTATTGTAGGAGACCACCTGTCCAGGCATAACTACCATTCCATCAAAGGATTCAGCTGACAAACGAATGTTGTGGATCCTTCCAGCTGAACTTCCTGCAAAGCTCGTTGAAAATTCTCCAATAATTCCATTGATCTTTGAGTAGTAATCCTCCCCCACCTCTGGTTGAATAATCTTCAGTGGAATTGCCAAATGTTCTGCTTTAAGAATATCATCTCCCATATTGGAAATGTTCTTTAAAAACGACTCCCTATCCAGCATTATTCCTTCAGCAGCTTCAGTAATTACCATTTCTCCATCCTCAAAGCTGAACTGGGCGTCAATTGGCGCCTTTTCAACTATGACAGCAATTTCTTCAAGAACATCTTCCAGATGATCCACCTTGAAGCTGTGCTCAAGGTTGAAGCTTACGGGATTTTTTTCAAGATTACGGATCTCTGTATATCTCTCCAGGATGTTTCCAGACCTACCAATCTGAAATGCTTCGGTTGCAATCTCCTGGATGTTGTATTCCAATTGGAGGTCCCTTAGTGACACTTTGGTTGAGTATCCATCCATACCATCAACATTTATCTCAATTGTCTTTTCAAGCTCTTCCTCCCTTGACTCCGTGAGGAGAAGGATCCCTTCCCCAAGGGTCAAGCCGCCCATTTTCTGTCCATCGATTATGATACCCTCATAAAAAGTATCCCCTGCTACATGGCTGTCAAGGTAATAGTAGCTTCCCATTCCAGTTAAGGTTAGAAGAAGTACTATTACAATTGCAATGATACCACCCTTTTTCATTTTCCCACCCCATTTATATAGTAAAGACAACAAGCGCTTATTTGACACTCCTCGCAAATAGGCTTTCTAGCCTTGCATACTCTTCTTCCATGGAAGATCAGCTGATGATGTGCCCTAGTCCACCTATCTTTAGGTATAGCCTTCATAAGGTCTTCCTCTGTGCCCTCTACGTTTTTTGAAGCAGCCAGGCCAATGCGATTGGAAACTCTAAAGACATGGGTGTCAACTGCTATGGCTGGTATTCCAAAGGCATTGCTGGCCACCACATTTGCAGTTTTCCTGCCAACTCCTGGTAGCGTCATAAGGTCCTCTATTGTCCCAGGAACCTTTCCGTCATATAATGAAACTATTTTTTCACAGGCCCCTATAATATTCTTGCTCTTTGACTTTGAAAGTCCGCAGCTTCTTATTTTCCCTTCCAGGGCTTCCTCCCCCAAAGCAATATAGTCCATTGGAGCTTTCAACTCCACAAACATTTTTTCTGTAACCTTGTTTACCCTAACATCCGTACACTGTGCTGAAAGGATAGTTGCAATCAAAAGCTCGAAGGGATTTCTGAAGTTAAGCTCAGCTCTGGCATTTGGATAAAGCTCTTCCAAAATATCCAGAACCTGCAGTTTCTCTTTTTTTGTCAATCTTTTTCTCATGTCTGTCTCCTATAGTATTTCAATCTCGTGATTTGTTATTTCCACTCTTCCGTCAGCATCCACGAAATTCATAACGCTGCTGATCATGCTTCTGACATGCGTTGCCTCATTGGATACACAGGCAATTCCAATTACCGAAGACTGCCAAACATCAAACTTGTCCACCTCGGCAACTGAGATGTTGAATCTGGATTGGAGTCTGCCTAGAATACTCTTTATCACGTGCCTTTTTTCCTTAAGTGAATGTACTTCAAATATGTGAAGTTCAATTGAGCATGCTCCTATTATCATAGCTCCACCTCTTGCAATTTGTTAATATCATATTATACTATTTTGCGTATAAAGAAAAGAGGGGGTACCCCCTCTTTATCAATACAACTATAATATTCCCATCTCTTCTCCAACCTGCTTGAAGGCTTCAACTGCCTTATCAAGCTGAACCCTGGAATGGGCTGCCGTTACCATGCATCTAAGTCTTCCTGTTCCCTTTGGAACTGTTGGGAAAACAATGCCTGATACAAACACGCCTTTTTCAAGAAGTCTTTTGCTAAACTCCATTGTCTTGGCCTCATCCCCTATGATAACAGGTGTTATTGGGGTTTCACTGTGACCGGTGTCAAATCCAAGTGAGCCCATCTTTTCCTTGAAATATGCTGCATTGTCCCATAGTCTGTCCGTATATTCCGTAGACTCCATAAGCATGTTAATGGCCTCTGTTATAGCACCCACCGCGGCAGGAGGAAGCGACGTTGAGAAAAGAACAGGTCTCGCCCTGTGGCTTAACCATTCATACATTGTCCTGGACCCTGCCACATATCCTCCAATTACTCCAATAGCCTTGGAAAGTGTTCCTATTGTGAAGTCAATCCTCCCATGAAGCCCAAAGTGGTCAACCGTCCCCCTTCCACTTTCTCCAAGGACTCCTGATCCGTGGGCATCATCCACATAGGTCATGGCACCATACTTTTCTGCCAGTTCAACTATTTCAGGAAGCTTTGCAATATCTCCATCCATGCTGAATACACCATCGGTAATTATCAGCATATTTCTGTATTTGTCCTTGTTTTCCTTTAGGACAGCCTCCAGACTTTCCATATCTGAGTGTTTGTATATTGTTTTTGAAGCCTTGGAAAGTCTTGCACCATCGATTATTGAAGCATGATTAAGCTCATCTGAAATTATAATATCCCCTGCTTCGGTTATAGCCTGAATGGTCCCTGCATTACAGTTAAAGCCGGACTGATAGATAAATGCTGCTTCTTCCCTTTTAAATTTGGCAAGGGTCTCCTCCAGCTTTTCATGAATATCCATGTTCCCAATGATAGTACGCACAGCACCTGAACCTACTCCATATTTTTCAACCGCTTCAATTGCGGCTTTCTTCATTCTGGGGTTGTTGGCAAATCCCAAATAATTGTTTGATGAAAGGTTTATCACCTTTCTGCCATTAAGCTCAACCTCTGCATCACTTGCAGAACCCATCACCGGCAGCTTCCTGTATACTCCTTCATCCTTGAGCTCCTGAATTTTCTCCTTCAGAAATCCCAGTTCATGTACATTTGACACTATAATCCCTCCTTAAAGGTTTAAATAATTCTTAGTTGAAAATCAACATTAGCTATTTTACCATATCTTTCAATATCCTTGAAGTGTAAGGTTTCAATAAATCAATATTCTTTTTATGCAAGGTCCTAATCAGATCCACATGGAGATGTGCACCCATGTTTTCGAGAGCTAAGACGGAATTTCTCAGTAGTACTGTTTTTCCCCTCCAGCTTCCAGCCATATCCCCATACTTTTCCTGGAACTGCTTTTTTGACATGTGCACCAGTTCCTCAATGTCTACAATCCCTCCCGTCTTCACAGGATCGAAATCTCCATGTGATGACAAGCGAACCTTTTCATTTTTTGGGCATACAACCTGACATGTGTCACATCCATATATTTTTATACCCATTCTAGCAGATAAATCCTCAGGTATTAAATCCTTGGTCTGGGTCAGGTAGGAGATGCACTTCTTTGGATTAAGGATACCTGGTCCTTCCAGTGCACCGGTTGGACAAGCATCCATGCATAATGTGCAGTCACCGCAAAGGCTCTCCAATCTATCTTCTCGGGCTCCAATTTCAAGGTCAGTCAGTATATATCCAATAAAAATAAATGAACCAAATTCTGGATTTATAATGCTGCAGTTTTTTCCATAATATCCGATACCTGCCCTGTTGGCGACCTCCCTGTCCACAAGAGGACCAGTATCACAATGGGAAATATGATTGAAATCATGCTCCTTTTTCATTTCCTTCACTAGGGCTTCCATCTTCTCCTTAATAACAAAATGATAATCTCTACCCCATGAAGATTTGGACAGGCTCCCCTTTACACTTGCTTCTTTCCTATAATCATTTTCTTTATTATAAGAAAGTGCAATCACTATAATGGATTTGCATTCCTCCATTGTAAGCCTTGGCTCAACTCTTAACTCCACATCCCTTTCCTCAAATTCTGTGATCCTTTCTTCCTTTAATCTGCATTCAAGCTGCTTACGGATTCTGTCAAGTGGACCTGTGTGTGTGAATCCTATCAGATCAATATTAAGTTGTATCGAAATGTCTACTATTCTATCCCTATCCATGCCAATACCTCCACTGATAATTATATCAAATAATAAACAATAAACCCACTACTTGAAAAAACCATTGTATGATATAATAGTGCTTGATGCAAAGGAGTAGATGATAATGTTTAATCTTAGAAAAAAAGCCTTCAAGAGATTTGATTTCCTGTTGCTAATAACGGTTGTTCTCTTGAGCATATATGGACTGGTAATTATATATTCGGCAACCTTAAGCTTGGATAATATAAGATTTGTTCGAACTCAGGGAATTGCCACCATGATAGGATTCCTGGCCATACTGTTTTTGGTGTTTTTTGATTTCCAATTTTTGGGCAAGCTATACATCCCAATATATATAGTTTCAATAGCACTTCTGTTGGCAGTGCTGTTCATGGGCGTTGGTGAAGACCAGTGGGGTGCCCGATCATGGCTCTATATAGGATCTTTTGGATTCCAGCCCGCTGAATTTGTGAAGGTTGGACTGATAATTTCTCTAGCCAAGTATATGGACAACAACAAGGATGAGATCAATTCTCCCTTTGTCCTGCTTAAGATATTGATTTTCGCGTTTTTCCCAGTTGGGTTGATACTTCTTCAGCCTGATGCAGGTACGGCAATGGTATTTATTTTCTTTATAGCCGCAATGCTTTTTGTAGCCGGTGTCAAATGGAAATATATAGGAATAGCACTTGCAATGGGACTGATGAGCCTACCAGTCCTTTGGTCGAGACTTGATACGTTTCAGAAAGATAGGATCCTCAACTTCATGGATCCTGAGCGGGATACCAGTAATACAGGCTATCAAGCCATCCAGGGTAGAATCGCCATTGGTAGCGGCAAGATTTTTGGAAGAGGATTGTTTGAAGGAACCCAAACCCAGTTTAACTACATCCCAGAGAAACAGACAGATTTTATCTTCGCTGTTCTTGCGGAGGAGCTTGGTTTTATTGGAGGCAGCCTTCTTATTCTCTTATATTTCATAATGATCAATAGAATTATTAGGATTGCACGTAACAGCCCTGATAAATTCGGATCATTCATGTCAGTTGGATTGGCTGCAATGTTCCTATTCCATATATGGGAGAACATAGGCATGACCATTGGTCTGATGCCTATTACCGGTATACCTCTTCCCTTTATGAGCTACGGAGGAACCTTTCAACTTATAAACCTTATATCAATCGGCATCGTCCTAAGTGTTGGATTACACAGGGAAGGCTTGAGCTTTGAATGATGGGAGAAAATTTCTCCTATTTTTTTTATTTAGTACCTTGCATTATAAGGTAGTGTGTGATATGTTATAGCTGTGAAAGGAGACTGGCCATGAATATACAATTCAAAAAAGGGGTTCTTGAGCTTTGTGTTCTGACTCTACTGAAGAGAAAGGATTATTATGGGTATGAATTGGTTGAAAACATCTCCCAGTTTATTAAGATATCAGAAGGCACAATCTATCCTCTCCTGAGAAGATTCAGAAGTGACGGTTATGTTACGACCTATCTGGAGGAGTCCCAGGAGGGACCCCCAAGAAAGTATTACAGACTCACTGACAAGGGGCTGGATGTTCTCCTGGCTCTCCAGGAGGAATGGGAGAATTTTGTGAACGGTGTCAATTTATTGTTAAGGGGTGTGGATGATGACCAGGAATGAGTATTTGAGCAAGCTTAAATCATATCTTTCAAGCTTAAGAGAAGGAGAATTGCGAGAGATATTACTTGATTACGAAGAGCACTTCAATATCGGTAGGGACAAAGGAAAGACAGACGATGAAATATCCTCGGAGCTTGGATCTCCAAGGGAGGTAGCAGACAGTATCTTGAGCACTTTAAAAACTGATGGAAACAATAAGAGTGCCACTTCACAGGAGAGAACCTCCAATGACAGCACCAGAAGATTCTTGGTGTTCCTGCTGCTGTTAGGACTTAATATAGTATTTGTACTTGGTCCTGTGGTAGCAATAATGGGGATGATAGTTGGAATCTTTGGAGCGGGAATTGGATTTGTGGTCGGTGGAATAGGGTTGGTCTTTGGAGCTCCTTTTGCTAGTTTTGTTTCAGGCTTTGTTCCTGGAATACTTACTTCAATATCCTTTGGGATTGGGCTAAGTGCTTTGGGAGCATTGGTCTTTATTCTGGGCATCGTTGTCAGCAAGCTGTTCTACAGAATCATGTCCATGTATATAGAATGGAATAGAAGAATAATAAATGGTTAGGAGGAAATGAGATGGATTTAAAAAAACTCTCCATAGCGCTTGCAGGGATTATGCTTATTGCTTTTGGTATAGGGCTCTACTCACTTCTTTATATTGACAACTTCAGAATGGAGGATATTTCAGGAAAAGGGTCTCTGGAAATAACCGGCGATGGTGATTCAGTTAAAATAGATTCAGATGGAATTCAGGTTTTTGAAGATGGCAAGTCTGTTACCATAAGCTGGAATGGAATTGAAGTGATAGAGAATGGGGAAAAAACAATTGTAGGTTTGAAGGATATTGATTTTTTTCAACGTTTCAATGTTTTTTCCAATCTCACATCCTATCAAGCAGATGAATCAAAGAGTGTAGATCTGACTGATGAAATTGAGTCAATCTCTATTTACAGCACCTTTGCGGATACTGAATTAATCAAAACAAATGAAAATGACTTGAAGATTTATTTAAAGGGAAGCTACAAATCCAACCGCCAGGTTTCCCTGAGTGTACAGGACCTCGGCGACAACATAAGAATCTCAATCACACCTGAAACAGGGAGTTTTACCGTTTCACAATCAAATCTTTTGCTGGAGATTCATCTTCCTGAGAGTTACGACGAAAACCTGGAATTCACTTCATCATCAGCAGGTTTAAAGGCTGAAGCATTGAAGGTTGATAGCCTTAAGGTTGAATCAAGCTCAGGGAGTATCGAGATACGTGAGCTCCGTGCTCAGGACTCCAGGATTGTAACCTCTTCAGGTGAAATCAGTATTCCCCTGGTTACTGGAAAGACATTTATCACAAGCAGTTCCGGTGATGTAAAACTTGGTCCTGCTGAACCATTTGGTGAAGTCAAAATCACCACCAGCTCAGGTGACATTGAGGTTGGTCCTCTAAGTGGCCTATCCCTAAGAGTTAATGGGACGACCTCTTCAGGTAGAATCACCTTTGAGGGATCAGCCACCTCAATACAAAACGATTACGATCGCTTGTTCATGACGCTTGGCGATGGTTCATATCAGATGGATCTTACAAGCTCGTCGGGAAACATAACACTCTTTGAATAGACAAGGATAACGGGTTGACAATTGTCATCCCGTCTTAATTACTCTATAAAGGTTACCTGGTTCTTGTTTACTATCGCCTCTTCTTTCTTCTTCTCCTTCAGAAAACAGGCTCTGCACAAAGGCTCGTACTCCTTTGTTGCACCTATTACAACCCTTTCCCTTTCCTTGGTCTTTCTATGGCTTACCCAGGCATCTGTTCCACACTTAACACAGACAGCATGATGCTTGTTCAGATAATCCGCTATGGGCATCAGCTCCTTGAGTATTTCAAAGGGTCTACCTGAAAAGTCTATGTCCAGTCCTGCCACAATAACAGTTATGTTCCTGCTCAGCAGCCAGTTGATCCCCTGGATAATATCCTCCATCTCACCACCTAAAAATTGCACCTCATCTATTGCAACGACCTCAGGATTCATCCTTTCACAATGCTTGATTATCTGGTCTATATCATCCACCAGTATCCCTTCTAGGGATGTTTTGTCATGAGTAACTATTTCTGATGTCGGCACCCTATTGTCCACTGATGGTTTAAAGGCAACCGTTCTGTATCCGGCAATCATAAATCTCTTTACTTCCTTTTCAAGGCTGGATGTTTTCCCTGAGAACATAGAGCCGGTGTGTATTATTAATTTCCCTTTGTATTGATGCATTTATGTCCCTCCTTATACTTGACCTATTCATTATATCAAGAATTTAAGGATAGTTAAACTGATTGAAGCAAAACAATCATAAATTTTGTTCATAAAATTACAGTAGAGGAAGCGTCTGAAGATGCATTAAGGAAGTCTTTTATGATACTCAGATGCTGTAATTTCTTAATGCAAGGATGATACAAAAAGCTTCATATCCGCACAAAAAAAGACTCCTAGGAGTCTTTTCATACCACGGGATTCTTCAAGGAACAGGGCAAATTGACCAAACACTTGCCACACACCGATGCATCACCCAGATATTTATACTTTTCACCATTTTGGACCAGCATCTCGTAGCATTTGAATCTGTCAAAGTCACCCAAATGCAACGCGCCATTTACGCAGCTATCAACACAAGCTGTGCAGCTTCCGTCGTGCTTATAAAGACAATTCTCCTTTTCCAATCTTTCATCCGCCTCAAGCTCGAGGCTTGTAACAACATTGCCAAGTCTACCACAGCATCCATTTTCAGTTATGAGCATGTTGTTCATGCCAAAGGTTCCCAAACCTGCAACATAGGCCACATGCCTGTTGGACCATACACTGACCAAATTTTCATAATCCATATTAAGGGAAGGAGGCAATTTGGCTGTACCATATCCAAGTCCTGTCAACCAACGGATAAGATGGTCATTTATCTCGCCAATTAGGATATTTGTCTCAACATATGCCCTTGCCCATTCCTCAGAGCTCTCCCTATTATTGATATTGCTTTTTGGAATCCATTCCTGGTATGGAAGAAAGTAGGCAATTACAGTTTTTCCACTGGCTAGTATGTCCTTTGGATGCAAATGCTCTGGAACCGCTACATCCTTCAACAGATTGAACATTGGATCCTCTGAGGATGCAAACCCCACCATGGGAGTTTTCCAGCGTGAAACTATACCTTCCCTTCTTTGAAAACCCATGACAAAGTTATCAATCTCCTTGGAAATTTTATCTTTCATGGTTATTTTCCCTTGTATTCTGTGATTTCTATTGTCAATATCATAACGGGTTCCTTGGGCATATCATTCCTCCCCACAGGTAGCTTTGCTATCTTATCCACAACATCCATTCCATCAAATACCTGGCCAAACACTGTGTGCTTACCATCAAGCCAGTATGTTCCTCCCTGCTCCTGGTAGGCTTCAATTACATCCTCGGGAAATCCCTTGGCTTCACCAAGCTGTTTCATCTGATCTATTATGCTCTTCTCCATATCACTTTTCTGGACAATAAAGAATTGGCTTCCATTTGTCTTTGGTCCTGCATTGGCCATTGACAGAGCACCTCTTATGTTCCTGAATTCCATGCTGAATTCATCCTCAAAGGGTCTTCCCCAGATGCTTTGTCCTCCACGTCCAGTCCCATCAGGGTCTCCTCCTTGGATCATAAAGTCCTTAATTATCCTGTGGAAGCTTATCCCGTCATAATATCCATCCCTGGCATGGGTTGTAAAGTTTTCAACAGCCTTTGGTGCCACCTGAGGAAACAATCTTAACTTAATGTCACCATGATTTGTCTTTATTATAGCAATCTCTTCATTGTTTTCAGGCTTCTTTAATTGCTCTAGCATTATATTCCCTCCTAAAATTGTTATACATCCCTTATCTTACTTTCATCAAAGTCAATGGACTTGATCCCTTTTATCTGAAGCAGCTCGCTGTCAAGTACCCTATTGTCAAAACCCATTGGTTTCTTGATGTAGAACTTCAACTCAATCACTCCAGATGGTTCGTCCTCATTGTCAGTTACATCCTCAATTGAAATATTTCTGATGCTGATATTATACTTTCCAAACAGCACTCCAATCTCTCCAATCAAACCAGACCTGTCAACAGCAGTGACCTTGACGAGCCTATTGGCTCCCCTGAGGACGTTTTTTTCGACCTTGGATAACACAACAAGCGAAATCAGCACTATCATGGCTGTGACAACACCACCAAAATAATACCCAGACCCAACTGCAAGTCCTATTCCTGCACATACCCAAAGACTGGCAGCAGTTGTAAGACCTCTTATGTGATTTCCTGTTCTTAAAATTGTTCCTGCTCCAAGAAAACCTATCCCACTAACCACCTGGGCCGCTATTCTGGCTCTGTCAGCAGGCTGAGGAACTGCATACATTGATACAAGCATAATCAGGGTGGAACCGACACTGACCAGTATGTGAGTCCTGAATCCAGCTGGCCTGTTGCTCGCTTCTCTTTCAATTCCGATTATACCTCCCAACAAGGCAGATATAAGCAATCTTGCAAGTACTTCCGGGTAGCCTATCATACTGTACCTCCATAGGATGTGACCTTACCTTAAATTTTACTCTAAATCTGGTATTTCTTCAACTCAATATGGTATAATCTCCTGGAGGTGTTTAGGATGAGAGGACAAATAACCTGTGCCATATGTCCCATGGCATGTGAAATTCAAATATCTGATGATGATGGAAATCTTCAAATAACAGGTAACCGATGTGGTAGGGGTTATCAGTTCGTCCAGAAGCATTTGGATGAAGAACAAAGGATAGTAACTGGAAGATGCCTGCTTTCAGGAGGTCAGATGAGCAGACTGCCTGTTTCAACCAACAAAAAAGTTCCTGGGAGCCAGGTCAGCGATATACTTGAAGTGATACAAAACACTCGTGTCCAGGCTCCAATAAAACGAGGGCAGGTCATAATAGAAAATATTCTTGGAACTGGAGCAGATGTAATCGCTCAGAGAAAAGCCCTTTAGAAGTCCGATATTAATCGGACTTCTTTTAGTTTATGCAGTTCCTTTTGATACCAGATAAAAAGGATTGTTCCCTTTAAAATACTGCTGCCGCTTATGGCCCACCAAATGCCGGAAAGTCCCAAAACAGTATAGGTTGATAGAAGGATGGCCGCCGGTATTCTCAAGGCATTCAGGGTTACACCGGTTATGGTTGGTGGAATGGTCTTGCCAAGTCCATTGAAGGCTCCAGCTGTACCTATTTCTATGCTCATGAACAGCTGTGACAAACCAAGAATTCTTAAGTATATTATTCCTTCAGCTATGGCCCTTGGATCCTCTGGTGTAAATATGGTGAACAAAGGTCTTGCAGCAAAAATCAGGAGCAGAGAAGCAAATACACCAAATGTTCCAAGAACCTTAATACCCTTGTAATACCCCTCCTTAATCCGAGATATTTTATTCGCACCGTAGTTCTGACCGACAAAAGCTGAAATTGCTGCTGCAAAGCCCTCTGATGTCATCCATGAAATAGACTCAATCTGGGATCCTATGGTTTGGACGGCAACTGCCACTGGTCCATAGCCTGCAATTATTCTTGTGAGTACAATGCTTATGATGGCATGAAGTCCCATTTGCGTTGAAGGTGGTATTCCAAGTTTCAGAATCCTTTTTGCCTTCCCCAAGTCTGGCATTGAGAATATCTTAAAGGTTGAATACAAAGCATTTATTCTTTTGCCAATAACAAGGAATATGACTGTAACCGCCATCTGAGATACTATTGTGGCTATGGCAGCTCCCTCTATACCTAACCCAAAGGTAAAGATCAACAAAGGATCCAATATCATATTGGCAACCAATCCTATTGTATTGACCTTAAAGGGAGTCATGCTGTCTCCAGAGCTGTTCAGTGTTGTGGACAAGACAGGATTAAGAAAATGAAATATTATTCCCATTCCAATTATCCTAAGGTAGCTTTGTGCCATTCCGATTACCTCTGGATCCCCAAGGTTAAAGAATGAAATGATTTGACTGTTAAAAGTATATAGGGAGAATCCATATACCAAACCTATTATTATATCCATCAAGAGGCCCACTGTTATGTATTCCCTTGCGGATTTTATATCGGATCTTCCATAGCTTTGGGATACACTAACCCCAACACCTATCTGAGTTATCATTATTAGGGCTGCTCCCAGCCAAAGAAAGAAACCACCAGTCCCAGCAGCAGCAACAGCATTTGTTGAGAGTCTTCCAAGCCACATTGCATCTGTAAGGCTATAGGCCATCTGAATGAACGATGTCCCCATAATTGGAAATGCAAGTCTGGTAAGGGTCTTTATGATGTTGCCTTCCGTAAGATTTATCTCTCTTCTCATTATGTACTCCTCGACTTTTATTTCTCCTCATCATTCTACACCATCTAGATGTGTATTACAACATTGAAGGATAGCCAAAACGGCTATCCTTCAATGTTATGCAAACTGTTTTATAATCTCAATTGCCAGTCTTGCTGAATTTTCAAGATCCTTTATATGCAGATGTTCTTCAAGGGTATGGGGCTTTCTCTCTCCAATTCCAAGATTGATTGCATCAATTCCATTGGCATTGAAGATGTTTGTATCACTTCCACCACCTGATTTTGCAGTATTTGCTGGAATACTCAATTCTTCGCATGCTTTCCTGACAACATTTACCAAGGGATGGTCCTCAGAAATTTTAAACGCACCATAGGCATTCTCTATGTTCACCTCAACTGAACCACCGAATTTTTCAGCAGCCTCCTGACAGCATTTTGCCATATGATCGGATTGTTCCCTCAGCTTTTCATCGCTGAGACTTCTTGCCTCAGCAAAGAATTCAACTACCTTGGGTACAATATTAGTAGGTCCCTCAGCATTTATTGAGCCAATATTTGCAGTGGTCTCATCGTCCACTCTCAGCAGTCTCATATTTGAAATAGCTTCACCTGCCATTTGTATGGCACTGATTCCGGTTTCAGGAGCTACTCCCGCATGAGCTTCCTTACCAATAAACCTAACATCAATTTTGTTCTGTGCAGGTCCTTGAACTATTATTGTCCCTGGGTCTCCACCGCTATCCAATACAAATCCCTTTTTTGATCTGATTTTTGAATAATCTATATTCTTTGAACCAAACAAACCGCCTTCTTCAAATATTGTAAATGCAACTTCAATATCCCCATGTGGTATATTATTCTCACGAACGGACTGAATTGCCTCCACTACAGCCGCAATTCCAGCCTTGTCGTCGCCTCCTAATATTGTAGTCCCGTCAGAATATATTACCCCATCCCTTATTTGAGGTTTTACTCCCCTTCCAGGTGCAACAGTATCCATATGAGCACTGAAAAGGATACTCTCTCCCTGGGTGGTCCCCTTAAGATAACCTATCAGGTTCCCTGAGTTGCTACCTACCTTTTCACCTGCATCATCCATATGGACCTTCATACCCAGTTCTTCAAGCTCGGATTTCAATGCCACAGCAAAATCCAGCTCTTCCTTTGTTGGACTGTCAATCTGAACGTATCTTAGAAATCTTTCAAGCAGTCTTTTTTCATTTATCATTTCCTCAAACCTCCATTTCTATATTTAGAAAAATGAGGCTTTATAAAAAGCCTCATTTAAGTCATCTATTATACGTGAATCATCGCTCCAGGTCCCAATGGCAATCCAAGGAAATACCATATAACCATCATCAGTAACCATCCAATCAGGAAAACAACCGAGTAAGGAACCATTGTAGCAATTAGTGTTCCCAAGCCACTTTCCTCATCATATCTCTTTGCAAACACTACAATCATGGCAAAGTAGCTCATTAGCGGTGTTATGATGTTCGTGGTTGAATCACCAATCCTGTATGCTGCCTGAGTAAGCTCTGGACTAAGACCCAGTCTCATCATCATAGGAACAAAAACAGGTGCCATTATTGCCCATTTAGCAGATGCAGATCCCATAAACAGGTTTAGAAAAGCCGAAATAAAGATAAATCCAATAATCAGTGGAAGGCCTGTAAAGCCTATGCTTTCAAGGAAGTCTGCTCCCTTTACCGAAAGTATTGTTCCAAGATTTGTTCGTCCAAAGTAAGAAACAAACTGAGCTGCAAAGAATGCAAGAACCAGATATGCTCCCATGCTCTTCATGGCTTGAGTCATTGACTCAACAAGGTCATTGCTGTTCTTTATTTTACCAGTTGTCTTACCATATACTGCTCCTGGAATCATAAATACCAGAAGTATCATAAAAATAAGTCCATTACTCATGAATTCATTTATTGTTAAGTTTCCATCAGCATCAGCTGATCTTAACAGTCCATTGGCTGGAACAGTTAAAGCAAGCATCACTATACCAAATATTAGAAGTGCTATTCCTGCATTCCTAAGACCCTTGCTCTCGATTTCTGTTATCTCTTCCTTGTTGGGCTTGTATGAGCCGGTATACTCTCCAAGGTTTGGCTCAACAATTTTTTCAGTAACGAATGTTCCTAGGAAGGTCAAGAGGAATGTTGATACAATCATGAAATAATAGTTGGCTGTTGGAAGGATTTCATAATCCATTCCTGCACTCCTTAAAGCCTCGTTGGTGATACCTTGTAGCAATGGATCAAGTGTACCAATCAATAGATTTGCTGAGAAACCTGCTGATACTCCCGCAAATGCTGCAGCAAGTCCTGCAATTGGATGTCTTCCTGCCCCTGCGAATACAATAGCTCCCAAAGGTATTACTACTACATATCCGGCATCAGATGCAATGTTTGACATGATTCCCGCAAATACAACTACTGCAGTAAGCAGTCTTGGATGTACATTGCTTAGCATCTTCTTAAGTGAGGTATTGATAAGTCCTGACCACTCTGCAACACCAACACCAAGCATTGCTACCAAAACTGTACCTAGTGGTGCAAATCCTGTAAAGTTCTTTGTTGCACTATTGAAAATATAGCGAAGACCATCAGCTGAAAGCATGTTTACCGCTGATACGGTTGTTTCAGCACCTGCTCTTGCATCGTAGAATGTTACATTAACTCCTGCCTGTGCTACGAAAAATGAAATAACCACTACTGCCGCACTTAGGATGACAAATATTATTGCTGGATGTGGCAATGCGTTACCCGCATTTTCGATTGCCTTTAAAATTCCGTTGTTAACGGATTTTTTAGAATTGTTCTTAGACATCTTTTTCCTCCTTTTAATATATTATGTCTTTACATTATATAAGCCACATATTTCATTGTCAACTCTATGCATAAAAGTGATAAACGATTAAATGCCTTGTAAGCGCCTATATTACTTATCATCCATTTTTAGTGATTATATTAATATTCATTAATATACTGTTTTTTCTGAATTTTCTCGACAAAAAAGATACCTATCCCAATGATAGGTATCCAGATATGCCTATTTTAATGCTATGCTAAATACAATCCAATTCCGATAAAATGCGAAATACTGGCTGCTAGGACAAACAGGTGCCATATGGCATGGTTATAGGGTATCCTCTTTATACTATAAAAAACTGTACCAATGGTGTAAAGCAATCCTCCAGCCAGAATAAACCCGAAGAATCCCCAAGAAGTAGCTTCAATAATGGCCTTTATTGGAATAATGGCCATCCATCCCATTCCGATGTACAGAATCAGTGACGGCACCTTATACCTGTCAAATTTTCCGTAGGTAACAATTTTGAAGATTATACCAGAAATCGCCACCAGCCAAGTACCAACCAGTATCCAAATTCTAGTGGGTCCTTGAAGGGTAAGCATTACCACAGGGGTATATGTCCCTGCAATGAAAAGGAATATTGAGGAATGGTCAAAAACTCTCAAAACCTTTTTGACTTTCTCTTTCCTAAAGCTATGATACAGGGTTGATGCAGAGTACATTATTATTATGCAAACACCATAGATCCCAAATGACACGGCGGCTGCAATACTTTCCTTGGCGCCTGGCGATATGAGTAATACTATCAGGGCTATTATCCCAAAAAGTATTCCCAGACCATGAGTGATGCCATTCATTATCTCTTCACGAACAGTGTAGTTCTTAGACATTTATCTCACCTTATCTTTCCTCTCCCTGGTCGGTCAGTATCACCGGACCATCTGCAGTGATTGCTATTGTATGCTCATACTGGGCTGATAGGCTACCATCAACAGTTCTCGCAGTCCATTTGTTATCATCCAGTTTCATGTTCCATTCTCCGCTATTTACCATTGGCTCTATTGTTATTACCATACCCTCGACAAGTCTTGCACCTCGTCCAGGTTTGCCATAGTGGGGAACCTGAGGATCCTCATGCATATCCTTCCCAATTCCGTGACCGACAAAATCTCTCACAACAGAAAATCCATTTTTTTCAACATGCTCTTGTATTGCATGTCCAATATCTCCAAGTCGATTACCCGGCACGGCTTTATCAATTCCAAGATAAAGTGCTTCCCTGGTAACCTCCATCAATTTCTTCGCACCTTCCGAAATTTCTCCAACTCCATAGCTCCAGGCTGAATCAGCTAACCACCCATCATACCTCACAACCATATCTATGGAAACAATATCTCCGTTTTGAAGGGCCTCATTCCTTGGAAATCCATGACATATCTCGTCATTTATGGAAGCGCAGGTAGCATAGGGATAGCCGTGATAACCCTTTTGTTCCGGGTAGGCTCCCCTCTCCTCTAGATACTCCTCAACAAACTTGTCTATTTCCATTGTTGTAATACCAGGCTTGATTATATTCTTAATTTCCTTGTGTAGACCTGCCAGTATCTCTCCTGCTTTCTTCATCTTTAGGATTTCATCGTTGGTTTTGACCATTATCATCTGTTTCTTCCTTTCCTTTTGTCAAGTTGTACTTTTCTATTATTTTTTTAAGTCTTTTGTCTTCTCGCAGTGAATCTAAATCCTTGTCCCATAGAACCCATTTCATAAGCGGAGGATGCATTTTCAGGGATCTTTCAATGTCATCCATGGCCTCTTCCTTATTTTCAAGCATTGCAAGGGAACAAGCCCTATTGTAGTATAGGTCGTGGGCACCTGGATTTGCAACTATTCCCTTGGTCAATATCTCGATGGCTTCCCTGTACTCTCCCCTCTCAATGTAAATTGCTGACATATTAAGGTATGAATAGTGATACCGGGAATTCAACTCAATAGACCTTTCATAGTGGCGAAGTGCCCTCTCATACTCTCCCAAGGCCTTTAAAACGACACCCATGTTAAAGTGGGACATAAAAAAGTCGTCCTTTGAATCAATACTTCTACTTATAAGCTTGTAAGCTTCTTCATATCTCTCTTCTGATTCAAGTATAGCACCTAAATTGTTTAAGGTGTAGGGATGATCAGGTTCAAGCCTTAGAATTTTTTGGTATAGACCCCTGGCTCTTTCTTCTTCACCCTTCAGGTCATAGAGATTGGCAAGGTTATACATGCTTAAGGTGTCCTTCGACTCAATCCTCAATGCACTTCTGTAAAAATCCATTGCAGCCTCATAATCTCCCCTGTCCTCGCTTATTACTCCAAGTTGATAGTACGCATCAACATATGCTGGGTTAATGTCAATGATTTTATTGTAGCATTTGACAGCCCCATCAATTTTTCCCAGTTCTGTTAGAATAACACCTACGTTGAAAAGGAGCAGGCTGGTATCTTCCTTGGTTCTTGAAAATTTAAGGGCTTTCCTATACATTGACAAAGCCTTGGATATGTTACCCTCCAAATAAAAATCTTCAGCCATCACTCTATAATTTCTCATTCTTCTAATCATTTTTTCTCCCTCTTATTTTAACACAACCTGAGAAAAAAGTAGAGGTTCCCCCCTACTTTTTAAATTCTAAAGTACATACTTTCCAATAAACATGAACTTTTTGCCCTTTACTTCAACAGGTTCCATATTCACTGCCCATTTGTTTTTTATCCCCTGGGTTCTTGCCAGTTCCTCAAAGTAGTACATTGCAATTCCAGCATCAGTATAGCAAAATTCATTGTTAATCTCTTCTATTGCAAGCTCCACATGATTATCGTGAATAATGAATCTCCAAGGTTGAAGATTCTTGCTTGAAGGTGCAAACCTTACATAAAACATAATATCTCCCAAGCCTCTTTCCTCGAGGAAATTCATGTCGGCAGGCTTTGACAAGGTTTCGTGAAAGGCTATTTCCTCAACTCCAAGTCTTTCACTGAATTGTTCATGGATAAATGGATTCTTTGGCTTTGGATATCCTATGGCCAACAAATAATCATTTTCCCCTGTATCCTCTCCAAATATGGCCTTCATCCTTTCCATATCAAGATCGTTTATTGTTACCCAGCATGTTCCAATACCCATATCATTTAATCTTGTAACCATTTTTTCCATATGGTAGCCGCTGTTAAGCTTCTCCTCAGGACCATGAGCCTTCAAATCCAAAGCTATATAATGAGGACTCTCTATCATGACTCCGGCATAGCCACCAACACCTTTTAGACTGTCATATATCCTCTTTCCAAATTCATAAAGCTTAACCTCCATATTGATTTCCTTGATCTCTTCATTGATCTTTTCAATTAGCTCTTTAACCTTTAGAAGATCCTTTTCGGTTAAATTTTTCTTCTTGAATTCCCTGGTTGATTTTCTGCTTTTCAAAAAACTTGTCATGTTCATTTCCCATTCCTCCTTGTTTGATCAGATTATATTTTTGATTGCATCCCTTGTCAGTTAACTCCAAGGAAAAACGCAATTCTATCAACAGTTTCAATAAAATAGAAATGTATTACAAGGCTTGCAAATACTCCAAGCAATATTCCTGCAGCTACATCGGTTGGGTAGTGTACTCCCAGATATATTCTGCTAACGCCAATCAACAATGCCAATAGGAAAATAAAGACAGTTAGCCTAGGCATGTTAACTGCGATTGTAGTGGCCAGCGAAAAGCTTGCAGTTGTATGTCCAGATGGAAAAGAGTAATCCCTAAGGTCAATCCCGAATGTATGCAGCTGCTCAATGATCTTGTAGGGTCTTTCCCTACTCATGAGCTTTTTTAAGGACTGAACAAATATCTGCCCGAAGAAAAGTGCCAGTATTGCTTCAAGTCCCAGGAGTTTAGTGTTCTTGTCACCTAAAAGAACCAATCCAGATGCAAATATAGAGGTAAAAACAGCTCCCCCCAGATCGGTTATCCTTAGCATAAATCTATCCAGGTAAGGGTTCTTTATCCTGGAGTTCAATAATTGTATAAAATGGTCATCAAACCTTTTAAATATATCTTTCAAAGTATTCACCTCATTTAAACTACCACAATTATATTACATTGTTACCCGATTATAAAGGGTCTAATATCAGTTTACTACATTATTCCCCATTTTTGTGTTAAAATTTAAGTTGCAACAGCATAGGAGGAATAATATGATACTCAGCAAGACACAGATGGATGCGATAAATCACAAAGATGGCCCTGCTCTAATCCTGGCTGTCCCAGGCTCAGGCAAGACCACCGTTATAATTCACCGAGTGAACAAATTAATAAACGACCACGGTGTCAAGCCAGAACGAATACTTTCAATAACCTTTAGCAAAGCATCCGCCATGGATATGAACAGAAGGTATTCAAAAACTTTTTCCCAGGAAGATTCCCGTCCTGACTTTTCAACGATACATGCTTTCTGCTTCAGAATAATCAAGGATTACTCGAGAAAAAAGAAAATCACCTATCGTCTTATTGAGGATGACAGGGAATCAATAAATAAATACAGGATTATCAAGGACATATATAAGTCCCTCTACTCCTCGGTCATAACAGAGGAAAAGCTGGAGGCATTCTTAAGCTATTATGGTTATGCGAAGAACATGATGATCGCACCTGATGCTTTAGGCAAGACTAAAAGAATAGAAGCATCTGAGTTTACACAGATGTTCAAGCTTTACGAAGATGCGAAATACAAGAACAGACTTCTGGACTTTGACGATCTCCTGACTATGAGTCATAGGCTATTGGT
Organism: Gudongella ferriphila; assembly: GCF_046224405.1. Classification (NCBI taxonomy): domain Bacteria; kingdom Bacillati; phylum Bacillota; class Tissierellia; order Tissierellales; family Tissierellaceae; genus Gudongella; species Gudongella ferriphila. The sequence continues at coordinate 48,752 of NZ_JBJXRK010000006.1, read as the reverse complement.
GGAGAATCCCAAAGCTCTTGACTACTATAGAAGAAAGTATGATTATATACAGCTTGACGAGGGTCAGGACACTTCAAGAATACAGCTGGAGTTGCTTAAGCTTATGGCTGCACCAAGAAATAATATTTTCATAGTTGCAGATGATGATCAATCAATTTATGGCTTTAGAGGAGCTTATCCTCAAGGATTACTAGATTTCAACAGCAGCTACCCCGAGGGAAAGGTATTTTACATGGAAATTAACTATCGTTCCTCAAGAAATATCGTCAAACTTTCCAACAGCTTCATCAAGCAAAACAGATCCAGGTATGTAAAGAATGTTTCTACGGAGAATCCCTACAACAAGGCTGTCCAGGTTATGAAGTTCAGAACCGTGGAGGACCAGTACAGCTATATCCTTAAGCAAATCAGCAAGTCTCCACAAAACAAGGCTGCTGTGCTCTACAGGAACAATCTTTCAGCTCTGGGCCTGATGAACTATCTTGAAAAGAACAACAGGCAGTTTTACATGAGAGATGTGAAGTTGAAGTTTTTCAACCATTGGCTAGTGAAGGATATTTATGCCTTTATGGAGTTGGCATCTGATGGTTCCAGTGTGGAGGTATTCGAGCAGATTTTCTATAAGATGAAGGGTTATATTTCAAGAAAAATGATAGATTGGCTTAAGGTAAGAACCATAGAACGTAATGTCTTTAAGGAGCTTTTAAAATATCCAGGAATATCCGAGTTCTACAGAAAGAAGCTTCTTGAATTGGAGATTGACTTTAAGAAACTACAAAAAATGACTCCTGCAAAGGCCTTAAGATATATACGGATTCACCTGAACTATGATAGCTATATCCATGAAAATTCCCTAAGATTCGGCTACACCTTTGAACAATTAAAGGAAATGCTGTACCACATGGAGTTAATAGCAGCGCAAACCGGCAATTACCCTCAGTTTAAGGAAAGAATGAATTCCTTGAAGGAGCTAATGGTTCAATCCTCCAATAACTGGTGCAATCTAACCCTGTCAACCGTCCATTCAGCAAAAGGCCTTGAATTTGACAATGTATTTATCATCGATCTGGTTAATCGTTCATTTCCTTCGGCTGCAAGTATCGAAGCTATGGAGGAAGGCGACCCTTCTCTTCTGGAGGAGGAAAGAAGACTGTTCTATGTAGGAATGACAAGGGCAAAAGCTTCACTTGACCTAATGTTCTACGAAACACTGGACGACAAGAATACTGAGGCTTCAGGCTTCCTTTCAGAGCTTGAGATGATCACAAAAGAAGGATAGTTCCCGTTTTGAACTATCCTTCCATATCATTTATATTCTTCGATTCCTTCAGTATTTACCTGAAAAACTTCATTCTCAAGTGAGCCATAGTGTCCTGATTCAAATGGGACTCCCTCTATGGAAAGGTATACCCTGTCCGTGTCGTAGAATTCACCAAAAGTACTTACTATACTATTTATAAGCTCAAACTCCAATGATGACCCAGCATTCCAGCCTGGAATGAGCTCTCTTGAAAAGTCAACCTTAACAGTCCATGTTCCCTTGTCAAGGAATATGCTGTTTATCATTGTATCATCAGATATAACCTTGCTTAAGCCTTCACTGACCGGTTTTTTGAAAAATTCCTCAAAAACATTCTCCAGTTGATCATTTGTGTTGAATTCAAATTTATGGTCCACATATTTTGTCACAATGTCTCTATCGCTCTCTACGGGATAAAACAATCTAGCTTCCTTTTCGTAGGAGCCTTCCACAATCACGCTTAAAAGACTGCTAATCATTGTTTCTCCATCCTCATAGACAGTCCCTACCAATCCAACCTCCTTTGCGTAATAATCCCTCTGGATCCTGCCTTGATCAAGATAGGTAGTCACCTCAAGGGCTTTGAAGCTATCAAAGGGTGTCATAAAATCAACATCAATTCCAGTGATCTCTCTCTTGTTGCCATCTTCAAGCTCCCATTCATTACCTACTTCCAATGGCTCCTTAATGAGTACATTATTCTTTGCAGCGGCTATTGATAAAATATTCTCTGTGTGATAGAACTCACCTTCCAAATAGACTTCCCGTATTGAACCCGCTGTCCGTTCAATGATTTTTACCGCTTCAGTTCCAGGATTTTTTATCCTATACTGCCCTCTCTGACCATTCTCATATTCCAAATAAATACTCTGTTCAGCATATTCATTTCCATAACCTTCATATTCGTAGGTACTATTATGGATAAATGGATAATAATCATTTATGGAAGCCTTATCCACAACCACCTGTTCCTGATTTGTTTCATCAGATATTTCAGTCACAGGCGTACAGGCTATCATCAACATTGATATTGTCGTAATTAATGCCATGGCTTTAAATGCATTCCATCCTCTCACTGTCAATCACCTCTTTCGTATATCCTTACTCACTATGATTATACATCAGCTTGAAAGAGAAAAATTTACGAATTCTTTACAATAACTATAGCAAGTCCATCTATAAAAGTTCTATATCAGCACCACATTTATATATGACATTCTTTCTCTCCACAATGATAGATATTCTTTTGGAAAGGTATTCATCTTCCTTTATCATTAGAAGCAATTCCTTATTGGGGTTGATTGCAACAGGATTGCCCATCCTTCTAAGCATTGAAAGGTCTCCCTTTGTGTCGCCGTAGGCATAGCTTCTAACCAAGTCAACCTGATACTTGTCAATTATTTCATCCAAAACCTTTTTCTTGCTTGTCGAATCCCACATTCTGATAATCTCACCCGTATAGCAGTTATCAGCATCAACAAGATACTTGGTTCCTCTATATTCGGTGGCTCCATATTTTTCTGCCATTTTGGAAACCAGAAAGTCAGGGCTTCCCGATATGAAAAATACCTCATGCCCCATTTTTCTGTGCCATTCAATCTGCTCACGTGAATACTTGTAAACCATGTCCCAGTTTGACTCTATTACATTGTTTGCCACAAATTCTATATGTTCACGCTTTATACCCTTGAGTTCCTCAAGATATACGCCTGCCAGGATCTCTAGATATTCCTCAAAATCCGCGTACCGTTTTTCCCAGTCATCATATGCCTTCTTAACCTTTGTGTACCATACCTCCGGATTGATTATTTCAAAAGCGATTAATTTCTTAAAATGCTCTATCATTAGAGAATTCCTGAATATGGTTCCATCTATATCAAAAAAAGCTGCCGTTTTCTTCATCCTATCCCTCATTTCCGTATTGGTTTCAAAAGTATGTTATTTCAAGACGATATCCAATTTTACAGGATTGTGATCTGTATTCTCAAAATTAGTGTCAATGCCCTCTACAGCAATTATCTCAATATTGTCTGATATGAGAAATCCATCTATTACCGCCTTGAAATTGTACCCATCCACATAAGGCCTTTCCAGGGTTCTCACAGTCGGACAGCTTGGATCCACTGCCCAATCATATCCCTCCACATGATAATTCTCTGGAATATCCTTTAGCCAAAATGGCCAGGCCTCAGAAGCATCGAAGTCCATAGGATCGGTTCCCGGCAAATTGTGGTTCCAGTCCCCACCTGCAATTATGTAGTTTCCCTCTTTGTACTCCGCTTCAAGATAATCTTTCAGGTATTCCAGCTGTCTTAGCCTTATTATTCCACCCTTGTCAAAAGCCGACAGATGAAGGTTTACAACAACGACTTCCTTGCCATTTGAAGCCTTAAGTCTTGTTTCCATGAAGCATCGGTCCAGCTCAAACAGATTGACAGGCCATTCCTCTTCTCCAGGAAGCTGATATCTCACTGCCCTTTCAACATTATATCTGGTCATGGTCATTATCCCTGATGTTGCCTTACCCATTGGATTTGTAATTGGCACCGGAACCCATGGAACCCTGTAGTTAAGTCCAAATACATGACCCAGGTTCGGGTAGGAGTTTTCCAAAATATCCACCTGGTCCATCCCAAAGCTTCTTGATGAATCCTGATCAACCTCCTGCAGAATCAGAATATCTGATTCCGTCCTGTCCAGAGTTTCAATGACAGCCTCCAAATTTAGAACCACAGCATCCAGACTCTCAGCCCTTGACCTTGCTCCTCCGTCTGCAAAGAAGTCCTGGGTCTTGTCAAGGCCTGCATACCCTATATTGTAGGTTGTTATAACAATAGGTTCACCCACTGGGACTTCCTTCATTTGGTTGTTCTTTACAGATAGAACTTCAATCTCTTCCGGCTTCATGTCTGTTGTGGTAATGTAAATTAAGAAAGACGCAAAAAGAAGGATTATTATGCCCGATATTGTAAGTATTGCTCTTAGAACTCTCATAAAATCCTCCCTCTGCGTCATTTGATTATTTTATCTTTTCCGCTTTGAATAAAAGAGCGTTAGTGAGCCGGGACCCACATGTGCTCCTATTGCTCCACCGATATGGTTAACTATAAAGTCCTTCGCTCCATACTTTTCACTTATCATGGATTTTAACTTCTCTGCTGTCTCCAGATCATCTCCATGTGTGATGCAGAATATTGTGTTGGAAAGATCAGAATCAATGTTTCTTTCTTCAACAAGCTCAACCATTCTCTTGAGGACCTTGTTCTTGCCCCTTATCTTTTCAAGAGGTATCAGCTTTCCATCATTGACTTCAAGTATTGGCTTTATATTTAACATTCCTCCCAATATGGCATTGGTCCTTGATACTCTTCCTCCTCTATAGAGATACTCGATATTGTCCACGGTGAATATGTGGTCTATGTTTTTACTGAAAAATTCCGCAGTTTCAATGATTTCTTCCTTAGTACCTCCATTCTTGAGTGTCATTCCTGCCTCATACACCACTAGACCATATCCACCAGAAGCAGCCTTTGTATCTATGATTGTAATGTCAGCATCAGGGTGTTTTTCCTGAACTGAAAGCTTTGCAATGTTGGCTGACTGAAAAGTGGAAGACAAGCCTGAAGAAAATCCGATGTAGATGATCTCATCTCCATTCTTAATGTGCCTCTCGAATGAGTTCTCAAATGTAATAGGAGTAATCTGAGCAGTCTTGAAGACCTCACCATCTCTCATACTGTTATATACTTCCACCGGCTCTATATTCACCTTATCAAAGTACTCTTTCTCTCCCTTGATTACAACAATGGGAAGCTCCTCGATTCCCAGGTCATCAATTATTGATGCCGGCAAGTCACATGCACTGTCACAAATTATCTTGATGCTCATTAAAACCCCTCCATTAATAAATGCATTTTTTAATATTTACCCAATATACTACTATTTTAGCACATTTGCTTATTTTTTGATATTATTGGACACATTTATTGAGAAAGGGGTACAATAGAAGCGGAGGGATGAAAATGGAAAAACTAGTAGAAAGATTCTTAAGGTACGTTAAGGCTGAAACCACATCGGATGAAAGTTCCATCAGTGTCCCAAGTACTGATGCACAGTTGAGATTCTCAAGAACTCTTGCAGATGAGCTGGATGAAATCGGCATGTCAAATGTAACGGTGGACACCAATGGCTATGTAATGGCAACATTACCATCCAACACACATAAGAAGCTGCCTGTCATTGGATTTATTGCCCATATGGATACAAGTCCTGACATGTCTGGGAAGGACGTTAATCCAAAGATTTTTGAAAATTACCAGGGAGGCCCGCTGATTTTGAGCAGCGAAAATAATATTGAGTTATCACCGGTTGATTTCCCGGAGTTGAATGACAATATCGGCAAAACAATCATAGCTACAGATGGTACTACACTGCTTGGAGCAGACAACAAGGCCGGAATTGCGGAAATAGTCACCGCCATGGAATATCTCATAAACAACCAGGATATCCTCCATGGAGAAATCAAGGTGGGTTTTACTCCTGATGAGGAAATCGGTAGAGGTGCGGATCATTTCGATGTTGAAAAATTCGGGGCTGACTTTGCCTACACAGTAGATGGAGGTCCGGTTGGAGAACTTGAATATGAGAATTTCAACGCTGCAACTGCAAAGATAACCATCCAGGGTAGAAATGTGCATCCTGGTTCAGCTAAAAACAAGATGATCAACTCCCTTATAATTGCACAGGAGCTGAATGGAATGCTCCCCGTCGACCAGCGTCCTGAGCATACTGAAGGCTACGAGGGATTCTTCCACCTTATGAGAATAGATGGAACTGTTGAAAAAACGGAAATGGTCTATATAATACGAGATCATTTCATGGATAAGTTCGAGGAAAAGAAAATGCTTATGGAGAAAACGGCAGATTTCTTGAACTTAAAATATGAAAATGCCGTTAGGCTTGAGATAAAAGACTCCTACTACAATATGAAGGAGAAGATTGAGCCTGTCCTGGAAATAGTGGATCTTGCAAAGGAGGCCATGGAAAACCTTGAAATAGAAGTTGACATCAAGCCTGTACGGGGTGGTACCGACGGTTCAAGACTGTCCTACATGGGTCTACCTTGTCCCAACATTTTTACAGGGGGCTATAACTTCCATGGAAGGTACGAATATATTACAGCTGAAGGCATGGAACTTGCCTGCAGAACCATACTTGAAATAATAATGCTTGCAGAAAAGAGACCCTTGGCTTAGCCAAAGGTCTCTCTTATTCTTTAATCAGGATAAATCACTCATAAGGCTTTTATACCCTTCAACAAGTTTTTTGATAATCTCGTTTTCCATTGTGGGAAGATCCATATTATCAACCTTGGACACAGGAAGGACCCCAATGCTGGTTCCGGATACAAACAGTCCCTGAACACTTCCCAACTCGTTCCTGTGAAGTCTTCTTTCATGGACAGGATAACCCAGCCTTAAGGATAATGCAATGATATGCTTTCTAGTTATGCCCAGTAGAACGTCGCTTGCAGGTGCTGTATAAAGCTTACCTTCAAGTATATAAAACATGTTTGATCTGCTACCTTCCAGAATGTGGCCTTCTTCATTAACAAGAAGAGCCTCAAAGGCATCTTCCCTATTCATGGCATCCTTCACCCTTTGTCTGAAATCACTGTGCTGCACTTTTGCATTTGGGTTATCACGCTGGTGGTTAAACAGAATCACCTTTATTCCATTGCGATAGTAATCTTCAGGAGGATAGAAGCTTTCAACTGCATATGCCATAAACAATTCCTTTCCAGAATCATCAGTAGTCGCCAGCAATTTAATATTGTTGCTCACTATCCCATTTGCTCCAATCAATCTGATTACATGATCTCTAATTTCATCTGCATCGTAAGTAAGATTAAAATCAGCTAGCTCAGCAGAACCATACATTCTTTCAAGATGATCCTCAAGAAACATGGGGTTTCCATTTACAACCCTAATAACTTCATATATGGCTGATCCAGTTACCCTTTCAAAAAAGGAGGTCTCCCCTACCCTCTCCATCTTCCCATTTACCGATACATAATCAAAAGTTGCCTCATGTTGCATTCTGACTACCTCCTGTTATTTTATAGTATTGGTGATAATAGCCTGGATACTGATTCCTTTATCTTTATGACTCTGGATCTGGAACTGTAAATGTCCATGGTTATCTCTCGGCAGTTATCCAAATCTCTAAGAAATCTCTCTGCTAGCATCCCGTTGGTATCCTTGTCATAAATGAAAGCATTTATTTCAAAGTTCAGCTTAAAGCTCCTTATATCAAGATTGGCGGTTCCAACTGTAGAAACCGTATCGTCCGTAATGATCACCTTTGAATGAAGAAATCCTCTTTCGTAGGTATAAAACCTGACGCCCGCCTCCAGGAGCTCTCCCATGTAGCTTAATCCTGCCCAATAAACAAATGGATGATCCGGCTTATTGGGTATCATCACCCTTACATCCAGGCCAGACAAACCAGCTATTTTCAATGCCTCAAAGATACTGTCATCCGGTATGAAATAGGGTGTCTCTATATAAAGTCGATTTTCAGCATTGTTGATCATCTTAAGATATCCATCCTTTATGCTAGGCCATTTGGAGTCGGGACCACTACTTACAATCTGTATCCCTACCTGGTTGTCTTCACCCCGATCACCAATGTAGCTTTGGCAGCCTCTTATTTCCTCTCCAGATGCAAATCTCCAATCAAGGAAGAATTGCCATTGTATGGAGCTTATTGCTGATCCCTCTATCCTTATATGGGTATCCCTCCAGTATCCGAACTTCTTGGACAATCCCAAATATTCATTTCCCACATTAAATCCACCCAGATAAGCCTCTTTACCATCGATTATGCAAATTTTCCTGTGGTTTCGGTAGTTGATCCTAACATTGAACACCGGGATAAAAGGAGGGAAAAAATAAACCACTTCACCTCCAGCCTCCCTTAGGACATTGGTCAAGCTTCTTCCTAGCTTTCTGCTTCCCATTCCATCGATAAGCAACTTGACCTCTATACCCTCTGAAGCCTTTGTCGCCAGGGTCACCATTACCTCCCTACCGAGGGCATCGTCATTGAAGATATAATATTCCATGTGGATATACTCCTTTGCTCCTTCTATGCTTTTCAAAAGGTCCGCAAATTTATCCTCTCCACTGAAATATAGCTTAACCTTGTTATCTGATGTGAATACGGAATTGCTACCCATTAGGTGGAGCTTGACGATATCATTATATGCCTTGTACTCAGGGTTTCTTTTTAGGAACTCCCTGGTACTGAAGTTTTTTTCCTGGTCAGCTATGAGTATGTCAAAGCAATCGTCCTCCTCTGCCTTTGTCTTGAAGGTCTTTTTCTTTGACATGTCCTGTCCTAGAAAAAGGTACAGTATAAACCCGATACCAGGCAAAAAAAGCAGGACCATAAGCCACAACCATGTGGATGTCGGGTTTCTCCTTTCGAAGAAAACCAACACCAATGCAAGTAGTATATTGATCCATATAAGGTTACTGAATATGAACATGTAGGATGAAAACAGGCTTTCCATTGGAGCCTCCCCTTTTCTTGTTCTCTATGTTATTTTTTTGATTTGTATCTTTTATTTGTCTCCAATATCCTCTTCCTGATTCTGAAATTAAGAGGTGTTACCTCGATAAGTTCGTCCTCTTCTATGAACTCAAGAGCTTCTTCAAGAGACATGATTTTAGGAGTTGACAGTCTCAATGAATCATCTGAACCAGAGGCTCTTACATTTGACTGCTGTTTTCTCTTTGTAACGTTGACCTCAATATCCAAGCCCTTTGGATTTGAACCGACAACCATTCCTTCATAGACTGACTTTCCAGCCTCTATGAATAATATACCCCTTTCTTGGGCTGAGTACAAGCCATAGCCAGTAGCCTCCCCCGTTTCGAAGGCTATTATTGAGCCTGTTTTTCTTCTTGGAATATCACCTTTGTATGGGGCATATCCATCAAAAATAGTGTTCAATATTCCATTACCCTTTGTGTCTGTCAGAAATTCCTGCCTGTATCCAATCAATCCTCTGGCAGGTATTGAAAAGATAAGTCGTGCATAGCCTCCAACAGGCTCTGACATGCTTGCAAGCTCCCCTTTTCTTTGTCCAAGCTTGTCAATTACTGCCCCAACAAACTCATTTCCCACATCTATGGTGACCTTTTCCATTGGCTCATGCTTTTTACCGTCAATTGTCTTGTAAAGGACTACCGGTTTCGATACCTGGAATTCATAGCCTTCTCTTCTCATGTTTTCAATAAGAACGGACAGGTGAAGCTCTCCTCTTCCAGATACCCTGAAGGCATCGGTTTGGTCTGTATCCTCCACCCTTAAACTTACATCCGTCTGAAGCTCCTTGTAGAGTCTATTCCTTAGCTGTCTTGACGTTACAAAGTCACCTTCCCTTCCTGCGAAAGGACTATTGTTTACAGAAAATGTCATTGCAAGAGTTGGCTCAGAAATTTTTACGAAATCGATAGCCTCTGGGGTATCCAGATCACATAGGGTATCTCCTATTTCCAGGTCTGCAGGTCCAGAAAGAGCTACAATACTTCCTATGGTTGATCTTTCAACCTCCACTCTGTTCAAGCCTTCAAACTCATACAGCTTGTTTATCTTTGCCTTAACTTTCCTATCTGGCTTTGCCTTGTTTACAATTATTACTTCCTGGTTGGTGTGGATTACTCCTCTTTCAACCTTTCCAATTCCTATCCTGCCCACATACTCATTGTAGTCTATTGTGGAAATCAAGATTTGTGTGGCTCCCTCTGAATCTCCTTCAGGAGCTGGAATGTATTCGACAATTGTCTCAAACAAATCCTTCATTGTTTCTGTACTGTCTTCAAGATCCAAGGTTGCTGTTCCTTCCTTGGCAGAGGTAAATACAAATGGACAATCCAGCTGGCTATCCTTTGCACCAAGTTCTATAAAAAGGTCCAGTATTTCATCAATTACCTCTTCAGGTCTTGCTTCTGGTCTATCGATCTTGTTTATTGCAACCACTACCGGCAGCTCAAGTTCAAGAGCCTTTCTCAAAACAAACTTTGTCTGAGGCATGGCTCCCTCAAAGGCATCCACAAGTAGAACTACCCCATTTACCATTTTAAGGACTCGTTCCACTTCTCCACCAAAATCAGCGTGTCCAGGTGTATCGACAATATTAATCTTAACTCCCTTGTAGGTAACAGCAGTGTTTTTTGCCAGTATTGTGATTCCTCTTTCCTTTTCTATGTCATTGGAATCCATTACCCTTTCCTGAACAACCTGGTTTTCCCTGAATATTCCAGATTGCCTAAGAAGACTGTCCACCAAGGTGGTCTTCCCATGGTCGACATGGGCGATGATTGCTACGTTTCTAATATCATTTCTTTTCATAAACTTATTACAGATCCCTTCTATAATCAAATTGTCATATGCTTAACTTTATAATATTATCACACTTTCACACAAAACACAAAAATAAAGTATTATCCATCTTGGAATAATACTTTAATCACAAATATAATAATTTATAAGTGCCTAAACAATATTTTTAACCGAGACCACTCTGTTCCTGTCTACATAGAACTCGTCTGAGAGTCCATTTACAAGAACCAGGCCCCTTCCCCAAGACTTAAGGTCTGAAGGGTTGTATTCCCCTGGATCATATTGAATTCCGTCTCCCTCGTCCTGAACCTCAATTGTAAGTTTATCCTGACTCATTTTCAGTGTCAGGCTAACGCATTTTGAGGACACGCATTCGTTGCCATGGAGAGCTCCGTTGACAATAAGTTCATTTAGAATTACCTTTATATCAAATATAAGGTCTCTATCGGATATTAAGCTGTCGAGATTAGTTACAGTCTTGTCGATGAAATTCTTAATGGTTTCAAGATCGCTGCAGACTGTACCCTTATAAATATAATTCATTTCTATCACATCCAAATATTCTAGTCATATGTATTTTACCCATCTTTTCCAGATATAATCTAATATAACGGTTTCCTCCAAAAAATTTACCTGTTTCTTTTTAGTGGAAATATGGTATAATAAGGTAACTAAGTAAATTCACAAACGAAAGGAGAATGCACAATGGACAAATGGGTATGTGGACCATGCGGTTATGTTTATGATCCAGCTGAAGGAGATCCAGATGGAGGTATAGCTCCAGGAACAGCTTTTGAAGATCTACCAGAGGATTGGGTATGCCCCGTATGTGGAGCAACTAAGGATATGTTTGAAAAAGAGTAAAAGTACTTACAAAGAGCCAGTGGAAACCACTGGCTCTTTATTTGCACTCTTTTATCCTTCCAATGTCTCTTGTATGAGCATTGGCTCAAATATGTCCCATAGCTTGTCAACATTAAGTTTCTTTGATGAAGAGAAGGGTACTACAAAGTCATTTCCCTCTATCTCAAGTTCTTCCCTGATAATCTTCATGTGTCTTTCCCATTGTCCCCGTGCTATTTTATCTGCCTTAGTGGCAACAATAATCGCGTCATACCCAAAGGTTTTAATCCAATGGTACATGTCAACATCCTGTGCAGAGGGCTTGTGTCTGATGTCAACCAAAAGGACTATGGCCTTAAGGTTATCTCGTTTTCTTAGATACAACTCGATTATGTCTCCCCACTTTTTACGCTCACTCTTTGAGACCTGAGCATATCCATAACCTGGTAGATCCACAAATCTAAATATCTCGTTTATAAGATAAAAGTTTATGGTCCTTGTCTTCCCAGGCTTTCCGCTTGTCCTTGCAAGGTTTGTCCTATTTAGCATGGCGTTTATAAATGATGATTTTCCAACATTGGACCTCCCTGCAAAAGCAAGCTCCGGCAATCCATCATCCGGGTAGCCTTTCGGTGCAACAGCCATTGTCTGTAGGTCTGAGCTAATTATCTTCATCAATCTCACCCTTTTCCAATGCGTGTTCCAGGACCTGGTCCAGATTTTTCACCAGCACAAACTCCATCTTCTTCTTGATCTTGTCAGGTATTTCCTCAAGATCCTTCTTGTTGTCGAACGGCAAAAGGACCATCTGGATCCCCATTCTATGAGCAGCAAGCAGCTTCTCCTTAATTCCTCCTACAGGCAGGACCCTGCCTCTAAGTGTTATTTCTCCAGTCATGGCAACCTCTCTTAGTATGGGCCTTTCAGTCAAAGCTGATATCACCGCTGTTGCTATTGTAATTCCAGCAGATGGTCCGTCCTTTGGAATTGCACCTTCTGGTACGTGTATGTGAATATCAACATCCTTATAGAAATCAGGTGATATCTTAAGTCTTTCGGCATTTGCCCTTACATAGCTTATTCCAGCCATTGCCGATTCCTTCATCACATCTCCAAGCTTTCCCGTAAGCTGGGTTTTTCCCGTACCCTTCATTGTAGTAACCTCTACGGAAAGAGTTTCTCCACCTACAGCAGTCCATGCAAGACCATTTGCTACACCAATCTGGTTTTTCTCTTCCAGCTTGTCATATCTGAACTTTTTAGTTCCAAGATATGATGTTATGTTCCCGGCATTTATGGACACGGACTTTTTACCTTCCTCAACTATCTTCTTTGCAGCCTTTCTACATAGATTTGCAATATTCCTCTCCAGATTTCTAACTCCCGCTTCTCTGGTATAGTAGTTTATTACACCTCTAAGTGCTGCATCTGACACCTTGATCTGGTCATCCTTCAGTCCATGCTCCTTCATTTGTTTAGGCAACAGGTATCTCTTGGCTATCTGGAGCTTCTCCTCCTCAGTGTAGCCACTGATTCTGATTACCTCCATCCTGTCCAAAAGGGCAGGAGGTATTGTTGATGTCGTATTTGCAGTTGTTATAAACATAACCTTTGAAAGGTCAAAAGGAGCCTCCAGGAAGTGGTCAGTAAAGGTTGAGTTCTGTTCAGGATCCAATACCTCCAGAAGTGCACTGGCTGGATCTCCCCTGAAGTCACTGGCCAGCTTGTCTATTTCATCGAACAGGAACACTGGATTTCTTGTTTCCGCTTTCTTGATGGAGCTGATTATCCTTCCAGGCATGCTGCCAACATAGGTTCTTCTGTGACCTCTTATTTCAGCTTCGTCCCTTACTCCTCCCAATGACATTCTAACAAAGTTTCTGTTAAGTGAAGATGCAATTGATCGGGCGATTGATGTCTTACCTACTCCAGGAGGTCCAACGAGGCAAAGTATCGGTCCCTTAATAGAATTTGTAAGTTTTCTGATGGCTATAAACTCAAGAATCCTTTCCTTTACGTCCTTTAGACCGTAATGGTCGTTGTCAAGAATCTCCCTTGCCTTTTTAATATCAATTTTTTCCTTTGTTTCCTTATCCCATGGAAGGTCAACAATCCAATCAAGATAGGTCCTTATCACTCCCACCTCAGCCGAATGGGGAGACATCTTCGCAAGCCTGTCAACTTCCTTCAATGCCTTTTCCTTGACTTCCTTTGGCATCTTGATTTTCTTTATTTTACTCTGATATTCCTCTATTTCACCTGAAAAGCTGTCATCCTCGCCAAGCTCCTTCTGGATTGCCTTCAGCTGCTCCTTCAGGTAATACTCCTTCTGGACCTTGTTTATCTGCTTCTTGACCCTTTGGTTGATCTTATCCTCGATCCTCAAGAGTTCAATCTCCCGTTGCAATATCTCATGAAGAATCTCCAGCCTCTGAAAGAAATCAAAGGTCTGTAGTATCTTCTGGTCATCATCCTGCTTTAGGAAGATGTATGAAGCTATAACATCTGCAAGTCTGCCTGGGTCTTCTATGTCTGAAATGGTGTATATGACCTCTGAGGAGACCTTTGGATTAAGGCTTATATACTCCTCAAGATCCTCGATTACAAGTCTCATTGCAGCTTCAGTCTCTTGACTCTTCTCCAGGTCTTCACTTTCATAGCTATAGATATCGGCAACAGCCTCAAAGTATGGCTCTTCCTGGCTTAGACTCTTCACTTTTCCTCTGTTGATTCCTTCGACCAACACTCTTATGCTTCCCCCTGGAAGCTTGAGCATTTGTTTTACCTTTGCTATGGTGCCAACATGATAGAAATCATCAAAATCAGGCTCTTCAACCTTGGGATTTATCTGTGTACAAAGCATTATCAGCGAATCGTCCATCATGGATTTTTCCAGAGCCTGTACCGACTTCTCCCTTCCCACGTCAAAATGTATGACCATGTGGGGAAATATAGATATTCCTCTAAGGGGTATCAGGGGAATTTTTCTCTCTTCAATAATATAGGGGTTATTCATTTTCGTACCTCCTAAATGCAAAATAAAAGCTCACAGTTGTGAGCCTTTAAGATGCAGATTCCTTACTGCTATTTTCTTTTGTCCTACTTTTTTTCTTGTCAACCAGCACAAGTGTAGGCTCTGTTCCATTTTCAATTGTATCCTTGGTTACAATGCATTTTTGAACATTTTCCATTGTTGGAAGCTCATACATTATATCAAGCATTTTTTCTTCGATTATGCTTCTGAGGCCTCTTGCCCCTGTCTTTCTCTCGATTGCCTTTCTTGCTATTAGTTCCAATGCCTCTTCCTCAAATTCAAGCTCGATATCATCCATGCTGAATAGCTGGGTATACTGCTTGACAAGTGCATTCTTCGGCTCTGTAAGAATTCTTACCAACGCCTCTTCATCCAGCTCTTCAAGGGTTGCCAAAACCGGTAGTCTACCAACAAACTCTGGAATCAGACCGAATTTTATAAGGTCCTCAGGCTGAATTTGCTTCAAAAGCTCACCAATGTTTTTCTTTCTTGACTTCACATCTGCTCCAAAGCCCATGGTCTTTTTGCCGACCCTGGATTGTATGATGCTATCCAGGCCGTCAAATGCTCCACCAACTATGAAAAGAATATTGGTTGTGTCAATCTGAATGAACTCCTGGTGGGGATGCTTTCTTCCACCCTGTGGAGGTACATTGGCCACGGTGCCCTCAAGAATCTTGAGGAGGGCCTGCTGGACTCCCTCACCACTTACATCTCTTGTAATTGAAGGATTCTCAGTCTTTCTTGCCACCTTGTCGATTTCATCTATATATACTATACCCTTTTCTGCCTTTTCAATATCATAATCAGCAGCCTGGATAAGCTTTAAGATAATATTCTCAACATCCTCTCCTACATAGCCTGCCTCAGTAAGTGAAGTGGCATCCGCTATTGCGAATGGTACATTCAAAATTCTGGCAAGGGTCTGTGCAAGAAGAGTCTTACCTGAACCTGTGGGTCCAATCATAAGAATATTACTTTTCTGAAGCTCCACATCCTCTGCTTTTGATGTCTTTCTATTTATCCTCTTGTAGTGATTGTAAACTGCCACTGCAAGATTTCTCTTTGCCCTCTCCTGTTGTATTACATACTCATCAAGAGTTTCCTTTATACCTGAAGGCTTGGGCAGATCACTAAGTTCGTAATCTTGGTTGTAATCAACAAATTCCTCGTCGATTATCTCCTGACATAGCTCGATGCACTCATTACAGATATACACATTCGGACCCGCTATAAGTCTTTTTACCTGATCCTGTGGTTTCCCGCAGAACGAGCATCTCAATTGCTTGTCATCATTTTTTGCCATGGAATCACCTCTTATTTCTTTCTCTCCATAACAGCATCGATTATTCCATACTCCACAGCTTCTGCAGCACTCATATAATAATCCCTGTCTGTATCCTTTGCTATTCTTTCCAGGGGTTGTCCTGTTCTCTCAGCAAGTATTCTGTTTATTCTTTCCCTGATTTCAATTATCTTCTCAGCCTGTATTCTGATGTCCTCGGCCTGTCCCTGAGCTCCTCCCAGCGGCTGATGAATCATTATGTCAGAATTAGGCAAGGCAAACCTCTTACCCTTCGTTCCGGCTGCCAGCAGGAATGCTCCCATGCTTGCGGCTCTACCTATGCAAATGGTAGTGACATCAGGCTTGATATATTGAATTGTGTCATATATTGCAAATCCAGCACTTACAGAGCCACCTGGACTGTTGATATATATCTGGATGTCCTTTTCTGGATCTTCTGCCTCAAGAAACAGCAGCTGAGCTACTACAAGATCAGCAATAGCATCGTTTATCTCAGAACCAAGAATTATTATCCTATCCTTTAACAGCCTGGAATAAATATCATATGACCTTTCTCCTCTGTTAGTCTGTTCAACAACTATTGGAACCAATGACATATATATTCCTCCTATCCAATATACTTAACTTTTTCCTTTAGTAAATCCAAAACCTTGGTATTGGATATACCCGCTTTAAGGAATCCTAAATCTCCTTTTTTCATTTGTTCAATGAAATTATCCTTGTTTTCAACTTGATTGTACTGCTCAGCCAGTTTCTCAAGCTCAGCGTCCAAATCTTCGTCGGTCACCTCTACACCTTCAGCTTCAGCTATTGCTTCAAGAACAAGATCAGCCTTGACTCTTTTTTCCGCCATAGGTCTAAAGTTCAGTTCAAGGTCGCTCATTGATGTTCCGGTTAACTCAAGATATTGCTCAAGCTCAAAACCCTGATTTTTTACTCTATATTCGAAATCTTTTATTTCGTTCTCAACCTGTGATTGGATCATGGCCTCAGGAACCTCTACCTCTGACATTTCAACCACTTTGTCAACCAGGTTGTTTTCAGTCTCGATTCTTTCCTGATTTTCAAATGACTTGCTTAGCTCTTCCCTAAGGCTGTCCCTATACTCCTCAAGGGTATCGAACTCACTTACATCCTTTGCAAACTCATCATCCAGCTCAGGAAGCTCCTTCACCTTAATTTCCTTTATTGTAACCTTGAATACTGCTGGTTTTCCCTTAAGTGATTCTTCGTGGTATTCCTCTGGGAAAGTTACTTCAACATCCACTTCATCACCCTTTGATTTTCCCACAAGACCTTCCTCGAATCCTGGAATGAATTGTCCTGCACCGATCTCAAGAGTTTGGTCTTCCGCTGTTCCGCCTGAGAACTGCTCGTCGTCAACAAATCCGGCAAAATCTATAGTTAGAATGTCGCCTTCCTGTACTTCCCTGTCTCCGGCATCAACCATCCTTGAGTTCATGTCTCTGGCTTTGTCAAGCTCTGCCTGTACCATCTCATCAGTCACTGAATAATCGACCTTTTCCAGCTGGATTTCGCTATAGTCTCCAAGCTTTACCTCAGGCTTCACTTCAACACTGAAGTTCACCTTTATAGGCTCGCCACTCTTTATCTCTTCAACATCCACTTCTGGACTGTCTACTGGCTCAAGCTCAAGCTCTTCCACAGCACTTGAATAAGCGTCTGGAAGAAGCATATTGATTGCATCCTCATAGAAGATTTCTTCCCCATAGTTCATTTCAATAATCTTTCTTGGTACTTTGCCCTTTCTGAAGCCAGGAACATTGAATCTTCCCCTGTTCTTGAGATAGGTCTGCTGAAGAGCCTTCTCAAAATCACCAGCTGGTAATTCCATATTAAAGTGTACCGTATTTTTTTCCTTCTTTTCAAAAACTGCCTTCATTGATGAACCCCCTAGTATATTTTTTTATTCTGATCCGAATTTTAGTCCCCATCACATTATTATACCATATCTGTAATAGTTTTGGTATATTTAGAAAAGCATATCTCAGACATTAAGGCGCTTTTCCTGATACTCATATGAAAAAAACCAATGGCAATAACCACTGGTTTGATCTGGTGCGGGAAAGAGGACTTGAACCCCCACGTCAATGACACTAGATCCTAAGTCTAGCGCGTCTGCCAATTCCGCCATTCCCGCATGGAATGTTAAGTGAATATCACTCACTCTTACTATTATAGCATCGAAAAGGGATTTGTCAAATATTTTTTGACAAATCCCTTTAAAAAATCTCCACTACCCAAAGGATACGATTATTCCTCCATCGTTTACATATGCAGTTGACAGTCCTTTGGTTTCAACGATTATAACTTCCTTGAAGTTTAATTTTTCAATGTCCTTTTTCAACTCAAGTGCTTTATCCAAGGCATTCGCATGGGAAATTGCTATGATCCGCTCCTCAAAATCAGACCCGTTCTCACCAATAATCTCCGCCAATCGTTTGAATGCCTTTTTGCTACCCCTTATTTTCTCAACTGCTACGATATTCCCATCCTCATCCCTTTTCATAATGGGCTTAATGTTCAATACGTTTGCTATCAAACCCTGGGTTTTTGAGATTCTACCATTCTTGATAAGATTTCCCAGGTCTTGAGATATGAAGAATGTTTTTGAGTCTTTAATGAAATTCTCCACAGTTTCTACAATCTCTTCCCTTTTCATTCCCCTGTTGACACATTCCTGGATTTTCATGGCTGCAATTGTCTCACCTATGCTGGCAGACTTGGAATTGAAGACATGAACAAACTGACCTTCATGTTCCTCCATCGACATATCCCTTGCCAATGTGGCGCTGTTGTAAGTTCCGGACAGCTCTTTGGAAATGGTTACAACAAAAACATTTTCAACATCTCCGTAGGCTTCCTTGAAATCACCAGGTGAGGGACAGGAGGACTTGATTGGATTGGGACTCCCCTTCATGGTCTTTACCATGTCCTCCAGGTCTAGCTCATCATTGTCAATAAAAGACCTCTTATCGATGTCAATCTTGAATGGTACCTTGTGTATTTCCATGTACTTGTCAAGCTGTTCATTTGTATCACAACTGCTATCTGCTACGATTTTGTACTCCATATCATCACTCCCTGGCTTATTTTGGTCCTATCACTGATTCAATAAATGCAGCAAGCTCATGAGCTTTTTTGGATATCATATCCTGGTCCTTACCCTCTATCATAACCCTGACAAGAGGTTCTGTCCCTGAAGGTCTTATTAAAACTCTACCTTCTCCGTCGAAATGACTTTCCAGCTTGAGTATCTCTTCCTTGATTTCAGGTATTTCCATATACTTGGTCTTATATGAATTCTCTACCCTTGCATTTACAAGAACCTGAGGGTAATTCTTCATTATTCCATTAAGCTCCGAAGCCCTCTGTCCAGTCTCCTTGATCACCTGAATCAGCTGTAGAGCTGTTGCCAAACCGTCTCCGGTCGTATTATGCTCAAGAAAGATTATATGCCCGGATTGTTCTCCTCCCAGGGAGTAGCCTTTCCTAATCATTTCTTCAAGGATATACCTATCTCCCACAGCTGTTTTTACTATATCCATTCCGTTGTTACCTAGAAATTCATCAAGGCCCATATTGGTCATAACAGTTCCCACAACCGTATCCTTCTCCAGCTTTCCCTTTTCCTTAAGGAATCTGCTGCAAATTGCAAGTATATGGTCACCGTCAATTATTTCGCCTTTTTCGTCAACCGCTATTATCCTGTCAGCATCTCCATCAAAGGCTATGCCAAGATCCGCCTCCTTTTCCAATACAAGCCTCTGTACAAGCTGAGGCTTGGTGGATCCACAGGCATCGTTGATATTCATTCCATCAGGGTTTGTGTTTATTGGGAATACTTCTCCACCCATTTCCTCAATCAACTGTGGTCCAATCTCATAAAGTGCTCCATGACCACAATCCATAGCAACTTTAATTCCTGATAGGTCGGTTTCAATAGTGGACTTGAGGAATTCCTTGTAATCATCCGCTGCATTCTCGTTAATATATACCCTTCCAATCAGGTTTTTAATTGGTCTCTCCTTTATTTCTCCCTTATTGTTCATTAAATCTTCAATTTCATTCTCTGTTGCATCCGGAAGCTTCAAACCATCACCGCTGAAAAATTTGATTCCGTTGTACTCCCCCGGATTATGCGATGCTGAAATTACAACACCGGCAACCGCTCCATATTTTCTTGTTAAATAGGCAACCGCCGGTGTGGGTATGATTCCCACAGATTCAACATCCAAGCCCATGGAACAAATACCTGCAGTCAATGCAGCTTCCAGCATATCCCCTGAGATTCTTGTATCCTTGCCTACCAGAACCCTGCCTTTTCTCTCCCGTGCCAGTACATAGGCCCCTGCCCTACCGATTTCAAATGCCAGCTCCGGTGTAAGCTCCTCATTTGCAACGCCTCTAACTCCGTCAGTACCAAATAGTTTTCCCATCAATATTCCCCCATAATAATTAATATTCTAATCCAAAGGATAAATTTCCTTTGCAATCCTTTTCAATGTATCATGTTTATTCAGCTCAGGTTTTTCCAATACGCAATTCAAAAGGTACTCCAGTATCTTCCCGATTATCCTTCCCTGTGAATAGCCCATCTCCTTAAGGTCATCCCCGTTTATGGCCAGGTGCTTCCTGCAGAAGGGCTCCTTTGCTAAAAGGATTGAATCGATGGCTCTTTTTTTTGCCAACAGATTTGACACATCGTTGTTCCCACTTTTACTAAGTCTATCGGCAATCTGAAGATCTATAAGGTCGTGGATCCTATCCTCTCCCACTCTTTGCAGCTGCCTTTTCAAACCTTTTTTCTTCAAGTCAGGGTGGTGTATCATGTGCTCCTTTACCAGCTTAAGAGTCCACTCAGTAAGCTCCGTAGAGCAATTAAGCCTTGCAAGTATTTCCTTTCCTATCTTCACACTGGCCTTATCGTGTCCATAAAAGTGTCCAACTCCCTTGTCATCCAAGGTAAAGGTGTATGGCTTGCCTATATCATGGAGCAGTGCAGCAAGTCTAATATGAAGTACAGGTGGCGTATTGTCCATAACTGTCAATGTATGCTGAAATACTGACCTGTCGTGGTATGGATTCCTTTGGTCAAAGCCAATTGCAGGAATCAGTTCCGGAATTACCTCCTTCAGTATCCCCAAGCTTCTCATTAGAAGAAATCCCCTGGAAGGCTTCTTTGAGAGAAGTATCTTGAAAAACTCCTCCCTTATTCTATCAATGCTGACCCTTTCAAGCTTTGGTGCCAAATCCATACACGCTTCAGAGGTCTTAATATCTATCAGAAAGTCAAGTTGAGTAGCAAATCTTACTGCACGCAGGATTCTAAGATAATCCTCCGAGAGCCTTTCTCTGGGGTTTCCCACGCACCTCACTAGACTATCCCTGATGTCCTCAGTTCCATTGTATGGATCAAGCAAACCCCGTTCAGGGTGATATGCCATTGCATTTATTGTGAAGTCCCTTCTTCTGAGGTCCTCCAGTATATCCTGTGTGAAGCTGACATTCTCAGGCCGCCTTCCATCCAAATAAATACCTTCTGTCCTGTAGGTTGTAACCTCAACATTTCCTTCCTTTTCAACAATAACAACGGTTCCGTATTCACTGCCTATCTCAACTGTTTTCCTATCCTTGAACAGAGTCATTATCTGAATAGGCGTAGCCGAGGTAGCCAGGTCATAATCGACCGGCGGTTTATCCAAAATAAAATCCCTTACACAACCTCCCACAAGGTATGCAGTAAAGCCTGCCTCTTCTATTCTATCTATTATGTTTTCTATATATTTAGGTATCGATATGTCCATTTTCTACCTCCATTACTCTACATATTAGTATAGCATAAAATAGGATTTACTGGGAATAAAATAGCTGATCGGTCAACGCCGATCAGCAAAACTTCTAAGACTTGTATTTTTTCAATAATATACTTGCGTTATGTCCACCAAATCCCAATGAGTTTGAAAGAGCATGTTCTATGTCCCTGTGAACTGCCTTGTTTGGGGTGTAATTAAGGTCACATTCCTCATCCTGAGTTTCATAGTTTATTGTCGGCGGAATGATTCCCTCCTTAAGGGCCAATGTTGTGGCAATTGCCTCTATTCCTCCTGCTGCTCCAAGTAGATGACCAGTCATTGATTTGGTGCTGCTAATGTTTAGCTTGTTGGCATGGTCTCCAAAAAGGGTCTTAATTGCAAGAGTCTCAAGCTTATCATTGAAATACGTGCTGGTTCCGTGTGCATTTATATAGTGCACATCCTCCAGTCCAATGTTTCCTTCATTTATAGCCATTTCCATTGCATTTCTGGCACCCTTTGCTTCAGGGTCAGGCTGTGTGATGTGAAACGCATCAGATGTGGAGCCATAGCCTATTATTTCTGCATATATTGTTGCTCCTCTCTTAAGGGCATGATCTAAATCCTCCAGAACTATTATACCAGCTCCTTCACCCATAACAAATCCATCCCTGTTTTTGTCAAATGGCCTGCTTGCAGATTGAGGATTGTCATTGTTGCCTGAAAGAGCCTTCATTGAAATAAATCCTCCCATGGACAGTGGAGTAATCGAGCTCTCCGTACCTCCAGTTACAGCAAAGTCAAGATTTCCGTACTTGATCATTCTGAAGGCTTCACCTATGGCGTGTGTCGCAGATGCGCACGCTGTTGTAATTGTCATAGATGAACCCTTCAGCCCGAAAGCCATTGATACCTGACCTGCAGCCATATTTGAAATCATCATTGGAATAAAGAGGGGGCTAATTCGTCCTGGTCCCTTCTCGTCCATTTTTTCCTTTTCCGACTCCAGTGTGGATACACCACCAATTCCAGAACCAATTATTGTACCGGCTCTATCAAGGTCTACCTTCTCAAGGTCAATCCCCGAATCGTCAAGTGCCTGCTTTGTAGCAGCTATGGCATACTGACTGAACAGGTCCATTCTCTTGGCATCCTTTTTACCCATGAACTCCGTTGGGTCAAAATCCTTTACTTCAGCTGCAATCTTTACGTCATGATCCTTAGTGTCGAACTTTGTTACATATCCTATCCCGGATTTTCCGGATATTATGGAATTCCAGAATTCTTCTTTGCCTGATCCCACAGGTGTTATGGCTCCAAGCCCGGTGATTACTACTCTATTCATCCTTACACCTCTCTTTAGTTTAGGCTAACTTAGCCTCCACGTATTTTACAATATCTCCGATGTTGGCAAATTTTTCAGCATCTTCATCGGGTACTTCAATTTCAAACTCGTCCTCAAGAGCCATCATGATTTCCACAGCATCTAGTGAATCCGCTTCAAGATCCTTCATCAGTGAAGTCTCCATAGTTACTCTCTCAACCTCTACGTCCAATTGCTCTGCTATAATTTCCTTTACCTTATCAAATACCATTTTGTCTCCTCCTTGAATTTAAATGTTCATTCCACCGTCTATCTGTATTACCTGGCCAGTTATATAATCTGATTTCTCACTTGCCAGAAATGCCACCAAATTGCTTACTTCATCAGGCTCCGCAAAATACCCCAAGGGTATGTTTGAAAGCATTGCCTCTTTGACTTCATCCTTTAAGCCGTTTGTCATATCAGTGCTTATAAATCCTGGCGCAATTGCATTAACCCTTATTCCGCGGCTTGCAAGCTCCCTTGCCATCGATTTTGTAAATCCTATGAGTCCTGCCTTTGAGGCTGAATAGTTACCCTGTCCGGGATTACCCATGACTCCTACCACAGAGGAAATATTGATTATTTTCCCATATCTTTTTTTCATCATACCTCTTGCAACCGCTTTGGTTGTTAGGAAAGCTCCCTTAAGATTGACATCCATAACGGAATCCCAATCATCCTCAGACATTCTTATAAGAAGATTATCCTTGGTTATTCCTGCATTGTTAACAAGAATATCAACCGTACCCAGGTCTTTCTCAATTTCCTTGAAAAGATTGTCCACCTGGTCCTTAACGCTGATATCGGCTCTGTAACAAGCGGCCTTTACTCCTGACTTTTCAAGCTCACTAACCACTTCCATTGCCAGTTCTTCATTGCTATTGTATGTTATGGCCACGTGGAAGCCTTCATCTGCAAGTTTCCCTGCAATGTTTCTCCCAATTCCTCTGCTTCCTCCAGTGACCAACGCTACCTTACCATTCATACTCTAAGCCCCCTTTGTCAGCTTTTCAACCGTGCCTCTAAAGCTGTCCATATCACAAATATTCATGGAATTTACATCCTTACCCATAGACTTTCCAATTCTCTTGACAAAGCCTGATAAGGATTTCCCGGGACCAATTTCAACAAAGGTATCAACTCCATCGTTAATCATATATTCAATTGATTGATGCCAAAGCACTGAATGCGAAACCTGGTCAACCAGCTTTGATACAAGCTGATCCTTACTGTCAAGTGCCTTACCGTCAACATTTGTTATGACCTTCTTTTGGAAGTCACCTATGCTTATCTTCTCAAGTTCAACCTTGAGTCTCTCTCCAGCCGGAGAAAGCATTGATGTATGGAAGGGGGCGCTTACAGGAAGCTCTACAGCTCTCTTAGCTCCTTCCTCCAAAGCCTTTGCACAAGCTATTCTAAGTCCCTTCTTCTCTCCAGATATAACTATCTGCTCTGGGCTATTGTAGTTGGCAACCTCAACGATTCCAAAATCCTTAGCTGCAAATAGCACCTCCGGCAATCTCGATCTGTCAAGACCAAGAATTGCTGCCATTCCGCCAACTCCATGGGGTACTGCCTCCTGCATGAACTTACCTCTCTGTCTTACAATTGACAGGGCATCTTGAAATCTCAAAGCCTTGCTAAGTACAAGCGAGCTATATTCTCCAAGACTTAGTCCTGCTGTGTAATCGCAGTCAATGCCTTCCTTTTGGAGTGCCCTGAGCATTGCGATGCTTGCAGTAAGTATTGCAGGCTGTGTAGTTTCAGTCTTCTTAAGGTCCTCTTCATCACCTTCAAATATAACCTTTGAAAGTGAGCTTTTTAAAGTATCATCAGCTTCCTCAAAGACCATCTTGGATTCCTTTATCTGCTGAAAGAAGTCCTGACCCATTCCTACGTACTGAGCTCCTTGACCAGGAAAGATAAATGCGCGCTTACTCATGTACCTCACCTCCTTCCAGGTTATTCAGCTTGCCCAAGACCTGCTGAGCTTCCTGAATCAACTGTTGTATGATCTCGTGACAGGGCTTGATATCATTGATCATTCCTGCAATTTGTCCAGACATTACAGAGCCCTTATCAACGTCCCCTTCAACAACTGCCATCCGAAGTCTACCTGAACCCATCTTCTCAAGGTCCTCTATGGACGCTCCAGACTTTTCAAGCTCAATGAACTCTCTAGTAAACTGATTCTTTATCACTCTTACAGGGTGACCCGTGCTTCTACCTGTTACAAGGGCATCCCTGTCCTTTGCATTGATGAGCTTGTCCTTGTAATTCTGGTGTACCTTGGCTTCAGTGGAGCAAACAAATCTTGTTCCAAGCTGAACACCATCCGCCCCAAGAGCCAATGCAGCAACAATTCCCCTGCCATCGGCTATTCCACCGGCAGCAATCACTGGAATGCTAACTGCATCTCGAACCTGAGGTACAAGAGCCATTGTTGTAAGTTCACCAATATGGCCTCCGGCTTCAGTTCCCTCAACAATCAATGCATCCACTCCCTGCTTTTCCAGTCTCTTTGCCAAGGATACTGTAGGTACCACAGGTATGACCTTTATGTTGTGTTTCCTGAACCTTTCAAGAAACTTTCCCGGATTTCCCGCACCTGTGGTAACAACAGGAACTCCCTCGTCGCATACTATATCCACAATGTCCTCGGCAAAGGGTGATAAAAGCATAATATTCACGCCAAATGGCTTATCGGTCATTTCTTTCAATTTTCTTATTTCTTCTCGAACATAGTCCCCCGGTGCATTTCCAGCTGCAATTATTCCAAGTCCCCCGGCTTCAGATACTGCAGCTGCCAGCTCACTTGTTGCAACCCAAGCCATCCCTCCTTGGAATATGGGGTACTTGATTCCAAGAAGCTCCTTTAATCTTGAATCAAACATTTCTTACCTCCTTGTTCCACTTAAGGACAACAGATGCCCATGACAATCCTGCCCCAAATGCTATGAGAAGTAGGTTGTCACCCTTCTTTATAAGCTCACCTTTAACAGCCTCATCCAGTGCAACTGGCACGGAGGCTGCAGAAGTGTTCCCATATTTTGTAAGATTAACATGGGTCTTATCCTTGTTAAGTTCCAGCTTTTTCATGGCTGCATCAATGATTCTACTGTTTGCCTGGTGGGATATCATGAAGTCCAGATCCTCTTTAGCCAGTCCTGCGCTCTCCAGAACCCTAAGTGAGGATTGCTCCATTACTCTCACTGCAAACTTGAAGACCTCCTTGCCATCCATCCTGATGGCATGAAGCTTGTTCTTCACCGTCTCTTCAGAAGCAGGGTTTTTGGACCCTCCTCCAGGTATTATTAAAACGTCTCCTTTGACACCATCTGACCCAAGCTCTGAAGAAAGAATTCCAAAACTTTCGTCACATGGTTCCAAAATGCACGCCCCCGCTCCGTCTCCAAACAAAACGCAGGTATTTCTGTCCTCCCAATCCACTACCGAGGAAAGGATTTCTGCTCCAATTACCATTACCCTTTTATACATTCCCGTCTGTACGAAGTTTGCTCCGGTTACAAGTCCATATACAAAGCCTGAACAACCTACGCTCATGTCAAAGGCTGCCGCCTTGACTGCTCCGATATTCTTTTGAACCATTGCTGCCGTTGATGGAAACATATAGTCCGGAGTTGCGGTTGCCACGATTATCAGGTCAAGGTCCTCAGGTTTCATTTCTGCATCTTCAAGAGCCTTCAATGCCGCTATGGTTGAAAGATCTGATGTTGCCTGATCCTTGTCCGCAATTCTTCTCTCCTCTATACCGGTTCTTGAGACTATCCATTCATGACTGGTATCAACCATTCTTGAAAGGTCATCATTGGTCAGGATATTCTCGGGAACATAGCTCCCAATCCCGGTGATTCCTACGGATATTTTATTCAATTTACCACCTCCTGTTTTTAGGGGGATTAAAAGTTTGCAAATTTTTCGTTTTTAAATTATTATTGAATATAGGCACATGCAAACTTAAGAACAGTATAGTACAAAATGATGATTTAATCAATATTTTATTTTCTTGCTATTAAATCAAAAGGAGGTGTACAAGATTGAAATCCTATGATATCAACCATATTATGGAGCTTATTCCTCACAGACAGCCTTTTCTTTTTGTGGATAGGATCGATGTAACCGAGGAAGGTAAAACCGGAACCGGTTATAAGATGGTTACGATCAACGAACCTTTTTTTCAGGGTCATTTTCCTGGAAACCCTGTGATGCCAGGTGTCATAATCATTGAGACAATGGCTCAAGTGGGGGCAATTATCCTCTTGGCCAGAGATGACTTTAAGGGAAAGACTCCCTACTTTGCAGGGATAAACAAGTTTAGGTTCAAGAGGAAGGTTAAGCCCGGAGACGTGCTGAAGATGGATGTTGAAATTACTAAGCTTAGAGTTTCAATAGGAATTGGCCAGGGCGTAGCCTATGTTAATGGCGAGGTTGCCGCTGAAGGTGAATTCCTATTTGCCATAGATAAATAGAGAGAAGGTGTGTTAATGAAACAATTGCAAATCGGAGAAAAAATAACACAACTGCCAATTATCCAAGGTGGTATGGGTGTAGGAGTATCTCTTTCAGGGCTTGCCTCAGCCGTTGCCAACAGAGGCGGAATTGGTGTCATATCTGGAGTTCAGATTGGATTTAGGGAACCTGATTTCATGACAAACACCAAGGAAGCAAATATTAGGGCCTTAAGAAAGGAAATAAGAACCGCAAGGGAAAAGAGTCCCCTAGGTATCCTTGGAGTTAACCTAATGGTTGCCATAGAGAATTATGCAGATACAGTTAAGGCTGCAGTTGAAGAAAAAATTGATTTGATAATTTCTGGAGCAGGTTTGCCAAATGACCTACCGGGACTGGTTAAGGGAAGCAAGACAAAAATTGCTCCAATAGTCTCCTCAGGTAAGGCTGCTGCAGTAATTACCAAGTTATGGATAAAACGTCATAACTATTTCCCTGAGCTTATAATAATCGAAGGTCCCCTGGCGGGAGGTCATCTTGGATTCAGCAAGGAAGTTCTTTCAGCTGGTCCAATTCCAAAGCTTGAGGATATTTTCACCGAGGTTAAGAATGCCATCAGACCCTTTGAGGAAAAGGCCGGGAAAACAGCCCAGATTGTGGTAGCAGGTGGGATATACAACAGCGAGGACATAAAAAAATTCCTCGATCTTGGAGCAGATGGAGTTCAGATGGGAACAAGGTTTGTTGCAACAGAGGAATGTGATGCCCATAATGATTACAAGATGGCCTATGTAAATGCAGATGAGGCGTCCATCGATTATATAGTCAGTCCTGTAGGAATGCCTGGACAGGCTATAATGACACCCTTTATTGAAAAGGTCTCCCTTGAGAGGGAAAAGATTACCAAGTGCTATAATTGCCTAAGTGCCTGTAATCCAGCCACTACGCCCTATTGCATCACCAGCGCCCTTGTGAGGGCCGTTCAGGGAGATGTGGACAACGGGTTGGTTTTCATAGGGAAAAGAGGCTATCTTGTAGACAAAATAACAACAGTAGATGCGCTTATGGATGAATTTGAAGCTGCGCTGATATGATATGAAAAGCCAGACCTGACGGTCTGGCTTTTCATTAGGTTAGTTTCTTGATTGCCTCCAGGGTGTATTCCACCTCTTCCAGGGTATTGAAGTGGGAGAAGCTGAATCGTACTGTTCCCCTTGGGAAGGTCCCCAGTGTCTCATGAGCTGAGGGGGCGCAGTGCATCCCGCATCTAGTTGAAATACCATACTCATCATTAAGCCTAAAGGATATATCTGCATTGTCCTTTCCAGGTACATCTATTGAAACCACACCTGTACGGTCATTAACAGACTTTTTCCCAATTACTTCTATTCCATTGATTTTCCTCAATCCATCCAAGAATTCCTGGACCAAATTCATTTCAATACTTCTGAGGTTTTCGATACCTCTCTTTTCAAGATACTCCAAAGCAGCATTGAGCCCATAAATTCCAGGAATGTTTTGTGTACCAGCCTCAAGCTTATCTGGCATATATTCAGGTTGTATCTCCTTATCAGAAAGACTGCCGGTGCCACCCTCTATGAATGTCTCTATTACCTTTGCAAGGTCATCGCTGATTAAAAATCCTCCCATACCTTGTGGACCAAGTAGACTCTTGTGTCCGGTAAAGGCAATTACATCAGCATTTAGCCTCTTGAAATCAACATCCATAAATCCAGCTGTTTGTGCTGCATCCACTATAAACATCAGGCCTTTATCCTTACATATTTTCCCCACTTCCTCCAGATTCAGTATGGTCCCGCAAACATTGGACGCATGGGTCATAACAACTGCTCTTGTATTGCCATTGACTTGTCTTAGAATATCCTGAGGGTTTAGCTCACCTACTTGATTACATTGTATTCTTGAAAATGAAACACCCTTCTTACCCAGAGAGTTCAATGGCCTCATAACTGCATTGTGTTCCATGGAAGAAACTATTACATGATCATTTTTCGTCAGTAATCCCTTTAGAACTATGTTTAGACTTTCTGTTATGTTTTTCGTGAATACCACATTGGCTGGCTCATGGAAGTGAAACATTTTTGCCAGCTTTTCCCTTGTTTCATAGACAATGTTTTCTGCTTGAAATGAACTTTCATAAATTCCTCTCCCTACATTTGCACCGTTATTCATTATGTAATCCATCATAGACTCTGCAACCCCTGGAGCCTTGGGAAAACTAGTAGCTCCATTATCAAGATACACCCTTTTCATAGATACCATCCTCCACTAATTGTTAATTTGATGCTACTCCCTTTTTACTTTTATTTCAATTGGTATTAAATTTTCTAATAGATAAATATTTTCCATTAATAAATTCAATTTAACTTATTTCTCAGGTATTGTTATAATCATAACGAATATATGTCATCATTACATAGGAATAGGGGGATTGAAATGAAAGAAAAAAGAAGTATTATCTTTGCCGGGGCGGTGGTTGGAATACTCTCCGTACTGCTTGTGTATTTTGGAAATCCGACAAATATGGGATTTTGCATTGCATGTTTTCTTAGAGACATAGCAGGTGGCATAGGCTTGCACCGTGCAGGAGTTGTTCAGTACATAAGACCTGAGGTTATAGGTCTGGTCCTAGGTGCATTTATAGTGTCCATCAAGAACAAGGAATTTAAAACAAATGGAGGTTCTTCACCCTTCACTAGATTTGTACTTGGTGCTGTGGTCATGATTGGGGCCTTGATGTTTTTAGGCTGTCCCCTTAGAATGGTACTGAGGCTTGCAGGAGGGGATCTTAACGCACTGCTTGGCATCGGAGGATATGCTGTAGGAATATACTTTGGAGTATTGTTTTTGAATAAGGGCTTCAGCTTGAAAAGAAGCTACAAAATGCCTTCAATTGAAGGGTACATATTTCCAGGCATAAATATCGGATTGCTTATTCTCTTGATTTCCGGCGCAGGTTTTCTGTTTTTCAGCAATGAAGGTCCCGGCTCCATGCATGCACCTATCTGGATTTCCCTTGGTGCAGGGTTGATTGTTGGATGGCTTGCCCAAAGGACCAGACTATGTATGGTAGGCGGAATTAGAGATATGATCCTCTTTAGGGATTCCCATCTTATTTCTGGATTTGTTGCAATTCTAATTTTTGCCTTTGCAGGTAATGTATTTATGGGTTATTTCAATTTGGGATTTGTAGACCAGCCTATTGCCCATAGCGATGGTTTGTGGAATTTTATGGGGATGCTGCTGGCGGGATGGGGTTCAGTTCTTCTTGGAGGATGTCCCATGAGACAGCTTATCCTTGCAGGTGAAGGTAATACCGATTCAGCTGTCAGTGTAATCGGGATGGTGGCTGGAGCAGCCATCGCCCATAATTTTGGCTTGGCTTCAAGCGGTGCCGGACCTACTGTGAATGGACAGATAGCCGTAATGATAAGCCTTGTATTGGTTGCGATAATATCAGCAGCCAATTCCGAGTTTGCAACAAAACGCGCAGAAGCATAAAGGAGGAGAATAAATGAATATAATTGATGCAAGAGGAATGTCCTGTCCACAGCCTGTGCTCATGACTAAAAACGCTCTTAAAAAAAGTCCAGATATTGTTCAGATACTAGTGGACAATGAGACAGCCAAGGGCAATATAGAAAGATATTTGAGCCATGAAGGCTTCTTTTTGGAATTTCAGAATCAAGATGATGATATTTTGATCATGGGTAGAAAATAGCATGAAAAGCTATATGGTCCTTTTCTTTACCCATTCAGGAGCAATAAAGTTTCAGAGAAAACTTAAAGGGTTGAATGTTTCCTGCAAGTTGATGCCTGTACCAAGAGCATTGAGCTCCAACTGTGGAATAGGAGCTAGAGTCAGCCATGATGGTGATATACTTATACTTACTGACAACGAGGTTGAAAAGGTATACGAAATACGAGATAATGACTATAGGGAAATATTTCATCAAAGCTAGCAAAAGCCAGACCTGTCGGTCTGGCTTTTTTATTCTATGCGTTTACCTTCATCTGCTCTCTTACTACCTCTGCCCCTCTCTTAAGGGCATCCTTGTTAATTGGAAGGAGGTGAGCCTTTGTTTCTCCAAATACCTTTCCAAATGCTTCATATACTGATTCAATCTTGATTGCTCCAGTTATCTCAATATATGCTCCAAGCATAACCATGTTTGCAATTCTGGCATTGCCTATTTCATTTGCTATTTCATTGGCTGGTATATAGTAAACATTTATGTCATCCCTTTCAGCCTTTTTCTCTATTAGAGATGAGTTGATCATAAGGTTTCCACCTGGTACCACACTGTCTTCAAACTTGTCAAGTGATGGAAGGTTAAGTACAACGGCAGTTGTTGCCTCAATTACTACAGGTGATCCCACTGGATCTGAGGATATTGTAACATTACAGTTTGCAGTACCTCCACGCATCTCAGGACCGTATGATGGTAGCCATGATACATTTTTACCCTCTATCATTCCAGAATATGTCAATAGTTGTCCCATTGCCATTACACCCTGTCCACCAAATCCGGCGATAATTAATCTTTCATTCATCTCTATTCTACCTCCTCTGGCTTTTTGAAGTTACCCAATGGATAGTAAGGAATCATATCCTTCTCCAACCATTTCATTGCTTCCACAGGTGTAAGACCCCAGTTTGTCGGACAGGTTGAAAGAATCTCAACAATACCGAATCCCTTCCCTTCAAGCTGAACCTTGAATGCTTCCCTGATAGCCTTTTTTGCTTTTCTTATGTTGGCAGGTGTGTTCACTGCAACCCTCTCCACAAACTTGGCACCATCGATTGTTGCCAACATCTCTGACATCTTGATTGGCTTACCTGTTGTAGCTTCTTCTCTACCATAAGGGGATGTTGTTGTTTTTTGTCCTATCAATGTAGTAGGAGCCATTTGTCCGCCAGTCATCCCGTATATTGCATTGTTCACGAAAATAGTTGTGAACCTCTCTCCTCTATGGGCAGCATGGACAATTTCTGCAGTACCGATTGAGGCAAGGTCACCGTCTCCCTGATATGTGAAGACAAAATTCTTAGGATGAACCCTTTTGATACCGGTAGCAACTGCTGGCGCTCTACCGTGAGCCGCCTCGTGCATATCTACATTGAAATAGTCGTATGCCAATACTGAACAGCCTACAGGTGCAACACCAATGGCTTCGTCCAGAAGATCCATCTCCTCCATTACCTCGGCAACAAGTCTGTGAATTATTCCATGTGTACAGCCTGGACAATAATGGGTAGGCTTGTCAGTTAATCCTTTTGTTTTCTCAAATACAATTGCCATTATTTATCACCTCCAAGAATTTCCTTAACCTTCTCAACAATTTCCTCAGGCTCAGGAACCATACCACCTGAACGTCCATGGAAGTATGTTGGAATTCTTCCCTGCAGTGAAAGCTTAACATCGTCAATCATCTGACCTGTACTCATCTCAACTGTAAGTACTCCTTTACAGTCGTCTCCAATCTTCTCATATGCCTCATTTGGGAATGGATAAAGACTGATAGGTCTTATCATTCCAACCTTGTAGCCTTCTTTCTCAAGCTTAGCTATGGCTGTTTTTGCAATACGTGATGTGGTACCATATGCTGTTATTACTATATCTGCACCCTCTATATTATACTCTTCAACCTTCTTCTCATTCTCCCTGATCTTGGCGTATTTCGCCTGAAGGTGATGGTTGTGCTTTTCAAGCTCCTCAGCTTGAAGGTAAAGTGAGTTGATTACGTTTCTTTGCTTGCCCTTGCCTTTTCCTCTAGTTGCCCAGTCCTTCTCAGGAAGGTCGGTTCTAGCCTGATATCTGAATTCAACAGGCTCCATCATCTGGCCAATCATACCGTCTCCAAGGATCATTACAGGAGTTCTGTATAGGTCTGCAAGGTCAAAGCCCTCCATTACAAGGTCCACCAGTTCCTGTACATCTGCCGGTGCAAGTACAATCAGTCTGTAGTCTCCGTTTCCTCCGCCTCTGGTTGCAAGGAAATAGTCACTTTGAGCTGGTTGAATGGTTCCAAGTCCTGGTCCGCCTCTCATCATATCTACTATTACGCATGGAAGCTCAGCTCCCGCACAGTATGAAATTCCTTCCTGCTTAAGTGCAATTCCAGGACTTGATGATGATGTCATGACCCTTGCTCCTGAACCTGCTGCACCGTATACCATGTTTATTGCAGCAACTTCTGACTCAGCCTGTACATAGGCTCCTCCAACCTTTGGTAACTCTCTTGACATATATTCAGGGACTTCACTTTGAGGAGTGATCGGATAACCAAAGAAATAATGGCATCCTGCTGCAATGGCAGCTGCTCCTACTGCTTCATTCCCTTTCATGAGAACTTTTGTCATATGTAACCCCTCCTTTATAATCTCTCTACAGTAATAACCACATCTGGACATATTGTAGCGCAATTTGTACATGCAATACATTTGTCCATATCTTCATCTTCTATAGCTGCTGGGTGATACCCTTTCTTATTGATTCTGGAATTATCTTGCGAAATGATGTTTACAGGACAAACCGTTACACAAAGCCCACAACCCTTGCACAGGTCCTCCTCAAATGTTGTTCTGCCTTTTACCTTAGCCATATCTCTGATCCTCCTTTTTTATAGCATCCACTCTTCCCTCATGTAAAGCTTTATTGGGAAAACGTTGTCTCCAAGTTCCTCAGGCAGCTCATCCACCAAAGTCTCGAGACATACATTATACTTAATTGGCAAGCCGGTTTTTTTCGAAACCTCCCTGGCCAAATTATAGCCTCTAATAACATCTTCAGATGTAGTACTTTTTAGAAGATGTGTGTTGT
Organism: Gudongella ferriphila; assembly: GCF_046224405.1. Classification (NCBI taxonomy): domain Bacteria; kingdom Bacillati; phylum Bacillota; class Tissierellia; order Tissierellales; family Tissierellaceae; genus Gudongella; species Gudongella ferriphila. The sequence continues at coordinate 14,361 of NZ_JBJXRK010000006.1, read as the reverse complement.
TTATGATTCCTGTAACCTTTGCTCTGGCAACATCCTGTATTTTTACGATATACTCTTCAACCTGCTCCAAGGTCTGTGTTTCAGGCCTGTTAGCATTGAGAACAAAAAACATGTCATACTCTCCGTCATTGAAATAGCTGTGGTACCTTCCAAGGGTTCTTGCCCCTTGTGGATTCCCGCCTACATCCAGGATCGCTTCGTATGACTTGTCCTGAAGAGGTGTAAGGACCTCTCCTGAAATAGCTGGAAGATCCATGCCGGAGCCTTTTATGGCTCCGCCAATTACCCTTATTCCCATATCTTCGAGGATTTCTGCCTTTTCTCTGCTTCTGAAGTAAAGGTTTACCACATCCAGATCAGCCAGGGCAACCTTTTTACCCTTCTGAGCCAGCTTGACGGCATAGTTTACGCTAAATTCAGTTTTTCCGCTGCCGTAGTGTCCAATTATAATCCTGATCCTTTTGTCTTGTCCCATTCCATTCTCCTAACTGTAAACCTTGGGAGCTTCCTCATTTCTAAGTACTCTCAAGCCACCTTCAGCAAGTGCCTCAAGCTCATCCTCTCCAGGATAAACCGTAACACCGCTTATATAACCAACCATTTCCTTGATCCAGCCAGTAAACATATCATCATAGGCTATACCACCTGTAATAAGGATCTGGTCCACATCACCCTTTAGAACAGCTGCACATGCACCGATGTCCTTAGCTACCTGATAAGCCATGGCTCTGTAAATAAGCTTTGCATACTCATCGCCATCCTCAATTCTCCTAACAACCTCCCGGCCATCATTTGTTCCCAGATAGGATACAATCCCGCCGTTCCCGACAATCATTTTTTTCACTTGTTCCAAGGTATACTTACCTGAAAAGCAAAGCTTTATAAGATCTCCTACAGGAAGTCCACCAGTTCTCTCCGGAGAGAACGATCCTTCACCGTCAAGGGCATTTCCTACATCCACTACCCTTCCCTTTCTGTGGGCCCCTACAGAAATACCTCCACCAAGGTGTGCAACAATAAGATTCAGATCAGAATATTTCATATTCTTTTCCTTTGCATATCTCCTTGCCACAGCCTTTTGGTTTAAAGCGTGAAGTATGCTTATTCTCTCAATTTCCTTCAAGCCTGATATCCTTGCAACATCCTGCAGCTCATCCACAACTACGGGATCCACAATAAATGCTCTTCCATTCCCGGTTTTGGCAATCTCATAGGCAAGAATTGCTCCAAGGTTGGAGGCATGCTCCCCTCTCTTGAATTCCTTGAGGTCTTTGAGCATTTCTTCGTTAACTTCATAGGTTCCTCCTTCAATTGGCTTAAGGAGTCCCCCTCTACCTACAACTGCGTGAAGGCTTTCAACCTCAATATTGTTTTTCTCCAGTGCCTCCATAATAATGTCCATTCTAAATTGGAACTGGTCAATTATCTTATCGAATTTGGAAATCACGTCCACATCATGCCTTAGTGTTTCCTCAAATAGAAGTTTTTCATTCTCATAAACCCCAATCTTTGTGGAAGTCGATCCAGGGTTTATTACAAGTAATCTATAATTATCCATATATCCCTCCCGTTATGCCATCAAAGTTGCCAGAACAATTGAGTTAAGCTTAGCTTCCTCGTTGTCCGCTCTGGATGTCAATACAATCGGCTTGCTTGTTCCCACAATTAGACCAGCAGATTTTGCATTTGCCAAAAAGCTCAGCGCCTTGTAAAGTACATTTCCTGCCTCAATATCAGGTGCAAGCAAAATATCAGCATCACCTGCAACCACACTGTCTATGCCCTTTATTCTTGCTGATTCCTTGCTAACTGCATTGTCCAATGCGAAAGGCCCGTCAACTATACATCCAGTTATTTCTCCGGCCTTGTTCATATCAGCAAGTTCCTTTGCATGGACAGTAGCCTCCATCTTAGGACTTACCTTTTCCTTGGCTGCAAGAACCGCAACCTTTGGCTCAGGAATATCCAATGAGTGGGCCAGCTTAACTGCGTTTTCAATTATTTTCTTCTTTTGGTCCAGGTCAGGTGCTATTATCATTGCAGCATCAGTAACCATAAAGACCTTGTGATAGGTTGGCACATCAAATACCGCAACATGACTTATTACGCTGTCTGTCCTAAGCCCAATCTCCTTGTCGAGAACCGCCTTCATTATAACGGATGTGTCAATCAGACCCTTCATCAAAACCTGAGCCTTTCCACTGCTCACCAAGGCAGTGGCTTTTCTTGTAGCCTCCACTCCATCCTTCTCATCCACTATTTCAACATTTGAAAGGTCAAAGGACATTTCATTGGCCAACTTCTCAATCAACTCCCTGTCCCCAACCAGAATGGGTTCAACAATTCCCTTTTCATAGGCAAGTTTGATTGCGCCAAGTACATCCTCATCCTGTGCAACAGCTACTGCAATTTTCTTAGGTCCCTTTTCCTGAGCAAGCTTGAATAAACTTTCAAAATTCTTTGCCATTATTCCACCTCTTCCTCATATATCTTAAAGCCTTCTTCTCCATCCAGCACTCTTCTGGCACCCTTGTTCAGGGCTTCCATTTCATCCTCACCTGGATAAACCGTAACTGGTGCCATAAACGAAACCATGTCCTTGATATAGTCAACCAGGTATTCCGAATATGCCAAGCCTCCAGTAAGAATGATTCCTTGAATATCCCCTTTTAATACCGGGCCGCAAAGCCCAATCTCCTTACCTATCTGATATGCCATTGCATCGTATATCAGTTTTGCATATTCATCCCCTGAATCGATTCTTTTCATGACCTCTCGACCGTCAAAAGTCCCAAGGTATGACATCAATCCACCTTTCCCCTGTATCATCTTTTTCATATCCTGCTCCGAATAATCACCTGAAAAACACATTCTGGCCACATCACCCACAGGCAATCCTCCAGCCCTTTCAGGGGAAAACGGTCCCATCTGATTCGCATTATTGGCATCTACAATTTTTCCCTGTAAGATAGGTGAAACTGTTATCCCACCCCCTAGATGTGCAACAATTAGGTTAAGCTTATCGACAGTTGTATTGTTTTCTGTTGCATACCTGTGGCATACCGCCTTTATGTTAAGCGCATGGACCAGGGACCTTCTTTCAATTTCCTTCAACCCTGAAATTCTCGCCACATCATGAAATTCATCGACAGCAACCGGATCCACTATGAAGGAAGGTATTCCTTCCTTTTCTCCTATTCCCTTGGCCAGAAGCCCACCAAGGTTAGACGCATGCTGCCCTTGTACCCCAATCTTAAGGTCCTTGGCCATTTCTTCAGTCACCTTGTAGGTGCCGCTTGGTATGGGTTTTAGCAGACCGCCTCTCCCTACAACACACTCAAGTTCTTCCAAAGGGATTTCTTCTTCTCTAAGCCAATCCAGTATTATATCCAGCCTGTACTCATACTGATCAGCAATGGATTCGAACCTGCTCAGCTCTTCCATCACATGGTCAAGTTTCTTGGTCCTGAACTCCTTATGACCGTTAAAAACGGAAACCTTGGTCGATGTAGATCCCGGATTTATTGCCAATACGTATTTCCTTTCCATAGCATCCCCCTTGTTATATGAATATTATTCTTCTGTGATATTTATCTGAACTATCGGTGGTTCAACATTCCCGATAGACAGGTTTTGAATTTCCTCCCAGCGAATCTCAACTTCATGCTCTCCCTGGTCAAATCCTTCAAGGTCAATATAGAGATTAATGTCCTCGAGGGTTATTTCTTCCATCTCAGCATCATAGCCTGTAAGCTCCAGAGTATACGTCAGGTTTTGAGCCAACGCATCAGCAACCAAGCCTTCCTGAAGATTTCGAAGCTCAATGTCTTCAAAAGAAAATTCCAGGGTTGTGGTGACAACTTCTCTAACTTGATAGTTAACTGTTATCTCTTGGTCAGGATTAAGCAGAGTAACTCCTTCCGGCAAGTCCAGGTCAACCGTGATGCTATCATTATCAAGCATGGAGTTAATATCTATTTCAACCGTCCTTAATTCAGTTAGCTGAGTGATTGAGTTATCACCTTTTACAGCCACTGTTTCCGGACTAATTTGAATATCAGTTATTGCATAGTTGTCGGGGAGCTCATTCACTGTTACCAGTTCCACCGGAAGCTCCACTGTTCTGTAAACAGGAAGTGTCACATCCACAAAGCCTGGTTCCTTCTCAAGCCCCCTTACTTCTTCTCCGTTGTCATTGAGAATCTTGATAGGTGTGGATATTGTCGTGTTCTCAGTTTTGTTGGTCAAATCAATAACTCCCTGAGCCATTTCAACTTCATTTATCCACGTACGGGGCCCACTGACCAAAATACTCTGGGGTCTGGATACTGCATCTCCACGGACATAATTCTCAGGTAGGGTCCCTTGATAAGCAATTGTCACTGGTATTTCCCTGCTTATGATTCTGTCAAAAGTAAACAGTACTTCCTTGGGCTCGTAGTTTATTACTCTTATTCCTGAGGCCTGGTCCAATAGTCCCACAGTAACAGGAATCTTAACCTGCCCTTCACTGTAACCGCTCAGATCAACCTGCGCATATATCTTGGATGAGCTGAACTGGCTAAAATCAGATCTTTTCCCATTTACCCTCACATCAATCTTTATCTCCTCAGGCTCCATTATTACAAGACCATGTCTATCCAAGGCAGCTGTATTGGTATAACTTACAGTTACATTCCTATACTCCTGGGTTTGCACAGGATCAGTCTCACTCATAACATAGCTCCAAAGGAATATTGCAATTACAAGAGTGAGAATTTTTGCTGTTACATCACTTTTGCCCATCTTCATCTTTATTCCTCCATCTTGTTATAAATGTCTGGTCGCTGCTCTTTGGCTTGTACATCTCCAAAAGTATCTGCTTAAGTGTTTTTGCATCCAGATATCTTGATATTGTTCCATTTTCCGCTATGGAAATAGCTCCTGTTTCCTCGGACACAATAATTGAAATACTGTCAGAACGTTCTGAGATGCCCAATGCAGCCCTATGTCTGGTTCCAAGCTCCTTGCTTACGGAAGAACTGTCGGTAAGTGGCAAAAAGCATGCCGCCGCCTTTATGATATCATCCTTTATTATAACTGCTCCATCGTGTAAAGGCGTATTTGGAATAAAAATATTGATAAGAAGGTCACTGCTTACCGTACCACCGATTTTTGTTCCGGTCTCAACAACCTCGTTTAGTCCCGTTTGTTTTTCCAGGACAATCAGGGCACCGATTTTCTGTCTGGCGAGGGAGGCTGTCGCCTCTACTATTTCATCAACAACCCTGGACATGTTTTCTCCCCGAATCTCAATTAGGGATTTGGAAAAGAATCTGCTTCTGCCTATGTACTCCAGCCCTCTTCTAAGCTCAGGCTGAAAAACTATTAGAATTGCAAGTGTCCCAACTGTCATGGCATTACCTAGAATCCAGTTTATGGTATATAGTTCAAGCCATTCACTGACCTCTGTAAGCACTAAAAGAACCCCTATGCCCTTGATTAGCTGCTCGGCACGGGTCTCCCTTATGAGGGTGTACAGCTTGTAAAACACAACTGCAACTATTAAAATGTCAACAATATCTCTGATCCTGATGTTCATAAATAAATCACTTAGGAATTGCAATAAAACCCCGCCTTTTTGGTTTAGTCTCTACTATTCATTATACCCTATAAAGCAATGTATTTGAACATAAATAATCAATTGTGCAGTCGATTGATGGTGTCGGACAGTGACTTCTCCAGTCTGTCTCTTGTCACTGGGTCAAGCTCCAGATCAATATCCCCCGCAATAGCCGCTTCAACTGGCAAAATTCTGTAGCTGTATGCATTTCCCTGCCATACTCTTTGTATCCAACTGGGGACAAATTTAACGTTACTTAAATATGTAGGGCCATCTGGAAGGGTCTTAACCACATCAATCTCTACCAACATTCCATCTTCAGTTGCCGAGACTCCCATTGTATCGTATCTCTGATTGGAAATGAAATTTCCCATGGAATAGACCACCAATGTCTTTTTTGTTTCTGAACTGATGTACTCCACCTCCTGGATCACATGTGGATGTGTTCCCAGTACTATGTCAACGCCATTATGATTCAAGAACTCCGCAAGCTCTCTCTGCCCCTGGGAGGACTTAGAATGGTACTCGTTCCCCCAATGCATATATGCTATGACCAGATCAACCTCTTCCTCCTTAACTGATAGGATATCCTCCCGGATAAGGTCTCTGTCAATAAGGTTGACCATATTTTCTCTTTCTTCCCGGGTCAATAGTGAGTCTAGACCATTTAGACCATAGGTGTAGGATAGTATTCCAAGTTTAATGTTGTTTTTATCTATTACAACATAGGGTCTTCTTAGGTCCTTACTTGTACCAATATATTCCATTCCCCGGTCTGTAACCTCATCAATTATGTTAATAATTCCTTCCTTGCCTCCATCAAGACTGTGGTTATTAGATGTTACAAGTAAATCAAAGCCGGTTCCCGCTATTGCATCCAAGACAGCTTCTGGACTGTTGAATCTTGGAAATCCACTGAATCCCTTATGGTCTCCCGCTATCACTGTTTCCAGATTAGCAATTGCAAGGTCGGCATTCTGTATTCTTTCAAATACATACTTGAAGGGAGGATTGAAATCAAATAAGCCATCAGACCCTCTTGCAGCGTTTATTTGAGGCATGTGGAACATCAAATCCCCAACTGAGACTATTTTCAATGTACTTACCTCAACCGCTTCCACCTGTTCAGGCTCTGCACCAGGAGGGTCCGCAAATGACTCCTCATCAGGTTCTGGGGCGATGGTAACGTTTTCACCGGTCTCGCTCCCCTCGGTAAAATCATCGGCACCCATGTTACCCTGAATACTCATGCCGATTATTACTGTTACCAATAAAACCATGAGCATTGAAATTCCGATCCATTTTTTCATGCTTAAACCTCTCCTATTTGCCCTTGTCTATATTTTACCTCTAAATCATCTTCTCTGCAACGGCTGAGAGGAAGTCATATATTTTAGAATAATCAGAAATATACCTGCAGCTATTAATAAATCCCCGATACTGATGACTTTATAGATTAACGGAATAATGTCAGAAAAAATCTTGAAGCTTGTATCCTCCAACAATATCGTGTGTGTCACTATCCTGTTATCAGCTATGAGCACCAGCTCATGAAGAAGTCCTGATTTCTTTAGGGCCCATTCACTAACGGGCATTCTGCCACCATTAAGGGCCATTGGTAATGTGTTGAGGATAATTCCTGCTGACACAAGGTTGTAGGGCCAGATTTTTCTGTTGTAGAACAATACCATCAGTAGCAGAAAATTTGAGGCAAGCTGAATATATGCGAAATTGTCCAGTAAAAAACTGTTTCCTTTTGTAATGAGATAGATAGAAGTGTAGGATAATAAAAAGCTTGCGGGAATGAATCCCCACATATCTATTGAAATCTCTGACAGGTTACTTAATTTTCCACCCTTAAGTTTGCCGTATAAAATTGCCAGTAATAGTGTTTCAACTATCATAACATTGACTCCCTATATATTAGAATTATAATAGGACGCCCGAAGGCGTCCTTATTAGTAGGCTACAAATACTGATTTTTTGGCGTTGCAGATCGGACATGTGTCCTCTTCGCCTGTAAGGGTTATATAACCACATACTGGGCACATCTCAATTACCTCTGCTTCAAGGTCTTTACCGTGATCCACAAATTTCTTCGCATAGGTATAGCAATCAGCATGAACCTGTTCAGCTGCAACTGCATATCTCATTGCATTGATTGCTTCCTTTTCTCCCTGCATTTCTGCTACCTGTATGTAAGCTGGATACATCTGAGTCACTTCATGCATTTCACCTTCAATTCCACCTGCAAGGTTCTGTGATGTTGACCCCAGTCCGAACTCTCCACCTGAAACCACTGAAAAAGCTCCATGAACATCTCTTAGGGCTTTGAAGTGTAGCGTTGCATGGACCTGTTCAGCGTCTGATGTTGCCATAAAAAGTCTTGCTACGGTTGGAAATCCGTCCTTCTTAGCCTTGTCTGCCCATATTCTGTATCTCATATGTGCCTGGCTCTCTCCTCCAAATGCTGATCTCAGATTGTCTTGTGTCATTGCATTCATTAAAATTCCTCCTTTTTTGTCTTTGTTAATATTGATTCACCCTTTAAAAGTGAAATCATTACAATTTATATTATACAGCATTTCCCTTTTTAAGTCCATATTCAGTTGGCCGAAAATGCTTCTTGCTTAGTATACCCAAAATTATGTATTTATCACATATTTGATGGACTTTAAAAAACAACACAAAAAGAACCGGTCCCTTTGTGTTGTTTCGGAGGAAATGGCATAGGTTCCAAAATGTCTTACTCATATGGATTCGTCCAATTACAGCTTTTTTGCCTTAATTATGGCAAAAATCCCTTCTCCGATTCCGTCCTTTACTTCTTGGAGTTTGTTCTCCAGGCTGAATATAGTCAGTTTTTTATCAACAATTGAAAACCCTGCATTCTCAAGTAGTCCAATCATCTCATCCCCAGTATGAAATTTTGCATCCCTATAGCTCTCATGAAGGTGTTTTGTTTCCTCATAAAACTGTCCCAATGGGGTAGCGAGGTCAAGAAAAGCGACCACAAATACACCACCCTTTTCCAGAATTCTTCTGATTTCAGAAAAAGACTTGGAAACATCACTTAGATAACAGTCTACTGTGATCATTGTAGCAAACTGGTAGGATTCATCTTCTAAAGGCAGGCTTTCCGCCTTGCCCTCTATAACATTTACCCCTCTGCTCCTTGCCACAGCAGCCATTTGTGGTGAAGGCTCGATTCCATCCATGATTTCCAATCTAGACGCAAATATCCCTGTGCCTACCCCTATATCAATTCCTTTTCCTTTTGTTGGAAGCATCTGCTTAATGGCATGCAGTTCAGACTCAAGTAATTTGTCATTTCGCTTAAACCACTTTTCATATGACTCCACAATTCCGTCAAATAAGTTATTTTTAACCATATCCCCTACCTCCATTAATCCACTTATTATAACCAGGATGGTATCTAATTCCCCATAGCTTCCATTCTCAAGATTTTGGCTTTATCAGTTTTCTCCCATGGCAAATTCAGATCAGGTCTTCCAAAGTGACCATAGCATGCCACCTGCAAATAAATCGGATTTCGAAGTCCAAAATCCCTGATTATTGCTGCGGGTCTCAAATCAAAGTGTTTCCAGATCAGGCCCTCTATTCTCTCTTCTGGAATTGTGGCGGTGCCAAATGTTTCCACCATCAAGGACAGGGGTCGAGCCACCCCTATGGCATAGGATATCTGGATTTCGCACTTGTCCGCCAGACCTGCCGCTACAATATTCTTGGCGACATATCTGGCCGCATATGATCCGGACCGGTCAACTTTTGTGGGATCCTTTCCTGAAAAGGCTCCACCTCCGTGCCTTGCATAACCTCCATAGGTATCCACCATAAGCTTTTTGCCTGCCAGTCCTGAGTCACCTTCAGGTCCACCTACCACAAACCTGCCTGTCGAGTTCACAAAATACTTTGTATCCTCATCAAGCATATCTTCACTAAAAGTTTTCTTTATTACCTTTTCGATAACATCCTGTCTTAGCTCTTCATAGGAAACTGACTCATCATGCTGACAGGCAACTACAACAGCTGAAATTCTTACGGGCTTGTTGTCCATATACTCCACTGTAACCTGGGTTTTACCATCAGGTCTAAGGTAGGGAAGTTCCTTTTCTTTGCGGGCATCCGCAAGTTTTTTGGCAAGCTTTTGTGCCAATGTAATTGGCATTGGCATCAATTCAGGAGTTTCATTACATGCGAATCCAAACATCAAGCCCTGATCCCCAGCACCTAGAATATCCAATTCGTCTCTTGAACCCTCCTTTTACTCCAAGGATGTCCCCACTCCTATGGAAATATCTGAAGATTGCTTATCAACTCCAGTCAACACTGAGCACTTCTCTCCATCAAATCCATAATCTGTGTCTGTGTAACCAATATCCTGGATAATTTTTCGTGCAACTTCTGGTATATCAACTATTGCATTTGTTGTAATCTGTCCAAAAATCATGACCAATCCCGTACTGGTTGAAACATCACAGGCCACTCGACTCAAAGGATCCTGCTCAAGGATTGCATCCAATATCCCATCCGCCACTTGATCACATATTTTATCAGGATGTCCTTCCATAACGGATTCTGAAGTAAAAAACCATTTTCTCATAATTACATCCTCCTGACTTTAGTAACCCCTCTACTACACAGATAACCCAGAGGATATTTAAATGGTTAATAAAATATATAGCTTGTGGACATATCCCCTTTTCTATCTTATACCTCTCATTTCAGAAAACACAATTATCCGTTATAGTAACCCACTCATGTGGGAATTTGAAACAAAAACCTGCTAATAAAAATCAAAAAAGCACCCCGCAAAAGCTGGATGCTACATGGAATATCCTTCTTGTGATTTCTTCCATCGCCTGGTATTTCTTTGTATATTTTTAAAAAATAACACAAAAAGAACCGGTCCCATTGTGTTATTTTAAAGGGCAGTCCCAATTGGGACTGCCCTCATACTCTAGATAAACAGATTTACATTTGAATCATCAGCGGAGTCAAGATATGTTGCAACTCCACCAATTTCAACGCCATCAATCAATTCTTCCTGTGTTATTCCCATTACATCCATTGACATCTGGCAGGCTACGATTCTGATTCCTGAATCAATTCCTGTCTTAATAAGGTCTTCAAGGGATGAGATGTTTTTGTCAGCCATGACCTTTCTGATCATCTTTGGACCCATTCCACCCATGTTCATCTTTGACAGGCCAAGCCTTTTGCTTCCCCTTGGCATCATCCTGGAGAACATGCTTGCCATAAAGTCCTTCTTGACACTTACAGGTTCATGCTTTCTAAGGACATTAAGTCCCCAGAAGGTAAAGAACATTGTTACTTCATTACCCATTGCAGCTGCACCGTTTGCTATTATGAAGGATGCAATTGCCTTGTCAAGGTCTCCTGAAAATACCACCATGGTCTTCTCTTTGGATCTTAAGGGTGCTGGAGCCGCTTCACCCTTGGCAGCAGGCTGGAATTCTCTTCCCTTTTGGATCTCCACAACCCATTTGTTTGATTGCTTCTCATCACAGATAAATGTGTTGCCGGTATTGTTACACCATGCCTTTATGTCACTTATAAAACCGGGATCCGTGGCCGATACCTCAAGTACCTGACCATCAGTCAAGGTCTTCATCTTTTCAGCCACCTGTATTATTGGCCCCGGACAGGATAGTCCACAAGCATTAAGCTTAATGGATTCACCTGCCGGGGTTACTGCTTTCCCACATTTGTTTCCACCACTCCTGATTCATTGAATGACTTTGGCTCCTGGCTGATTGTAGTTTCACTTTGCATATACATGTTCTTGTAGGTGTTGAAGCCACCTGCAAGATTCATGGCCTTAATACCGTTATCCTTAAGAGCCCTTTCAGCAAGGTATCCTCTAAGTCCAATTGCGCAGAAGGCAACATAGGTCCTGCTTTTATCCAACTCGTCCAATCTGTCCCTGAGCTCATTTAGAGGTATATGCACTGAACCCTCAATTGTTCCAAGTTCCATTTCAACATCCTCCCTGATATCAAGAAGCGTATACTCGTCCTTGTCCAGGTCGTCTAGCTCTCTCCAAAGAACCTGCTCAGTCATTCCATTCATAATGTTATCTGCTACAAAGCCAATCATGTTAACCGGATCCTTTGCTGACCCATAAGGGGGTGCATAAGCAAGCTCAAGATCCATAAGGTTTTCTACCTTTCCACCAAATCGAATTGCAGTTGCCAGGACGTCAATTCTCTTGTCAACTCCATCATAACCTACAATCTGAGAACCCAGAACCTTGCCCTCCATATCGAAAAGCAGCTTCATGGTCATTGGAAGCGCACCAGGATAGTAGCCTGCATGTGAGTTCTGGTGTATCAAGGCAATATCGTAGTCCTTCTTGTACTCCTTGCCCATTCTTATCAGTGTCTTTTCATTTACGCCTGTGCTAGCAACATCAAGATCAAATATCTTAGCTATGCTTGTACCTTGAGTACCTTTATACTCCTCTTTTATGTCACCAAGGATGTTATTGGCTGCAATTCTACCCTGCTTGTTTGCAGGTCCAGCCAGTGGAACCATTGTCTGGACCTTGTTAACATAGTCCTCAACCTCTATTACATCACCAATTGCATATATGGAGTCGTCTGAGGTCTTCATGTATTTGTCTACGATTATTCCGCCTCTCTGGTTCTGTTCAAGTCCGGAAGCCTTTGCCAGCTCACCGTTGGGTCTGATTCCAATTGAAAGGATAATGATGTCTCCCTCAATCTTATCCCCTGATTGCAGGGTGATAGTAGTCACTCCATCCTTGTATTCAAATGTACTTACCCCATCCTTAAGGTGAAGATGTACTCCTTTTGATTTCATGTGCTCGTGTACTATCTGAGCCATTTCAAAATCTATTGGAGCCATTACCTGGTCCTGCATCTCAACAACTGACACATCCATTCCTTGGTCATGTAGGTTTTCAGCCATCTCAAGGCCTATGAATCCTCCACCCACAACGATGGCTCTCTTTGGCTTTTCTTTGTCAACGTAATTCTTTATCATATCAGTATCTGGAATATTCCACAGACTGAAGATGTTTGGTGAATCTATTCCAGGTATAGGAGGCTTAATTGGGCTGGATCCTGTTGACAGGATCAGGTAGTCATAGCTCTCAGTGTATTCTTCTCCAGTTTTGCTGTTCTTAACCTTTACGGCCTTCGATTCCCTGTCTATGTCAGTAACTTCAGAAAAGTTCCTGATATCCACATTGTATTTTTCCATAAGAGCTTCAGGTGTATTTACAATCAAAGCGTCTCTTTCCTCTATGGTCCCGCCTATATAGTAGGGTAGTCCACAGTTTGCAAAGGAAATATACTCCCCTCTTTCAAACATTATGATTTCTGCCTTTTCATCCAATCTTCTAAGTCGTGTCAATGCAGTAGCTCCTCCGGCTACTCCACCGACAATCAATACCTTTTTACCCAATTCTACTCCTCCTCTGATTTAAATAACAAGTTTACGATCCTTCTAACCTCTTCATCCACCAGGGAATAATAAACCTCTGTTCCCCTTCTCTCATCCTGCACAACTCCAGAAAGCCTAAGCTTTGCCAGATGCTGTGACAGGGTAGACTGAGGCACATCAAGACATCCCTGAATGTAGGAGACATTTTTTTCTCCTTCCTCAGACAGACCTCTAAGTATACACAGTCTTATTGGATGAGATATAAGTTTAAGTATAGATGCCTTTTCCTCCAAAATAACCTTATCAAATTTCATTTAACCCCTCCTGCATCCGTATATTTATATATTAGAATACTTGGATGTTCTTGTCAAGAAAATATCTATCCCACACAAAAAAAGACACGGTTCCCCGTGCCTTTCATTTTAACTTATCTTGAGCCAAGCTCCCTGTCCACCATCATCAATCCGTGGAAGTGCTTCTGTACACCCTCAAGCTTAAAGATGATGTCCTTCATGCTGTTTTCCTCTTCAAGCTGCTCAGAAACAAACCACTGAAGGAACTGAACAGTAGGATAGCTTTTTTCCTCTTCAGCAAGCTTTAAAAGATCATAGATTCTACCTGTTACCTTCTTCTCATGCTCAAGTGCAGTTTCAAACACCTCCAGGAATGAGCTATAATCATTCTTTGGCTCAGGTATTGCCTGCATTTTAACCCTTCCGTCCATATCATTTATGAAGTCATAGAACTTCATTGCATGCTCATATTCCTCTTTTGCCTGTTCAACCAGGAAATGTGCCATACCCTTCATGTTTTCTGATTCACAATAGGAAGCCATGGCAAGGTAATAATACCCTGACAGCATCTCAAAGTTGTACTGGTCATTCAACGCTTTTAGTAATTTTTCACTCATAGTTATCCCTCCAAATTTTAATTGATTACACTTCTAATAAATACCCATCTATCTCAAATATAATCACAAACTAAATTATTTGTAATGATTACATTTTATTCTCCTTATAGCTTCGGATTATACACTGCATATACTCCATAAATTGGAATGTTATTCTCTGCAAGCAGCTTTACCAGAATCGGTATGGACTGTGTAAGGATATTCACTTCAAAACCATTGTACTTATACATTACGTCCTTTTCGTCAATCAGTCTGCTGCCTCCTATGAGGTCCATCAGCTTGCCTTCTACCCTGGGCAGATGAATTTCTCCCACCTGGAAAAACACCTTCTGCTTTTCACCGCTGAAGTCCTTGTGATTGATTTTATTGACCAGTAAAATATCATTCATATGCAATG
>NZ_JBJXRK010000059.1:0-2172 GCF_046224405.1 Gudongella ferriphila | reverse complement strand
TGTCATCGCCGGGATATAATTGAAGCAAAAAGCCGGTTAAAAATTGACCCACACCTACCAAATGAATACCATAGAAGTATGGCGAATACTTTTATGGAGGTACTAAATGATAAGGAGTGGGCTAATTACTATGATACGCGAAAAATCAGACCAGGGCAAGAGCCCTTATGCCATCTCTAAGGAGTTGGGCATATCAGAAAACACAGCAAAGAAATACATTAATAACCGTGGAAAAACTCTGAAGCATGGATTGTCAGGAAAAACTAAGGGTTCAAAGCTTGATCCCTTCAAGAAAGATATTGATGATTACATGAAACAAGGAATACTAAATTGCTCAGTAATCTTTGATAGGCTTCAAGAAAAAGGATATGACGGTGGAATAACCATCATCAAAGATTACATAAAGCCTTTTCGACCTTTGAAAACTCGCAAGGCAGTGGAAAGATATGAGACGCCTCCTGGAAAACAGGCTCAGATGGACTGGGGAATTGTACACTATGTAGACGGCGAAGGAAAGAGTCATAAAACTCCTGCCTTCATAATGATTATGGGTAATTCAAGAGCAAAATATGTAGAATTCACCAAGAGATGCGACTACTACAGTCTTGTGAGATGCATGCTAAATGCATTTGAGTATTTCGGCGGCATCCCAGAAACAGTTCTGACAGATCATATGAAGACCGTTGTAATAAGAGTCGAATCAGGAAAAGCTATCTTTCATACAAGGTTTTCAGAATTCGCTGCAGACATGGGCTTTGTTCCAAAGCTTTGCAGAGTAAGAAGACCACAGACAAAAGGCAAGGTGGAAAGACTGGTTCACTATGTAAAAGACAATTTTCTGCCCGGCAGAAAATTTACAGATCTTGAGGATTTAAACAATCAAGCAATAGAATGGTGCAAGAAAGCCGACAGTAAAATTCACGGAACAACTGGAGAAATACCGTTAAAATCACTTGCAAAAGAGCCACTCCTACCCTTGCCCGAGGCATCCACAAGAGATAGTTATAGGTGGGAGACCCGCAAAGTCACCCGAGATGGGTTTGTAAGCTATGATGGCGTAAGATATGGAGTAGATTGGCAATACAGCAACCGAGAAGTAAGAGTAAGAGCAATCAGAGGCAATTTTGAAGTCTATGACGGAGAAGTCAGGATATTGTGCCGTAAGATAGAGTACACATCAGGTAAAATAGTCTTCTTAAGAGGTCAGTATCAAGGACTTGCTGAAAAAGAGGGGGTAGCATTCCCCATGGCTTATGGGATTAAATCAGATACATTGATTGTAGATAAGAGGCCCTTGGCATTCTACGATGAAGTTATGGGGGTGAGTGCCAATGGTTGAAATTGAGAAAGCCCATGAGTCTTTGGAACTGCTTGGCCTCAAGGTTGGAAGCCAGATTCTTGAAGCCAAACTGGAAGAAGCTGCAAAAAAGGAATTCACTTATCTGACCTTCCTTTCAGATCTTCTAAATGAAGAAATCACAGATAGAAAAAGAAGAAGCGAAGAAACCAGAACAAAACTTTCAAAGCTTCCTCACAGAAAGACTTTGGAGGAGTTTGACTATAGTTTTCAGCCAAGTATAGACAGCCGACAAATAAAGGAATTATCTACATTGGCATTTGTAAAAAGAGCAGAAAATGTAGTGTTTCTTGGACCACCAGGAGTAGGTAAAACCCATCTGGCAGTAGGGCTTGGGATGCAAGCTCTAAGGAGCGGAATGACCTCCTACTACATAACAACAGCACAACTGATAGCAGACCTTAAGAAGGCAGAACAACAAGGCAAACTGGAGCGCAGATGGAAAGTCTATCTGAAACCAGATTTGCTAATAGTAGATGAAGTGGGCTACATGCAATTAGACAGACACTCAGCAGAGCTTCTATTTCGCTTGATTTGCTCACGCTATGAAAGAGGCAGCATTGTCCTTACCAGCAACAAGTACTTTAGCGAATGGGGAGAACTGATGAGTGATACAGTTATTGCAACGGCTATCCTTGATCGACTGTTGCATCATGCACATGTGATAAATATCCGTGGTGACTCTTACAGAATTCGCCAAAGACAAAAATCAGGTCTAATGTCAGTACCACCGGCGGATATTCCGGCGAATGAGTAGCCGGCATTTGGGTCAATTTCTACCCGGCGATTCCATCATTTTAAATCCGGCGTTGACA
>NZ_JBJXRK010000058.1:0-2179 GCF_046224405.1 Gudongella ferriphila | reverse complement strand
TTATGTCTACAGCAATTACAAGTTTTATATCCAACCCTGTAAAATGGCTAATTTGTTACATCTCATGGGTTGAAAATTATTTTACTAATCCTCGCTAATCCTACCCCGACCCCTTCTATTGCTAACACAAAACTAACAAAATTTGATAATCTATATCATTTTCCCAATAGCCTTTTTCAACTCATCAACCTCTAAATGAGAGTAGGTGTTTGCGGTCAAAGCATAATCTGCATGGCCAATCAACTTTTGAATGTGGAGGGTATCTACTCCTGCGACTGCAAGCTTGGAAGCGAAAGTATGTCTGCAGCTGTGAGGGGTAAGATCTGACCTGAATCCATATTGCTCCATCAAGGGATTAAAGAAATTTGCCCTGTAATTATCAGCATTCATTTTCCTGCTGGTCTTAGTGACAATTAGAGCTTCATTGTCCTGATCATACCAGTATTTAATATACCCCTGTATTTTAGGGTGGATTGGAATCACCCTGTCCCTACCAGCATCCGACTTGATACCTCCCGTTATGACCATATTCTCCAAATCTATGTTGAACCGGGTCAAGTCCATCAGTTCAGAAATCCTCATCCCAGTATAGATCATTATCAAAATAGGATTGATGTAAGGATCTTTGACTGCCAGCTCGTGCAGTCTCTTAATTTCGAGATCTGTGAATGTAGTTTTTTGAGATTTATTCTTCTTGGGCATATCAATGTATTTGGAGTAGTCTTTTGTAACAATATCGTTCTTATTGGCATGCCTGTATAATTGACTCATTAGAGTTTTTACCAGGGATATTGTACTGTGTGACATACCCTCATCGTCCATTTTATTAACTACATGCTGTAAATGGGCTGTTCTTATTTCTGCAAACTTCATACTACCCAATGAAGATAACTTTTCCCATGCATATTTATACATCTTCATTGTCTGGTCAGTTGTGTTTCTCTCTTTTTGTGTTCTCCACTCATCATATACTTTTCTTAATGTAATGTTCTTAACAGGTTCATAAGCCCCAACATTGTAAGCATCTAAAAGCGCTTTGGCTTCAGTACTGGTTGTGGCATATCCTACTATGGTTTTAACTGGCTTTTCTTGACCTTCCACTTTGTTAGTCTTAATAGCAATCCATGGCTTACGTCTATTCCCATGTAGTTTATATACTGATCCTGTTCCATTACCTCTTCGCATATGATCACCCTCTTATAATATATCAAGGACAGCTACCAATTTGCCTATAATTCGAACATCGCCTTTAGTGTATACTTTTGTCTTAAACTCAGGGTTTTCACTTACTAGTCTTATTGATCCGTTTTCAAAGTATACTCTCTTTAAAGTTGCCTCATCATTGTCAATCATAACAGCTGCAATTTCACCATTTTCAACTGTGGGTTGTTTCCGAATGAATGCCAGATCTCCATCAATAATCCCTGCTCCAATCATGCTCATTCCCTTAACTCTTAATATAAAAGTAGCATTGACTATGTAATCAATAGTGAAATAACCCTCGATATTATCCTCAGCAAGGATTGGTAAGCCTGCTGCAATATTCCCTAAAATTGGAAGTTTTCGAGCTGAACGGTAGGAAACCAGCATCTCTTTATCTAATGTCTTTTCATCATAAACTGGCCTTAAATCCTTATTCATTAAATCATCCAATGATACGCCCATAATCCCCGCAATATCGGCCAATATTCCAGAAGAAGGTATTCGCTTACCAGATTCCCATTCGCTGACTCCTGAACTACTTTTGTAACCTAATGTTCTTGCCAACTCTATTTGTTCCATTCCTGCCTTTTCTCTTAAGTATCTTAAATTAGTCGGAAAATACAAACTCATTGCCATCACCTCCTCTTGTGATTACATTATACCCAAAACAATCGAATTATACAAAACAAATTTCTATAAAATCGAAAATAATTTCTTGACTTCAATAATGTCGAAATGGTAATATGTACATAAGAGAAAGGAGTGAGCATATGGCAAAGAAGACATTAAGGCAGATAAGGAGAGAAAAAGACTTCACGCAAAAACAACTCAGCCAGCTCACAGGGCTAACTGAACGCATTATATCAATCTATGAAAATGACATAAATGCGTTACGTGCTGCAAGTTTTTACAATCTCGAAAAGCTTGCAATTGCCTTGGGGGTAACAGTGGATGATATTTTTTTGGGCTAAGTTTC
>NZ_JBJXRK010000057.1:0-2257 GCF_046224405.1 Gudongella ferriphila | reverse complement strand
TCAGGTGATTTTGTTCTGGAAAATTTTGAAAATTGGTGTATAATCTATTTAATGATTTAATTTATTTGAGGGAAGGTTATACAATGAATAAAAGTGAATATACACAAGGCCTTATATTGGGTGTGCTCTCATTTACCCTGTGGGGTCTACTGCCGCTTTACTGGAAGCTGGTAGATGCAATCAGTCCATATCAGATATTTGCACACAGAGTTGTGTGGTCTTTTTTATTTGTGGTAATTATAATAATCCTTAGGAAAAAGGGTAATGATTTCAAACGAGAACTTGCGAATCCAAGGACCTGGTTGAGTTTTACTGCACCAGCCCTTTTTATCTCCATAAACTGGATGACCTACATTTGGGCAGTAAACAATGGATTTGTTATAGAAACAAGTCTTGGATACTACATGAATCCACTTTTTCTTGTTTTTCTGGGAAGTATATTCTACAAGGAAAAGCTCAGTAGATTACAGCAATGGGGAGTGGGTTTTGCCTTTGCAGGAGTGCTGCTTAAGACTCTTCTCTACGGAAAGGTACCTGTAATTTCATTGATTGTGGCAACAAGCTTTGGTATCTACGGACTTCTAAAAAAGAAGACAAAGGTGGATTCACTGACGGGACTTGCCTTTGAAACCATCATTATTGGAATTCCGGCACTTATATACATTGGATATGTTGAAATAACGTCCAATGGAATAAGCGGAAATCTTCCAGTCTACTACTGGCTTTTAATTATGACAAGCGGAGTGGCTACGGCTACACCACTTCTGCTGTATGCAGAGGGTCTTAAAAGATTACCTCTAAAGATCATGGGGTTTATACAGTATATATCCCCATCAATCTCCTTGATCCTTGGTATATTTGTATTTAAGGAACCCTTTGATCTCTGGTCATTGGCTGCATTTGGATTGGTTTGGATCGGTTTGGGCTTTTTTACATACTCCCAGGTGCTGCTACTTAGAAATGAAAGAAAAAAGCTTAGGGTAAACTAAAAAATCATCCACTGGAAAATCCAGTGGATGATTTTTTTCTAATTTTAAACGTTGGAAGGGTCAATCTCCCCAGCCTTTATTAGCGCATTTTTAGCTATTACCGGTCCCAGCACCTCATAGACCACAGTTGAGGCAAGTATTACAGTCCTAATGGTTGCTCCGAATTCAGGCATAACAGTCTGTGCAATCATGGAAAGTCCTATGGCAACACCTGCCTGAGGAAGAAGGGTTAGCCCAAGATATTTGGTCACCATCACCGGTGAGTTGGTGACCTTTGCACCGATAGTCGCCCCAAGGGTTTTGCCTAGAGACCTCACTAGGATGTAGCCAATCCCAATAAATCCTGC
Source organism: Gudongella ferriphila (assembly GCF_046224405.1). NCBI lineage: Bacteria > Bacillati > Bacillota > Tissierellia > Tissierellales > Tissierellaceae > Gudongella > Gudongella ferriphila. The sequence goes on along the minus strand of NZ_JBJXRK010000057.1, from coordinate 921 downwards.
ATATCTTAAAACACTAAGGTTCAGCTCAATTCCTGCCAAGGTGAAGAAGGCAATGAATACCGGCGGAGTCACCCTGTTTATGATATTGATGGCTCGAATGCTGTTGTGTGAGAAGTTGGCGATTGTTATTCCCAGCATCATGCAAACCAGAAGTGTTGATGCATGGGCGAAGGTTGCAATGCCTATTGCGATGAAAACAGCTGAAATTATAACGCTCAATAGCTCATCCTCACCCTTGATCTTAGGGATGAAGTAGGCTAGAGCCAGTCCTGTCAGCAATCCAATTCCAAGAGAAAGTGTTATTTCCCATAGGGGCAGTAAAACTGCACTTACAAATGAAATGGTTCCTGCTGCAGACATCAGAGAATTCGCAATGGTGAATGCAATTCCAAAGGATATTATTGCAAGTCCGTCATCCATTGCAACAACAGGCAGCAATGTATCCACCAAGGGTCCCTTTGCCTTATACTGTCTTATGACCATTATGGTAGCTGCAGGTGCAGTTGCCGCTGCTATGGCTCCTATGGTGATTGCAAATGGTAGTGGTTGCTTGAATATGTATACCATTGCAAGAGTCACCAAAACCACTGGAGTAAGAGCTTCAAAGAAGGTTATTGTGATGAGTGATTTCCCCATTTTCTTCAACTTTTTGAAATTGATTTCGCTACCTATGCTATAGGCGATAAAGCCAAGTGCAGCTTCTGATATTATGTTCATGCCTTCAGCGATATCCATTGGAATTATTCCAAGGATTGATGGTCCGATCAGAACACCTGCAAGAAGATATCCGGTTACGTGTGGTAGCTTAAATTTTGATACCAGCTTTGCCATTACAATTCCTGAAAGCAGTATCAGTGCAAAGTAAAATAAATTGTTCATTATGTACACCTCTTCATCATATTTAGTTGTAAAGTATATAAA
>NZ_JBJXRK010000056.1:0-2469 GCF_046224405.1 Gudongella ferriphila | reverse complement strand
GTTATAATTATACTACATTGTAGCATTTTTCAACATTTAAAAGATGCTTGTTAGCAACGTGTTAGTTTTTGTTAATTGTGCTGCTACTTTTTATATTACCACATTTCCACTCACCATTTAACTTTTTCAGGGCGATTTCATTCATTTGAAGTCGCTTATTTCTTTTTCTGCCATAAATCAGTTCTAAGGGTGTGATTTTAGCCATACTCTAATACCTCTTTTTAATTTAAACGTCTCTACGGGCCTTCTGTGCGGTCATTAAAATGGCTAATTTTACACGTTTTTAGAGGCGGACATATTTTGTCCGGTTGACAAGAAAAAAGAGCCTTGTCGGCTCTTACTTATGCTTTCTTACTATGTCTGCTGTTGCAACACCGTTTTCACTGTGGAACGTTCCTGTATATTCAGCTCCCTCTTTATATCCTAAATCTCTCAACTCTTTTGCTGCCTCTTCGTATGTGTTATGCTCTCCCATAAATTGTCCGTCCATCATAATTTTGTATGTGTATTCTTCCATTTGTTGTTCCTCCTTTAGTATTTGTACTCTTATATAGTCGCTTATACTTCGGTGATCCTTATCTGCTAGTTTTTGTAGTTTCTCTTTTTCTTCTTCAGTTACTCTGATGTAGATTCTTTCGCTTCTTGCCATTTTTATGCCTCCTGGTCCATAGATTCTTCTAACCACTCTCTGTACAACTTTCTTACTTCTTGTTCGCTTAGTTGTGTTTCGTTTAGCGGGTCCACTGCCTCGATAGCTGATGTATGGAAATTTTCTTTATCCCCTTGATACTGCTCGATAACTCTTTCAACTTCCTCTTTCATAATTTCAGCTAGTCTTTTTTCTGTTAACATTTTGTTACCTCCTTGGTTTGGTTGGTTTCTTATCTCTTTCTTTAATATAAGTATACTATATTGTGCGTACACTGTCAACCCTTTATTCCAATTTATTTTAAGTTTTAGGCAAATAAAAAAGCCCCGGATTATTCCAGGGCTTCATCAGTTTCTATGAGCGATCTCGCTTTTTCGTTTGCTCTCAGGTATATCTTCATCTGCTCCACTGCCTCTTCTATAAGTTCATCTATCGTCTTAGGGGTAAGTATCATCTTAGCTATTGCAGGCAATCTCTCGAACAGCCATGTTGCCACAGCTGCATACTTGAGTTGACCAGTACCGCCTCCAAACTGTGCCTCTGCTTCGGTGACCAGGTAGAACAATATCTGCCTTACCTGCTTGATGTACCCAGCCCTGGCCATAACAATAAGACCAGCCACTACAAGGGCTACCAGCAACAAGCTGTCCCAATTTGCCATTATAAAATTATTCACTCATATCTCCCCTTTCATCTCCTCGAAATTCTCTAAAAGTTTTAATTTCCTCAGTTTCTTTTTCAACTTCAGACCTCTTAATTTTCCCTAAGGCCCACACTTCAACACTACTAAATCCTATCCAGGCGGTAAGCGTAGCATAAGGCTCAACTCCTTTGAGATAGAACAGGTAGAATGACAGACACACAAATAATAGGTTGGTGAATATGACAAATATAATTATCTTCTTGCTAAACTTCATTTAAGCAACACCGTCCTTGTAGCTTGGTCCCATCCAACTTCAAGACCCAATGATTCAGCAACGTCCCTTATAGGATAGTACTTTCCATTAATTGGCACTGAATTGACACCAGCTTCAAACTTACCTGGGATATTCCTAATCTTGCCATTGATGGATACTTTTATAGTATCCTCTTGTCCTTTTAGGTCCCTGATCAGTCTGTCAAAAGGATAGTTCTTCCCAGGACAGAAGGGTTTCCATTTTGGAGTTACGTCACTATGGCCTGCTATATGATCTCGGTCAATGGGTATGTCAATACCATATAGCCTCTTAACTTCTGCGATGATGTGCTTATGCAACCATAAGGTTGCCTGGTATTGAGCTTCAGTAAGCTTACCTTGTCCCTGGGCGCTGAACCCTTCATGTTCTATTCCTATGCTGTAGTAATTGGCGTTGGTCTTTCTCTCCCTTACAAGCTTAAGTGTAGAATGGCCATAGAACCTTGGTGTGCCGGATGTAAGTGTTGTCCCATTAATCCAAGCCATTTCAGTGATTGGGACCAGCTGGGTGATGTGCCCAGTCTTACTGACTACAAAATGACTTGATGCTCCACTCTTGGGATTCATCAGCCAACTCACAGCGCCATTATAGGACCCTTCTGTTATGTGACTTATAATCATGTCCGGCTTCCATCCTTTCCGGTCACTCTTGTTTGGTGTAGTTTTTTGCACTATGTTATAACTCATCTACAACAACCCCCTCTGTGCTGCAACAAAAAAGAAGGTTACAAAAGCTCCTATTAGCAAGCCCATGAACCATCTTAGGGTCACATTTAAAGTGTTTAGCTGATTAATCAGATTACTTATTCTTTCCTCTAACCTTGAGTTGATGTTTTCTATCATGTCTAATCGTTTGGAATGGTCA
>NZ_JBJXRK010000055.1:0-3004 GCF_046224405.1 Gudongella ferriphila | reverse complement strand
ATAATATAGAAATGAAAGGAGGATAGAAATGGAAAAACTAACTGTTAAGGAAGTAGCCAAAGATATGAACGTGGATGTTAAGACCTTAAGAGCAGGCCTTGAACAGGGGATATTCCCATTCGGAGTTGCCATAAAAAGGCACAGGATGACATATCACATCTGGAAGGAGAAGTATGAAGCCTGGAAGGAAAAGTATGAAACCTACAAGGAAGATAACAATGAAAAACAATGAGAATAAACAGGTGGAAGATATTTAAAAATAAATCAACCTTAGGAGGATGAAAATGGAAACTAAAAGACTTATAACAGAACAGGTCAAGGAAGAGATAGTAGGACTGATAATTGAGCAAGTAGTTAAACATCAACTCGCTATTTCAAATTTTAATGATATATCATGGGAGGTTGTTAAACATCTTGAAGATAATGCAGTAATGGGAGTAGATCTCTCAGAGATGAAAGATTTAACCATGGTGAGTCAATTCTTATATACAGGCGAAGTCAAGGCATTAGAGAAGAGAGTAGCTGCCCTTGAATTACAGGTTCAAGAACAGCTCAGAGTAGAAAAATTAGATGGCAAAAAAGTGATTGAACTTGTTCTTAATGAAATGGGAAGAGATATTAATCGTTAAGCCAGTCGTGATAAATTTCTAAGATGTCCAAAAAATAGTCATCGCTTACCCTGGTTAATAATATTGCGGCAGCCACTACACCAGAAGATTGAGTCAGATCTAATTTTTGCTTCAATTCTTCTAATTGTTTTTCGGCATTAGCAAGTCTTTTTTCTTCAAATTTTTTAGCATGATTAGCATCATAGTATTTTCTAAATGTATCAAAGTTTTTCATAATAATCACCTCCTTTACTAGATGTTGTGTTTGAAGGAGTACGCTTCACCTTAACTATACCACATACGGAGGGGAGTATACATGCTGTTTGGTAAAAAAGTAGAAATAATTAGAAAAAAAAGGAAATTATCTTATGGAAAGTTGGCAGAGTTAAGTGGGATATCGTCACGAAGCTACATTAGAAACATTGAAAATGGCATTGTTGCTGATCCAGCACTTAGGACGGTGATGAAGCTAGCCAAGGGATTGGGTGTAAGTATAGGTGAATTGTTGGGAGATGTTGATATTAAGGATTAGAAGGAGGTAGGTTGATGAAAGTAGACAAACGTAAGTTGGCAGCTGCATGGCTCATGTGGTCCCTGGCCCTTATGATCCTGACTGTCATAGCAACTCAAGCCCTGGCACAGCCGGAGGAAATTATAAGGGTTGAATACATCGTCATGGGTCCAGAGGAGTATGAAGAGACTCACGCACCGGAGGTTATTGATCCAGATAAAACCCTCCTGGGAGAGTATACAGTGACCGCTTACTGCGGATGTGAAGTCTGTTGCGGAGAGTGGGCGGACAAGAGACCACTTGATGAAGATGGTAACCAAATTGTATATGGAGCTTATGGGATAGAGTTGACTCCGAATTATAGCGTAGCCTCAAGCCTACCAGAAGGCACCAGAATCGAGATAGAAGGGTTAGGCATACATCAGGTCGAAGACAAGACCGCAAACTGGATTTCGAGCAAATACGAGGGCAAAATCATAGATCTGTATATGGGTAACGACGAGGACGCTCACCAGAGAGCATTGGAGTGGGGGAAGCAGACGCTAAAAGTATGGGAGGTTGAAGAAGAAAGTGAAATTGAAATGACACAGGAAGAACAACTGCATCCGGCTGCAGAACTATCTGGCGATGTAGTAACCGAACCTACAAATAATAAACTACACGCAACGATTGATGTTAACCGTGGTGAGGGTGAATCAATATCAGATATTTTGAGACGTGTATTTTCGGTGGAAGAAAGTGATATCGAGGATGAAAAAAACAAGGATAGAAAATTCCTAATTGAGAAAGCTGAGGAGTTACAGCTGCGGATCACTGACTCACAGGAGAGACTTGATCATCTACAAACTAGACTCACGGCAGAAATTGATATATACCAGGAGCTATTGGAAGAGATTCAGGAACACTTAGAAGCGTAAGGAGGTTAGGTTATGTCCACTGAGGAAACCAGAAAAGAATCATATGAGTTGATATTGCCAGAAGTTGACCAGCGTAAGAAGATGATACTGAAAATCCTTAAGAAGGGACCCATGACAGCCCACGCAATTACTGAGCAATTATGGAATAGAGGGTTGATTCCGTATTACGATAGGAATTTTGTGTCTCCGAGGCTTACTGAGCTTAGGGATATGGATGTTATTGAGGTGGTAGGTAAGAAGTTTGAGAATCGTACCAACAGAAAGGTCACGGTTTGGAAAATAAAGGAGGTTGAGCAATGATTATAAGAAGTCAGAACTTAGGAACATTGTTAGTTGCGCCAACGAGCATAAAGGTTGAGTATTCGCAGACGGTTGTTGAAGATGGAGGGGTTAGAGGTGCATGGTTCCTGGTTGCAGCAGGCGGGTTTATATTAGGTGTATATAAATCAGAAAGTAGAGCTATTGAGGAATTGGATGAGATTGAAAAGGCTATGAATAGGGGTCAAAAGAACTATGAAGTCAGAAAAGACTATTAAAAATAGCCCATTAGGACTGCCATCCTTCAGGGCTAGAGGAAAAATGATTCACTTACATTATAACAATAAAAGGAGGGATTATAAATGAATTTATTTCAAAAGATAGTGGAAGTTCGTAAAATAGCAAAAGGATTCAAAAAAGATGGTAAGGGTTATAACTACACCTATGTAACAGGAGATCAAGTGCTTGCCAAAATAAGGGACAAAATGAACGAGTTGAATCTACTTCTCATACCATCCACTAAACTAGGAGAGCATCATGTCCATAATTACAAAACAGCTAAAGGCAAGGAAGTCACCGACTTTATTGTATCTGGCGAGATGAGTTATACCTGGATAAATGGTGATAAACCTGATGAAACCATGACAGTTGATTGGGCTTATTATGGTCAGATGGATGAAATTAGTAGGGCTTATGGAAGCGCATTGACT
>NZ_JBJXRK010000054.1:0-3094 GCF_046224405.1 Gudongella ferriphila | reverse complement strand
CATAGCCACTCTTAAGGCTGGAACAACTTATAAGTTTAAATCAATTGAAGGTATACTTCCAACAGAAGAAAAAACCTTGATTATCTGGAGAAACCACACTGATGACTTAGTTAAAGACAATGAGGCACTTAACGCCTATTTAAATAAAAAAGGAATTAAGTCTACAACTTCCAAATATGATTTAATCTATGTAAATGGTGATAATTTTATTACAAATAATAATAATGAAGGTAATTTAAAAGTGAAGCTAATTGAGGGCGAGATGAAAAAAAAGATGTTTGAATGGGTGGTGATATAATGTCTAATAAAAATATAGAAAAAACATTTTCTGAAAAATTAGTTATGAATAAGTATTTATTTTCCCTTATAGGTATTGATGGATTTGAAGAAATTCAAAAGTATTTCAGGGATCCTAGTTTGAAGGGTATTAATTCTGATGGGAGAAGTAAATTATCTGTTGCATTTATTGACAAATATGAGGATGAAGTTAAGATACCAGTAGAGAATTTAGAAGAATACGATTTAAATATTATTAAAGCTTTGAGCAAAATAAATCACAGTAGATCTGAAAATATTAATCTTAAGTACTTCCAATATTTCTCTCTTCTTCTTATGGAAATATATCTAGATAAATACTTTGCTAATAAGGATGGACTTCTAAAAGAGCTAAATGTTTTCCTTGATCATTTCAATAATTCTGAAGATGAAGAAATAAAGGAGTTTGTCTCGGAAGACCTTAATAAATTAGCCCTTTGGTCAGCTACTGGAAGTGGAAAGACCCTAATAATGCATTTAAATTTCATACAAATTCAGTATTATTTAGAAAAATACAATATTAAATTTGACGGTAGTTTTATTTTGTTAACACCAAACGAAGGGCTTTCTGGCCAACACATAGAAGAATTTAAAAAATCAGGCATTACAGCTAATATTTATAACAAGAACGTGTCTAAATCATTTGTTTCATGGAATTCAATAGAAGTTATTGAGAATACTAAGTTGGCGGAAAAAGATGGCGATAAAACAGTTGCTACGAGCAGATTTGGCAGTAAAAATATTGTTTTTGTAGATGAAGGTCATAGGGGCGTTAGTGGGGATTCTTGGTACAAATTCAGAAACGAACTTTGCAAAGATGGATTTTCGTTTGAGTATTCAGCAACTTTTGGACAAGCGATAAAGGCATCCCGGAACAAAGATTTAGAAGATGAATATTCAAAATGTATATACTTTGATTATTCATATAGATATTTTTATAACGATGGTTATGGAAAAGATTACAAAATACTAAATCTAGAAACAGATGAGGATAACATTAGAGAACTATATCTATGTGCTTCACTTCTAGCATTTTACCAGCAAAAAAGATTATTCAATAATAATAAACAAGATTATAGAGAGTTTAATATTGAAAATCCACTTATGATTTATGTTGGGGGGAGTGTCAATGCAGTAAGAACTGAAAACAAGAGAAAGGTTTCAGATGTTGTTGATATATTATTATTTCTAGATGAATTTACAACTGATAAAAATAAATATTCGGACATTATTAATAGAATACTTAGTGAAAGAACAGGCTTATTGAATTCAATGAACATTGATGTGTTTAGGGGAGATTTTGACTATATCAATTCATTGGGATTATCTTCTGAACATGTATATGATGATGTACTTTTAGAAGTTTTTCATGAAAGTATGCCAGATTCAATAATGCATATTGAATACATTAAAGGTTCAGATGGAGAAATAAAAGTCCGTCTTGGCAATAATAAACCTTTTGGACTTATAAATGTTGGAGATGCTCCAACTTTAATTAACTTATGTAAAGATAATGGTCTAAACACATCAGATGTGAATTTCACAGAATCAATTTTTGCAGAAATAAATAGAAAGGATAGTTCAATAAATATCCTTATAGGCTCCAAAAAATTCATTGAAGGTTGGAATTCCTGGAGAGTTTCTACTATGGGGTTAATGAATATTGGTAGAACTGAAGGTAGCCAAATAATTCAGATGTTTGGTCGAGGAGTAAGACTAAAAGGTAGAGATTTTAGTTTGAAAAGAAGTTCTGCATATTTTAGTGACTATCCCTTTGTGAAAAGCCCAGATAATTATTCTGATATGAAATACCTAGAGACTCTCAATATATTTGGTGTAAGAGCTGACTATATGACACAATTTAAAGAATATCTCGAAGCAGATGGTATAAAGACAAATACAGAAAAACCTTGGACAATAGAAATTCCTATACTAAAAGATAAGAATTTAGAAAAGAAAAAAGTTGTAACCTTAAAAGTTAAAAAAGATTTAAATTTTAAAAGAGATGGTAAAGAAATTGTGCTTGGGGAAAATAAAGAAAAATTTATAATATCCTTGGATTGCTACGGTAAAGTACAGTTTCAATCATCAACAACAACTTCAAGAAATGTTATTAATAAAGAAACTTATAATTTGTCGAAGATGCATTTAGGATTCCTTGATTATGAAAAAATATATTTTAGCATTCAGCGATATAAAGGAGAAAAAAATTATTATAATATGGCTATAACGTTGGAGAGCATAAAAAAATTATTAGCTGATCCTACCTGGTATAAGCTTTATATTCCAGAAGAGGACCTAAAAATTAAATCAGTGAGGGACTTTGATAGATTTAATCGTATTGCTGTATCTTTATTAGAAAAATACATTGATAAATTATATTCTGTATCAAGATCTAGATGGGAAGGGCCGTTACTAGAATATAGCTATATGAATTCTGAAGATGACAATTTAGTAAGAGATGATACTTATAAAATTGAGATATCAGATCAGCAACTTAATAAGAGTCACATCAAATTTCTGGAAGATTTAGAAAAAGCAATAGGTAAGGCGAAAAATGAAGGTGATGTAATAGATATTCGAGAAGTTAAAGGCGACTTAGGAACTATTACTCTAAAATCCTCAATTAGTAATCCGTATATTTATATTTCTGAAGATAATTTGGAAATTAGAATTCAACCAATGCCTTTAAAAGAAAGTGAATGGGATTTTATTAATGATCTGAAAAAATTTCTAAAAACAAATAAATCTGAATTTGATGATAAAGAAGTTTATATAA
>NZ_JBJXRK010000053.1:0-3115 GCF_046224405.1 Gudongella ferriphila | reverse complement strand
GGACGGTATTACTATTTTTAATGGTAATCTAAAAATACAATAAATGGTAGTCAAAAGTACAATTAGGGAAGTGGAACCTAGATAGAAATTCAGGTTCCATTTTTTATTTTAGACTATTTATGTCGATTTTAATACGAATTTTGCATGTTGGGGAGAAATCATTGTTTTTAAAGGTATAATGGCAGCGAAAGAAGGTAGTGTAAAATGATAAAAAGATTTGGAAAGTTGCAAGCTATCTTGGCATCAATCTCGCTTCTATTATCTTTTGCTGCAGCAAATCAGGCCTGTGCTCTATTTGCTCATCAATCGGAGTTGCCGGACAGTGTAAGAAAAATGAGAAGATTCTAGTGGTGAGAAGATAATGGAGAAACAAAGTCAGCCAGATTGAAAAGAGGGTTATCTCCCAAAAATGTTGCTATGTGACAAGGAGGAATTACAAATGAAAAATACCAAATTAGCAATAGCTGTTATTTTAGTTTTAGTACAGTTACTGGGGGCTACAACTGTTTTTGCTACAAATTCAGATTTTATCTATAATGATGATTCAGAAATGATCGAAAGGATACCTTTAAATATTAGCGAATTGGAGATTAGAAAAGATGAGAGCTTAGTATCTGTAAAAAGACAACTAAAAGAACAAGGCAAAGAGAATATGTATTATATTTTTGAAAAGTGTATTGAAGATGAATTTAAGCAAATAATTGAATATGAGAATGCTATTGCTTCAGGAAATGTTGTTCCTTACAGAGCGGCTTCTTATACGGTACCAAGCAATAAGTCTGGTGCCATTGCTTGGGGTGACTACAGAACTTCTGGCACAACGGTAGGACTTAGTACAACTGAAACAAGTAACTGGTATCGTGATGTAAATAGATTTAGCGTTAATGATATTGTGACCTACATATTGATTGCTAGAATTCCTTATATTGGTGCATTTTTAGATGCAGTCAAATTTGCAAATAGTATGATCAGTAATTATCAGTGGGATCAAGTATTAGATGGGTCAGGTCGAGCAAGAATCTTAACAGTTGACGATGTTATGGAAGGACAAGCGACAGTAATACACGATTGGGGTGCTAATAATTTAACACTGTATGCTCCATTTGGATATGCAATACAAGATAAGAACAACTGGTAATATTGATATACTAAGGGCTACTTTATGTGGCCCTTCTGGTATAATACTATTAGATTGGAGTGATATAGGTGTCTTTAAGTTATAATTCTTTAGTTTTCAACATATTATTGTTTTCAATCATGATTGTAAGTATAGGTTTTAGAGTTGTTTTCTTTAATTCTAATGCAGCCAAAAAAAATGAAAACAACAAACAAATTAGTAGATTTCTTATATTATTAACTGAGCTGCCAGTCTTTTATGTTTTTATAAAATATGCTAATTTGGTAGATTCAAAAATTGCATTTCCACTTGTTCTATTCATGTTTATTTTAAGTTTTGGAGGTAAAGGTTCTTATTTACTATACAAACTTTATATAGCAGATAAGGATATAGCTTACCTGTTTGGAGTACTACTTGTATATTTTTTAATAGTATTTTCCATAATTTTCATTGACTATAAAAGAATGTTTGATTTATTCTTAGATTGACATTGCAAAGTTTGCGAATGATCTTCTCTATGTTTTGAGAAGCTAAGGGTGCCACAAGTCAAGTTATTACAAAATACAGTATAGAAATTGGATCTGACTAGTAATTCAGGTTCCATTTTTTATTTTAGACGATTTATGTCGATTTTAATACGAATTTTGCATATTGGGGGGAAAGCATTGTCTTTAAAGGTATAATGGCAGCGAAAGGAGGTAGTGTAAAATGATAAAAAAATTTGGAAATTTACAAGCTGTCTTGGCATCAATCTCGCTTCTATTATCTTTTGCTGAGGCAAATCATGTCTGTGCTCTATTTGCTCATCAATCAGAGCTGCCGGACAGTGTAAGAAAAATGAGAAGATTTTAGTGGTGGGATTTAAATTCAAGCAGCTACAAGCAAAGACAAAACGGTTAAATTATGAAGGAGGGTAAACATGAAAAAAATCTTATTACTCGTACTTTCTATTACTTTATTATTTACTAGTTCAGTATTTGCAAATTCTGCTAATAATACTGAAAAAAATAATAAAAGTGAAAATTTTATTGAGAAGAATGTAGATGGAATAACGTTCAAGATCTCCAAAAAGTATTCTCAATTAATAACAAATGAAGACTTAGAATCTATTGCAAAAGATTATCAAGAAGAAGAGATTTTAATAACTATAGAAGAAATTGGTTATGCAGAAGAAGATTCTTTTTCTAAAGATTTAATTGAACCAATGTGGGGGGTTGGTAATACGTATGAAACAACATATGGAGCTTGGGGAACTGAATATGTAAAAAAAGATGCGTTTGTAGCATCAGTTGCAAAAGGTGAATCATATACATTAACATCAGAAATAAAGATAAATTTAAACGCTAGTTATACAGGTACACCTTATGTACCTATAACAGTTGGAGCAGATATAACTGCTACGTATATTAAATCACATACGTTTGAAGGTCCAGAGGAAACAAGTTTTTTTAACTCTAGAGAATTTAGAGTAAAATTCTATGAAAAATCTTCTAATTGGACACAAAAATGGTATATGGATGGGTTTTTAGTAGGAACAAAAACAGGAATTAGAACTTCAGCAACAAAATATTTAAAATATTCTGTGGATCGTAATATACAATAACGTTTTTTGAACTATGCTGAGGTCTTGAGTCAATAAAAGTTAAATGATTTAAATAAACCCAAAGACACCCTTGAGTCTCTTTAGGTTTGTTGGTTTGATGGGCATGTAATATGTCTAAGGTGGAAGTAGTTATCAACGAACCTAGATGTAACTTGGATAGTCTGATTGATACAGGCGAATAAGTAAAAGGAATCCAAGGTCACTAAATTAAGACTATTTCTAAGCAAAAAAAGGAGTAGAAGGCACTTTATGACAAGTTTATTATACTTGACAGACAAAATATGTATCAAGCCTTTGAATAAGATAAAGTCCGTGCAAGAGTTCAGTATCCAGTGTAACATGTAATTGAGACATTTTGTTCTTTCTTTAGTTAGATATTTGGTAGCATTTATATT
>NZ_JBJXRK010000052.1:0-4887 GCF_046224405.1 Gudongella ferriphila | reverse complement strand
ACGATGGAGATGGATTGTTCTATCTAAGCATCAAAACATTACCATTGGCATAGGTTATTGATTCCACCTGGCCATCGGTGATTTTAATCTCGTGTATTATTGTGTTCAAAAACTCCCTCATAACCTTCTTGTCTACATTCTCAATTATCTTTTTATAGTTGATTTTCTTTTTTGTCATAAACTCCTTGTTAATCATGTAGTAGCTGGCAAGCTTTAGAAAATCATCATCAATTCTCTTGGGCTTGTCAATCTGGATGTCCTTCAATTCCTGCAACTTCTTTTCTATGGATGCCTTTTTCAAGAGGTAATCCTTTTCACTCATACCACTAAACAGGTAGAGATCGTTAAGCCTTGCAAGGGCCTTTCTATATTTCTCCCTCTCACCATCAATGAATCCATGTGTAACATTCACCTTCTCACCGTCAATGGTATAGGTGAGTACATCATCAGCCTGTCTGGTGATTACCTTCTTGCCCTGGGCTATGTCAGCTATGCTTTGAAAGATTACAGGAGCAATCCGCCTCTCAACAAAAACATAAGGTGAAGCGTGACACTCAATCCCCAAACTCCTTGAATGACACCTATACTTTGTGGGTGATGTTCCGTCCTTTCTCTTTGGTCCAAGGTGAGCAGACATAATCCTCCCACAGCTTGAGCATCTTAATAGCCCACTAAATAGGTGAATCTCCCCACGTCTGAATCTGGATGTGTCCCTGCTGTTGTGATTCATTATCTCGTTGCACCTCTCCCACTGATCCACAGAGATGATGCCCTCGTGATTATCCTCAATAAGAATCCACTCATCTTCACTTTTCATATATGTATTGTCACCATCTCGGTAATTATAACGGAAAGTACCTTTGTAAAATGGGTTTCGTATAATCTTTATAAGTGTACGGTCAGAAAAGTCATTCCCTTGCCTTGTCTTAACTCCCAGGCGGTTTAATTCGTGCATCACTGTGTTGGTTGATTGGTGTTTCTCATAAAGGTCATAGATTAATTGTATCGCGTGGGCCTCTGATGGCTCGATAGAGGGGAAATCTCCCTTATCTGATAGCTTATATCCCATTGGCACAACTCCACCGTTAAAAAGGCCCTTAGAGGCTCGTGATACCATGGTAGATAGTACCCTCTCGGCTGTCAACTTCCTTTCAAGCTCAGCAAACACAAGGGTAATGTTAAGCATGGCCTCACCCATGGCGGTTGAGGTGTCAAACTGTTCATTTTTAGATACAAATATTATATTAAACTTCTTTAACTCCTGATACATTCCAGCAAAATCAAGAAGATTCCTGCTAATCCTGTCTATCTTCCAGACTAGAAGATGGGAAAACTCACCCTGTCTTATCCTGTCCATCATATGCTGATATGCCGGCCTGTCAGTATCCTTTCCTGAGTATCCAGCATCCTCGAATATCTCATAATCCTCTATGTTAAGGGCATACTTGCAATAGTTGATTAAATCTGTTCTTTGCATTGGCAGGGAATCCTTGTCTATCTGCATTGTTGTACTTACTCTTATGTATATTGCAGACTTCATATTTTTACCTCCTGTTGTTTAAATAATTCCGTAACTATATTATGATGTAGTTGTTGACATTGAATTGTCAGTATATTAAGATATACACAACAGAACATACATTCGGACAAGGGGGAGAATATGGAAAAATTATCACGCTTAGTAAAGAGCCTCTCACCTGAAGAGAGGGAACAACTGCTACAAAAGTCAAAAAAATACATAGTAAAAGAGTTAAGCGACTAGCCCATTTGGATTAGTCGCTTTTGTATAACTCGTCAAGCTTGAAGGCTTTAATAATCTTATCAGCTAATTCTTGATTACTCAGGTCTGAAATATCGTAGCCCTCTTTAGCCACCAGATCACGCAACTCTTGTATGTAGTCCTCAGCGTCCTCATGGTATGGCTCTCTGTTGTCTGTCTTTCCCAGCAGATAATCACTAGAAACATTAAAGTATTTTGCAAATCGCTGCAATATCTCAATATTAGGGATTCTCTTTCCATTCTCATATTTTGATAAAGTAGCTTGTGTCAAATCTAATGCATCTGCTAAATCTGTCATTACAATGTCCTTTTCCCTCCTAAGCATCCTTAATCTCTTACCAAATAAATTATTCATTTTGCATACCTCCAACTTATGTATACCCATATTCCAGATTATACAATAAAATTATTCGCTTGTAATAAAATATAACAAAAAGATATTTTTCTTTTAAAAAGGGGTTGACAATATATACATATGGTATATAATATACACAAGAGGAATAAATAATGAGTTTAAGGAGGTGAAGAAATGAAGGCAAATTTTAAGCTCAAGCAGGCAAGAGCAGAAAGAGATATGACACAACAGGAGCTTGCTCAAGCAATAGGATTGTCACTGATGGCCTACAACCTGAAGGAGAATGGCAAGAGGGCATTTGTTGAGGAAGAGATCGCAAAGATATGCACTGTACTTGATAAGTCAGCAGACGATATTTTTTTTAATCAATAATATGCCATTTGTATATAAAGGAGGTAATGCCAATGGAACAATACCTGAAAGAAAATGGAATAACAACACTGGAAGAACTCAAAAAAGCAATAGAAGAGATGGAGAAAATCAATCTGGCACTATTCAAGGGGGAGCCAATATGAAATGGATAGCAGTTAGCATCTTAACGATCAAAACAATCAAAGAGGCAATAAAAAGTAATAACAACTATGACGGATTCATTTACATGGCATTCCCGACAGTGGTGATGTGGGCCATGGTGTTAGGAGGGATAGAGTGAGCAGATACTGGAAAGACTTAATCACTGGAAAGACATTAGAAAGATACATGGTAAAGATGATGCTAGGGGGAGGAATGAGCCTGATATGAGTATAACACGAGAAACACGCAGAGAATCACACGAACAGATTAAGCCTAAGAAATCAGACAGAAAAGCCTTAATCATGGAGGTACTGGAACAGGGCGCCAAGACAGCGCACGAGATAACACAAGCCTTATTATACAGAAGGGTTATCCCCTACTATGACAGGAACTTTGTTTCACCCAGGCTTACAGAGCTTAAAGAGATGGGGGAGGTTGAGGTAATTGGTAAGAAGTATGAGGGCAGGACTGACCGCAAGGTTGCAGTATGGAAGTTGAAGGAGGCGGAATAAGTGAGAAATCCTAGAAACTCACTGCATATCAAAATAGAAATACCATTGCATGATTATGAAGTGCATGAAATTAGGGAACATCCAAAATACTATGCAAGTATATTAGGCGAAATATTGGAAACGATAACAAAACACAAAAATGTCAAGGGCAGGCATTTGTCTGGGTTAAATGACCCAAATAAATTTAAATTTACTTGGCAGTTGAAGGAGGAAACCGAATGATTGAATTAAAGGACATGGAGCTTGTAGAGGTAGTAGGGACAAAGTTTGAGACACGAACAGAAAGAAAGGTAGCACTTTGGAAACTTAAGGAGGCGGAGTAAATGGAAAGCCTGCAAAGATTGATTGAAACAGAGAATCACAAAGAGATAACACGCAGGTTTGACGAGGTAAAGGAAAGATTGACACTCAGCTATTACGAATTTAGGTTCATCCAGGAGGTTGAGAGATACATCCTGGAAGAAACCAACTATAAGGAGGATTGAGATGATAAAAGCTAGAGATTTACTTTATGAGGTAGCAAGCGGCGGCGATCTGGACTATCAAATATATGTAGTCGATGGGTCAACAGACAAGGCCCTTGATGTATCAGGGATGAAATTCTATGACGGAGTTGTTGAAAAGCAAGAAAGCGTAAATGACAAGGTTATAGGCTCACTTGAAGCAATCAAGGACAACCTTGTAAATGGCAGAAGGTCCATGTATGGGGTGTACGAGATTACCAAGGACCTAAACACAATCATAGAAGCCTTAAAAAAATAAGAAGGCCCTGCAATCGCAAGACCAACCAACCAATTTAAGTATACCAAATAAAGGAGGATATAACAATGTTAGATTATATAAAATTCATGGACTTAACCGAAGAGGAACAAGAAGAAAGATGGAGAATCACAAACGATGCCGAGGCGGAATGGCTTATTGATAAGGTTAACGAGGAACTATATGAGATAAGCAGGTATGAAATAAGTCTTATCAATAAGATAGAGGTTTTGAAAGAGAAATTGGAGAAGGTCAGAAACGAGAAGGAGAACAAGATCGCCAGAAGAGATTCCTACCTACTAGAATATTTTGAAACCCTTGATGACAAGGCAAAGAAGAAAACCAAGACCCAGGAGAAATACAGATTGCCATCAGGAGAGATAGTCAAAAAATACCCAAGTCCAGAGTATAAAAGGGACAATGACACCCTTGTAAAGTGGGTTAAGGGATCGCAGCTTAATGACTATATCGAGGTTAAGGAATCGGTGAAATGGGCTGACCTGAAAAAGAATACTCAAATAGCAGGCGGACAACTTGTATATAAGGACACTGGCGAGATAGTCGATGGAGTAGAGGTTGTAGACAGACCGCCTACATTGGAATTTAAGGAGGTGTAATCAGTGAATTTATACCAAAAGATAGTGGAGGTCAGAAAGGTTGCCAAGGGATTCCAAAAAGATGGCAAGGGCTATAACTACAAATATGTAACTGGCGACCAGGTGCTTGCCAAAATAAGAGACAAGATGAACGAGTTGAATCTCCTTCTTATTCCATCCACTAAGTTAGGAGAACATCATCTCCATAATTATAAGACATCGAAAGGCAAGGAAGTGACCGACTTTATCGTATCAGGAGAAATGAGCTACACATGGATAAATGGGGATAAACCTGATGAAGTATTAAAGATTGATTGGGCTTACTATGGGCAGATGGATGAAATCAGCAGGGCATATGGGAGTGCATTGACA
>NZ_JBJXRK010000051.1:0-5903 GCF_046224405.1 Gudongella ferriphila | reverse complement strand
TACTCTACTGGTATATCTTCATAGAATACCGAACCCACTTCTTGCTTGTTGTCTATCATGCGGATGTAATCGCTCAACCTGCCTCGTCCTAATCTTCCACCGGAATCAACGGTGAAGTTTGTAGTGAATCCCGACTTGCCAAAGCTGTGGGTAATCTCTGTGATTAATCCAAGTTCTGTGTTGCCCTCACTATCCATGATGGTAGCTCCATCTCCCACAAGTAGTTGAGGTCTGAAAGGCCCTGTAAAGGTTTCGACCTTTCCTACACTCTCAAGCCTCCCTGCAAGCTCTGTTGCTATTGCCTGGGCATTGGTTGAGCTTGTTCCCTCTGCCACCTGCACGAATAGGGTTTTGTTTGATTGTAGATTCCATCCGGTGAAGGATGCCACGTCCTCATAAATCTGGATGTTCCATTCAGAATCATGGACACATACCTTTCGATAACTGCCCTGGTCATCCATAGTGATTGACCTGCTAAAGATGTCTTTGTCCCTCTGGAAGTTATACATCCCTCTTGTTGGGAATAACCCAAATGATGGACTTCCGACAATAATCTCTTCCTGGACCGTTTCCTCCATCTTCCAGTCAACCATAGTTCTGAAGATTTCTTCCAAAGCTGAATAAACTGTCTTGTTAGCATCAAATCTAAACCGTCTATATGTTGCGTCGTATTCAACTTCGTATTGGTCAATCCCAAGGTTTGCCTTTTCCAACATTCCGTTTATTATGTTTGTAATTATATCGTATGAGATTACATTGTTCTCGTTAAGTGTCTGGTCCTTTAGAGCCTTTCCTATAAGGTTTCTACCATCTACCGAGGCTGTGTTGCTTTTTACGGAATAATTGGACCTATCAACATAGAAGGTCCCCATCTCGTATTCCTCGAAATCATCACCCATGCCAAACCTGAATATAATCTTTGCACCAGGGCTTAATAGTGTTGATTTTTCATTCATCACTACTGGACCTTCTATTTCTGTTTCCTCGTCAACCGGATTCTCCAAGGTCAGGGTAAATGAGCTTATAGGGTTGTCTATGCTGTGCTTGATACTCCCATCAGATAAATATTTACTCATATCATATTGAAATTCGTATATCAATAGCTTTTGTGCTGTAGGTGTCTTGTAGCTTCCAACCACACCAAACCCTGGCAATGTTTTAACTTGCAACTTACTCATGCCATCATCAGGAGATACATCAAGAGGACTGTGCCAATCCACCCCTGTAAAAATTCCATCAAGTCTTTCAGTTGCTGATCCATATAGCCTTCCAGAATCCAAGTATAATAATTGCCCTTCTGTGTTGTAATACTGCAAGAAGTCGGGGAAATTACCCTCTCCAATTTTACCAGTTGTTTCAAATTGTAATTCCATGTTGTCACCTCCTGTGAAGCAGCATTATCATAAGTAGACCCGCCCATAAAAACATGAACACAAGCGGGATTACAAAGCTATTCATTTACTTCTTCTGTCAATTCTTCCTCTAGCTGTTCCTCTATTAATTCTTCCTTGCAAGGCTCAACCTCAACTATTGACTTGCATTTAGGACATGTAATAAACTTACTTTTTGTCCAATACTCCATCTTATTGCCACAATGTGGGCATATTTTTTCAACTGTTTTCATGTTACCACCCCTAACTTTGTAGTATCGATTTTAATGGTGCCTTTTCTATTCATATAAATGAAGCCATTCTTCTCAAATAGCGATTTAATGAAGTTATGGCTGTTCGCATGCCCAGCATGACCCATCCAACTATTTAACATGGATTCTGCCTTTTGAATGCTAAGTTTTCCTTCAAGTATTAGATCTGGCATTGCTTTGATTTTTCTTTTTATTTTCTTCTTACTCTCGCTTCTAAGTAGTTTGTGGGTTGTATATATCTTATAACCGATTGCGTTCACTCCCTGCGCTATGGGAAACATTTTAGTCTTATGAAAATTCAATTTAATATTCAGTACCTCATTGGTATAGATGGTGATTTGGTCTAGTGCATATCTGGCTGTTTCTTTATCTGGTAGTATCATAATTATGTCATCCATATATCTGACATAATATTTAACTCTTAATACTCTTTTGCAGTACTGATCCAGTTCGTTCAAATATACATTTGCGCATATTTGACTTAAAGTATTGCCCAATGGCAAGCCTAGCAAGTCTATTACATCTGCGCTATCTATGATCTTAAATATTAACTTCAGTGTTTTCTTACACTTAATTGCCTTGGGCAACAATGTCTTTAGAACATCTCTATCAATGCTATAGAAAAACTTTTCAACATCAGCTTTTATAATTGTAGCTTCAGGGCCATACTCCCATTGTGCTTTGCGCATGAAATATTGTATTCTTTCAGCGCATTTGTGAGTGCCTTTACCTTCAATGCAAGCATAGCTATCAAATATAAATTTGTCCTTATATATGTCTTTTAGAGTATAATTTATTGCCAGCTGAACAACCTTGTCTTTGAAGTGAGGCGCGTCCACAATTCTTTTCTTCGGTTCAAATACTGGGAATCTTATATACCCATCAAATTCATAAGTCTCGTTTATAAGCGAATCAATTAGGAATTTTAGGTTATATGTTTCATCCTGGCTAAATATTATAGCTTCTCGATTATATTTCCCATCACCCTTTAAAGCTTTCTTGTAAGCTTTCTCAACTGTTGCAATATCTACAATTTTGTCAAATACATCCCCGTACTGTTTATGATTTTTCGGCATCACTGGTGTTCCTTTCGTCAAGTACTAAGCACTATGCCATTGTTTATGTGTTTACACCTGATCACCAGGTGAAGGAATTAGGCTCTCTTGAAATAATTCAAGTCATGTTGACGAGACCATAATCGCGTCAATCTAATTAACCTGATTAAATCAGGACTGGGCGGAACCCGTTGTTAGAGTTCGCATTCGACGGATTGTTGTTGTTCGAGTTCTCCACGGAATTGTTACCACGGTTGATGCGGTTCGAGCCGGTTACAGCCTAATCCCTATATTCCTATTTCTTTACTGTTGCCATGATGTAGCCTTTTAGCATTTTGCTTATTTCTGTCATTCGTTCATCAATGTGATCATAGAATCCTTTTGAAATGTATTTTCTTCTTTTGGCAAATTTGATTTGTGATCTTAGGAGTTGAAAATATCCATCTGCCTCTTGAAGATACGAAAGTCTTTTTGATTTTACGCTATTTGCCAGAGATACACACTTCATCAATTCGAAGATATTTAATGTAATATACTCAGCCAATCTGAATTTTTCATAGTTTGGAAATTTGACTATCCTTGGGTATATCGTATCTAAAAGAGTCTCTATCTTTTTATATATTATTAAGTCGTCGTTATAACTCATATGTCCTCCTTGTCATTGCATTCGCCTGCGCTCATGCCCTAAGAGGGTAGAGTATAGAGGTATACCAAGACTGGGCGGAACCCGTTGCGAGAGTCCGCAGACGACGGATCGTCGCTGTTCGAGAGCTCCACGGAATTGAAACCACGGTAGTGGCGGTTCGAGCCGGAAGGAGTAGATGTCCATGTTCTAGAACCATTTCCATATGTGTAATGTACTCTTAAATCAGCGTCTGTAAAACTTGCCCACGTTCCATAATTTACATGCACTGGGTATATTAGTTTGTTCCACTCTGCTGTGCTTAATGCTCTCACAGCAAAAACATGATTGCCTACAGCAATCTTTTTGTCTCCAAATATTGCACCAACAGTGTTGATATCATTCCAAGATATAGTGTGTCTGAATGTTCTTTTCGCAATATATATAATTTCATCATTGTTGTAATACTTAAGCCACCCTGCATCACTCTCTTGCAGAGTTCCTGCGGTTAATCCAATCGCATTGCATAAGTCTTCACCGCTAATTAAGTCGAGGGCTGATACCTCTCCAAAATAACCGCCTGATTCATCCCCCCCACTCAATGTTTGAGGGCCTGGCAAGTCGTTTGGCATAGTTGGATCTGGTACTACTGGCGATGGTTGACTGGCGCCGAATGTTATTTTCATCGTGATAGGCAATTCGTGAAATTCATCTTTTGGCATATACTTGGTTGTATAATCTGCAGTGATTAATAATCCATCTGCTGGTGCTGTATCGAATACAACCTTATCGTCAAATGTGTGTTCAAATGCTGATGTCACTACTCCATCTACCCTTATTGTGAGGCTTGTGACTTCCTGGTTGGGCAACTCGAATGTTTTATTTATTCCATCTCCTGTTCCAATTTCAACATTTGTTTTATTTGTTCCCGTATATACTCCTGGCCGCGGTAATTTCCACCGCAATCCACCTCCAACCCAATCTATGGCCTTTACATCTCGGTTGAAGTCATATACAGAAAAATTTCCAGATAGAGTCATACTCTTTTCGCTTAGATTTGTTGACTTGGAAGCAGTAAGAGTACTGATTCTTTCAGATTCTTGGGAAAGAAGATCGTTTAGAGCTATTACATTATTCGGAGCACTAGCACCCGTTAAGTAGTTCCTCAAACCGTCCCCGTAGAAAAAGCACCCTGAATCTACTGAATACACTTCTGCATATACTGTTGCGTAAATGTCTATGATAATGTTTGACCTTTTTGGAACAGTTAAGGGGTTTCCCTCAGAGTCTGTTATCTTTGCGTGTGTGTTAATATTTGTCGTAGTTTCAGAAATACCTACTTCTGTTAGGTCATTATCGTTGTATTCATGAGATTCCAACCTTCCAACCTGTGTCCATATGCTAGTTGGGTAACTCCTGACCAAGGATTCAAGCTGTGCTGAGACATATCCAAGCCTATTGAAAAGTGTTGTTCTGGATGGGTCTAGCGTTCCATCTCCTGTCCCAAACACGATATTTGAAAAGAAAGGATTGCCTCCAAGTAGTCTTTCATACATCCTGTTGAGAACAATATTTTCAGCTTGTGGTTTTAAAGCGGCATATGCCCTGCTGACCTCACCGGTGCTGACATCTGTTATTACAAAGTCAAATCTGTTGTGAAATCTGACCCCTAAATTCACCTTCATATTATCATCTCCTTTTAGGGGTTAATAACCCCAACATATACTAAATCGACTGTCAATTCAGCAGGCGCAGCCGATAATGTTTCTTCTGCAAATCCTTTTGAATAAGTTATTTCCACAAGTTCAGCTAATAATTCAACCGGTGCTACTGATATAGTTTCCTCTATGCCTGGATTAGGTTCCGGGACTAAATCAGTAGGTGTGAATGTTTCGATAAAATTTTCTACCGGACCGCCTCTACCTGCAAGAGTACCAACAGAAGCATCATACTCAACTGTCAGACTGCCTTCAACCGTTGGGAATCTGCTCAAAGGGTGCATCGTCAACAGTAGTGCTTTGTCAACTGTAGGGTGATTCTCTACACTGACTATTTGATACTCCTTGTCCAGCAATGGGCCATTTATATACTTATATTCCTGCCCAGTGACCTTAAAAGCTCCTTCTTGCCCTTTTGTTCCTCTAAGCTCAATCTCATAAATATATAAATAGCTTGAATGCCTGCTTGTCACAGTCCACCTGTAATATTGGTAAGCTGCTTCAGGGATTCCAAAACTAAACTCGTGCCAACCTGTTGCATTAGGGCTGTTTTCTGATTGAATATTGTCCCAGTCAGTACCATTGTTTGAACCTTGAAGAATAAAACCATTTGGTCTATAGCTAGACCCGATATACCATCTAAATCCTGATACAAAGATAGGTTCTGATAATTGAACCTGCACCCACTGATCACCTGTTGTGCGGGTGTACCAATATGACCCGGTCACGTTGCCATCAAAGGCTCTTGATGGTGCATAACTTGAATATTGGCTGCTTCCAGTCACCGCTCCTATTGGTCTAAAATAATCCCCAGTAGCAATCGGTTTAGGTATCAGTCCTGTGACATCTCCCACCAACTCTTCAGT
>NZ_JBJXRK010000050.1:0-6242 GCF_046224405.1 Gudongella ferriphila | reverse complement strand
TCTTAGAATCTCTCGATAATTGGTCATTATTGACCTCCTTGATAATGTATTTACATCTAATAGATGCATAAGTACATTATATCGAGAAAATAGTTATAGTAGTGGCTCACGGTCCGGAACAGTGGCTCTGATTAAAACGGAATAGTGGCTCAGTTTGATCGGACTGATGGCTCAAAGTAGTCCGGAATACTCAGTTGAAAAGCCAAGTGTTGAGGATGCACCTTCAAATATTGCCATTCTTGGAAGGTATATCATCAACCCTGCCATCATGGAGGCTATTGAAGAGACAGAGCCTGGTAAGAAGGGTGAGATACAGCTTACTGATGCCTTAAAGATACTTTCCCAGAGAGAGGCAATGTATGCCTATGTGTTTGAGGGTAAGAGATATGATGTTGGGAACAAGCTTGGATTTCTTGAAGCCACAGTTGAGTTTGCCCTGAACAGGGAAGATCTAAGGGAAGATTTCTTGAATTATCTTGAAAAGGTTATTGAGGTGGAGAAGGAAAGGATAAATAAATAGATTATTATTGGTGAGTCACCGCTCGCAAGCCTTATATGGCTTGAAACAATCGGAGGGATTATGAAATGGAAGAATACTCGAGGATAGTAATTGAAGAATACTGTATGAACCATAAATCCAAGAAAAGTGAGCAGTTAAGAGAATTATTGGAACTGTCATATACCATGGAAGAAGAAGCAGATGACTGCGATGCGATTTTTTTAGAGAAAATGATCAGTAGTGAGAAAAATCCTGAGCTTAAAGAGGCTTTGCAAGATTTGGATGATTATCTATTTGGGTAGTTAGATGAACAAGGAGAAACATTCAACATTATGATTGAAGCAAACAATGGATTTACACAAGAAGAAATGGAGAGAGTAAACTAAACAGCCCCTCACACATGGTGAGGAGCTGTTTAGATCTAAGGGTTTGTATTAGTGTATGCACTCGGTCATTTGCAGGCATTCAGATATTCCCAGATTCATTTCCTGGGCACACTGCGCTATTAGAAGTCCGCCCTTTGTTGTTGCCATTCTGGAGACATTGTTTGCTGCAAATGTTGTGCTTGATGATAGCAAAATTAATAAACTTAGTGCTGATAATGATATAAACTTTTTCAATTTATTCATCCTTGGGATATTTTGTTGTTTGAACAGGCTCTTATTGCCATATATAGTTTATATACAAAAATTATGGCTCAATTGTGACAGATGAAATATATCTGATAAATTCCTCGAGGGTTTTTCTTTTTTATTAAGAATAGTTGATTCTTTACCCGGCCATTTTGGTAAAATGTAGTAGAGGAGCACGAGTTCCTAGAAGGAGAGGATTGGATGTGCTTGGTAGAGCTAGATATCCAACAATAGCAACAGTTATTTCTAAACCAAGGGGGAGTAATCGAAGATGAATTTATTTGAGAGTTATATCGTAGCCCTGACCAACCTATATGGTATTGTTCCAGCAGAGATTCTTAAAGATATCTATAATAGCCAGAACGATGAGCAGATAAGTATTGAAGAGGTCAACGACATTCTTGACAACTTTCCTGAGAATCTAGCTGAGGCATTTGTCTATTCATATAGGGGTCATTTTGTCCATGATGCTGTGGTGGAGTTTGATGAATTCGATTCTTTGATGAGTAAGAAGGCTGGTAAGCCATACTACATACCAGAAAAGGAAGAGCTCCTAAAATATACTGATGACTTTTACTATGAGGTAACAGAAGAGTTTGATGATCTTCTGGACTATGTAAGTGATAATCTCATCAAAGATCGAGATAGAGCTCAGGAGCTGGTTGAAGAGATTCAAGGATCTTGCCAGATTGGAAGTTCTATGAAGTATGTCATGGACAACTTCGACCACTTCAAGGTCGACTTCAAGAGCATTGAGCAGCTTAATGAGGTAATGAAGCTTGTAATGGAGCTTTCAAACAATACCAGGATTTGGGAGAACAATGGTCATACCCCAATGGAGATATTCGAGAAGTTTGAGAAGCCAAACATTAGACCACTGCCCGAGGTACCATTTGATTTTAGTGCAACCAATGTAATTGATATGAAGACCAGGAAGAAGATAGGCAGGAATGATCCATGTCCCTGTGGCAGTGGGAAGAAATACAAGAAGTGCTGTCTGGGTAAAGATGAGTCCAATTAGCTTGGGGTGTAGAATGTGGACCTGTTTCCGTGTGGGTGGGCCACTTGTACCGATCTCAAAAGCAGGAGTATAAATTGATTAAATAGATAAATGAAAAGCAACTAACATTGAGATTGGCTTAGATGATTGCTTAAGTTATTACCAGAGGTCATCACCTAAGCTTCACCTAAGCATCACCTAAGATGATTTTCAATCTCATAAATTATTTCCAATTCAAATTTACAATAATTTGACTAGGTTTGAGTGGGTGATAATGTGAAAATCATGGTTCATGTATTTGTCAATGGAAATCCGCGCCACTGGTGGTACAGTTTTAATTTAACACAAACAAAGTTTATGAAAGTATGAGCGAGGAGCAATAAGATGAACTCAAAGGATAGAAGCGAAGATTATTATAGGGAACAACGCTTAGTATTGGCGCTCATCATTGTATTGATTTGGTCGGCCATAAATGCCCAGGATTATTTTGCATGGACCATGCTTACAATTCCAGCGATAATTTATGCAGGAACTTTGATTGCAACCCACAAGAAATTTAGATTCACCTATTTTGCTTATGTACTTGTTTTCATTCATATTGTGATACTTCTAATCGGTGCAAAATATACTTATACTCACAATCCATTATTCGAGGAACTGAAAGAGACATTTGATTTTTCTAGAAATTACTATGATCGTTTGGGGTATCTGGCCCAAGGGTTTGTGCCTGCTATAGTTGCAAGGGAGTTTCTGCTTAGGAAGGGATATTTCAAGAAGAGCAAATTCTTTTATCAAAATCTCTTGGTAAGAATACTCCTTCCTCTGTAGGTAGGAGACGAATTACCAGGTCTCCCTACAAAACACTTGTTCGACTAAGCTAACTGTGATATACTCATATCAAGGAGTTGAGTATGATGAACAGAGCATATAAATATAGAATATACCCAACAACTGAACAGGCTGATTCAATTAACAAAAATATTGGATGTAGCAGATTCATCTACAATCATTTTTTAGCATTAGCTAAAAGTGATGGATACTTAAACTACAGTCAATATGCAAAGGCTCTTCCCTTGCTTAAAAAAGCATATCCATTTTTGAAAGAAGTGGAATCTACATCTCTACAACAAACACTAAAGGATCTAGACAAATCCTTTGCTCACTTTTTTAAAAAGTTAGGAGGTTTTCCTAAATTTAAAAGCAAGCGAAACCCTAAGCAGAGCTTTCGTTGTCAAATGGTAAATAACAATATCCAAATTACAGATAATTACATAAAACTGCCAAAGCTAGGCCTAGTGAAATTTGCTAAATCCAGAGAAGTTGAAGGCAGAATTCTTAATGTTACCATCTCAAGGACCAACACAAATAAATTCTACATATCGATTTGTGTTGATACTGAGATTGAGACCATGCCCTCATCTTCTGGCGAAATTGGCATCGACTTAGGCTTAAAAGACTACTTAGTAACTTCGGAAGGCTTAGTAGTACCTAATCCTAAACACTTTAGAAAATATGAACGGCAATTAGCCAAAGCTCAAAGGAGACTTTCCAAGAAAAGAAAGGCTCTCAAAATTATGAAAAAGTTAGGCTTCAAGTAGCGCTTCTTCACGAGAAAATTGCAAATACCAGAAAGGATTTCCTGCATAAACTATCCACTACAATAGTAGCCGAAAACCAAACTATCGTTGTAGAAGGATTAAAACCTAAGAACATGATTAAAAACAGACGATTATACAAATCTATAGCTGATGCATCTTGGGGCATCTTTCTTAATATGCTTGAATACAAGTCTTCTTGGTACGGAAGAAACTATGTCCAAGTAGATAGCTTTTTCCCAAGTAGTCAGCTATGTTCAAATTGTGGCTATATTAACCAAAATACAAAGAAGCTACATGTAAGGACATGGGAATGTCCTCATTGTGGTGCATTTCATCATAGAGATGAAAATGCAGCTAAAAACATTAAAGCCGAAGGCTTAAGGATAGCTTCATAAGCCTTTTGCCACTATATGTTAGGGTGCTGGAACCACCCGATTTTAAGCCTGTGGAGTCTTAAATAAGACCTTGCTACCTAAGGAGGCACAAGACTATGAATCAGGAATCTCCCACTTCTATAAGTGGCGAGAGTGTTCAAGTTACTATTTTTGCATTTGTACTGGCCATAAGCGCAGCTTGGGAGCTTTTGGAGTTCTTTGCAGTTGTAATTTCTAATCTGCCTGCAAGATATGTACTTTCTCTTCAAGGGGATTATCTGGATACTCAAAAGGATATGCTATTGGCTTTTATAGGCGCAGCACTGGCTTTGGTGACTTTGGGGAAGACTCATGATAAGAGGATTAGGGATATTTCTGAAGAAAGATCTTAGTTCCGTCAAGAAATAGTTTTATTAGTGAAATTCTATAAACATTAATTGCAGTTTACAAGTAGTCCGGGTAAATTTCTAAAATATTAGGAGAGAAGAACATGCAAACAGTTAAGATTGAGAATTTGGAAAGCCTCATTAATAAAGGTGAATGTATAACAATTGAATTTAAGGAAAGTAAGAATAAACTAAACAAAGATGTATATGAATCCGTATGTGCTTTTTTGAATCGCCATGGTGGTCACTTACTACTGGGTGTCAAAGATAATGGTGAAATTGTAGGTGTAGAAAAGGACTCAGTAGAATTACTCAAGAAGAATTTTGTTTCTTCCATTAACAACCCACTGATATTGAATCCAACCTTTTATTTGAATGTAGAAGATTATGAAATTGATGGGAAGACAGTTTTACACATAAACATTCCTGAAAGTTCACAAGTTCATAGATATAAGGGTAAAATATTTGACAGGAATGAGGATGGAGATTTTAATATTACTGACAATACCACATTGGTCTCCAAACTGTATACTAGAAAACAAAGTACTTATACTGAAAATAGAATTTTTCCTTACGCTGACATGGATGAGCTAGAAGGTGATTTATTTACAAGAGTTAGGAAAACTGTTGGAAACTTAAGACCTGGTCATCCTTGGGTATCGATGGATAATATTGATCTGTTGAAAAGCGCTGGGATGTATTTGAAGGACCAGAGTACAGGTAAGCAAGGTATTACTCTCGCAGGCATCCTGATTTTTGGCAGCGAACTGATGATACAAACAGCGCTTCCGCACTATAGGACAGACGCAATATTGAGAAGAGAGAATCTTGATCGGTATGATGATAGGGATGATATTAGAGTTAATCTTCTAAGAAGTTATGAAAGACTAATGCAATTCATTTCAAAACACCTCAATGATAAGTTTTATCTTGAGGGTGATCAAAGAGTTAGCTTGAGAGATAAGATTTTCAGGGAAGCAATCTCAAATTTACTGATTCATAGAGAATTCTCGAATCCTTTTCCTGCAAAACTAATTATTGAGACGAATAGGGTTTATATTGAGAACAGCAATAAACCACATGGAAACGGAATCATTGACCCAAATAATTATTCTCCTTATCCTAAGAACCCAACAATAGCAAAATTCTTCAAAGAAATTGGTTGGGTAGATGAGCTTGGCTCAGGGGTTAGAAATATATACAAGTATAATAAGATCTACTCTGGAGCAGAACCTGAATTCAATGAGGGAGATGTGTTTAAGACAGTTATACCATTGACCCCTCAAGCAAGCCCTCAAGCAAGCCCTCAAGCTACACCTCAAGCTGAAACTGATTCGGAGGATAAGCGAACGGAGTTAATCCTGGAATTCTGCAAAGAGCCAAGAAGTAGAAAAGAAATTCAGGAGTTTTTGGGATTGAAAGATAGGAAATATTTTGCTAACAGTATATTGAAACCACTAATTAAAGGGAATCTTTTGAATCTCACAATGCCTGATAAACCAACAAGTCCAAATCAAAAGTATTACTCAGATAGGTAGATATACGTATAAATGTAGATAATATAAAATGTTTAATTATTAAAACCAAACAAAAGTTTGCCAAAGTCACAAAATGCCAATTTTGTGACTTTTGGTATTTTTTGTTCAAAATATCAAAAACTGTATCTAGTCGAGCTGATACAAAAAAACTAATATAACAATATAAGTTGAAATATAACACAAATAATGGTATATTAAAATCAATATATGTTACA
>NZ_JBJXRK010000005.1:0-121130 GCF_046224405.1 Gudongella ferriphila | reverse complement strand
AAGAATAATACTCCCAAAGCTCCTGCAAGAACAATCCCGAATATGGGATTCAGATCCCTAAATGTCACCAGGACAAACAGCAGTATGGCAATAAGTACTGATTTAATATCCACAAATGTATTGTGCCCGACGCTAACAGCCGCAGCTGCAATCAAACCAAGTACAACTGGTCTTATGCCCTTGAATATCCAGTTGACATAGGGGGATTTCTTAAATCTAAGTACAAACACGAATATCAGGCTCATTATTATGAATGATGGGAGCACAACCCCAACTGTAGCTATTGCCGAGCCTAGGACTCCAGCTACCTTGTAGCCAAGAAAAGTGGCTGAATTGATGGCTATGGGTCCGGGAGTCATCTCAGCTATGGCCAGTATATCAACATATTCTGCCGTGGTTATCCAGCCGTGAACCTCAACAACCTCCTCCTCGATAAGGGGGAGCATGGCGTAGCCGCCACCAAAGCTAAATGCACCTATTTTAATAAATGATATGAACAATTGCAGTAAAACCATCAAAATCTAACACACCCTTTAAGCTCTTCCCGTAACAACCCTGTTTCTGTTTTCAAAATCGTCTATTACCTGAACCTCATTGAAGCCTTCTCTCCTTAAAAGGTCAGCAACATCCTTTCCCTGATCATGGCCTATTTCATAGGCCAAAAGCCCATTATCCTTTATATACCTCTTTGCCTGGGCTGTAATCCTTCTGTAGAAGTCCAGTCCGTCCTCTCCTGCAAACAGGGAAGTTTCAGGCTCGTACCTGCCAACCTCAACCTGAAGCCCACCCCTCTCCCCTTCAGGTATGTATGGCGGGTTGGAAACTATTATGTCAAAGTACCCACTCCACTCATCACCTTCAAAGGGCGAGAAAAGGTCTCCCCTGTAGTACTCCACATTGTGGAGCCCAAGGTTCTCCTTGTTTCTGTTGGCAACCTGCAGGGGCTCGTCGTATAGGTCCACTCCGTACACCTTTGAATTTGGGCAGAATTTTGCAATGGCAAGTGATATGGCTCCACTTCCGATTCCAATATCCAGAACCGTAAACTCCCTATCTCCAATGCTTTCATCTATATGGTCCAGAAGATACTCCACAAGAATCTCAGTATCACCTCTTGGAATAAGGACACCTTCAGAAACCTCCAGATCCATACCCATAAACTCCTGGGTTCCAAGCAGGTACTGAAGAGGATACCCTTCAGTTCTCTTTAGGATCAAGTCTCTGAACCTCCGGACCAGGTCCTCTGGCAGCTCTTTATCTCCATAGGCATACAGATAAGACTTATCCACACCCATCAATCTGGATAGAATAAGTCTCACCTCAAGCTGTGGATTTGTATACTGTCTATTTTGAAGGCTCTTGATACCTTCCGCTAAAAGCTGGTCTACTACCACCTGTCTGCCTCCTTGTCCTCCGGTATAACGGCCAACAGGGACTGGATCGCCACCTCAATCTGAGAGTCGTCCGGCTCCTTGACTGTCGCATACTTCTGAATCATAAGTCCTGGATAGCTTAAGGCATAGCACAGCCTTGAATCACTTCTTCCGATATACCTGTTTATCTCATAGGATATTCCGGCAATAACAGGAAACATAAAAATCCTGGTAAGAATTCTCATTACAGGGTTGGGCCATCCAAAAAAGGATAGGACCACAATGCTCACCGCCATGACCATAAAAAGGAAGCTGGTTCCGCATCTTGCATGAAGGATTGGAAATTTCCTTACGTTTTCCACTGTAAGCTCCATTTCGTTTTCATAGCAGTGGATGCTTTTATGCTCCGCCCCGTGATACTGGAAAACCCTTTTTACATCCTCAAGCTTTGATACCCAGACCACATAAAGAAGGAAAATGGACATCCTGATCAATCCTTCAATAAGGTTCAGGGTGACCGTGTTCTGGATATTCCCCTTCAAGAAGTTGGTGATTATATTTGGCAAAACCATAAATATCCCAACAGTCATGGCAACGGAAAGTATCACTGCCAAGGCCATCTCCACATCCTGGGCCTTGCCCTTGAAGAGCTTCTGGGTGAGTGTCTTCTTGGGGTTTCCGTCCTTGTCCAGGGTCTGCTCCTCCTCAAAGAATTCCGCAGAATAGAGCAGTGCTCCCGTACCGATCTTAAGGGCTTCAACAAGACCCACCATTCCCCTTATGAAGGGAAGCCCAAATACCTTGTATTTCTTGGCAACGGATTTGATGGGGTTAACCTTCAGTTCAATTTCCTTGTCAGGCTTTCTAACTGCAATTGCAATCTTTTCCGGCCCTCTCATCATTACCCCTTCAATTATGGCCTGGCCACCTATTGAGGTCTTGTGCTTGGCTTTAATTGGGGCATTTTTAATTTTATTCATAGGTTCACTTCCTCAAAAAAATAAAGGTTAGGTGCACATGCAACTAACCCAGTTGTAAAGAAATTAATCCTCGATTTGATATTTCTTCTTGAATTTCTCTACACGTCCACCACGCTCCATAAACTTTTGCTTACCAGTAAAGAATGGATGGCACTCTGAACAGATTTCTACCCTTAGCTCATCCTTTGTTGAGCCAGTCTTGAATGTGTTTCCACATGCACAGGTAACTGTCACCTCTTTATATTCTGGATGGATATCTTTTTTCATCTCATTTCACCTCACTTCGATTTCGAGTATCTATAATTTTAGCCACTCTACGATATAACCACTAAATTATAGCATATGATTTTATAAATTTCAACTTCAAAGATTATTTCAGTGCAATTTTTTTGACTAAATCCAAATCTTGTTTCTCATCTGGTCAATGAATTCCTTGTTGTTTTTGGTTTGCACAAGATTTGCAATAAAGGCCTCAGTAACATCCTGGGTGCTGCTGTTTCCAAGTGCCTTTCTCAAAGCCCACACAGTCTCAAGCTCATTCTGGCTCATGATCAGGTCTTCTCTTCTGGTTCCCGACTTGTAGATGTCAATTGCAGGGAAGATTCTCTTCTCGGAAAGCTTTCTGTCAAGATGTACCTCCATATTACCTGTACCCTTGAACTCCTCGAATATAACATCATCCATCCTGCTTCCGGTTTCCACAAGGGCTGTGGCAAGTATTGTCAGGCTGCCACCCTCCTCCATCTTTCTTGCTGCACCAAAGAACCTCTTGGGCTTGTGGAGGGCTCCCGGGTCAAGTCCTCCTGACAGGGTCCTTCCCGTAGCAGGTATAGAAAGATTGTAGGCCCTTGCAAGTCTTGTGATGCTGTCAAGAAGAATCACAACGTCCTTGCCGTGCTCAACCAGCCTCTTGGCCCTTTCAAGAACAATTTCAGCCACCTTTGTGTGGTTTTTTGGAAGCTCATCGAAGGTTGAATAAACAACATCACCCTTAACGGACCTCTTCATATCGGTAACCTCTTCAGGCCTCTCATCTATGAGAAGTATAATGATCTCAACCTCTGGATGGTTTTTAGCTATACCATTGGCAATCATCTTTAGAAGTGTTGTCTTTCCTGCCTTCGGTGGTGCAACTATCATACCCCTCTGACCCTTGCCTATGGGGGCTACAAGGTCTATCATCCTTGTGGCATATTCCCTTCCATCTGTTTCAAGCCTTAGTCTTTCTATGGGGTAGATCGGTGTCAGGCTGTCAAAGTCCGGTCTTTTTATTGCCGTTGCAGGCGGCATATCATTGACTGCCTTTATGTAAAGGAGCGCATTGAATTTCTCATTGGATTTTGGTGGCCTTGTGATGCCGGTTATCTTGTCCCCTGTCTGGAGTCTGAACCTTCTTATCTGGGAGGGTGATATGTATATATCATCATCCCCTGACAGATAGTTATCTCTTCTCAGGAACCCGTAGCCATCCTGATGCATCTCAAGGATACCCTCAGCTATGTCCTTTTCATCCAGGTTTTCCATTTCCTCTGAAGCATTGTCAGAAATGTCGTCTGTGATCTCAACATCGTCGGCGACAAGCTCCTGCTCAATATCCTTTGGCCCATCAGGTTCTTGGCTTGTTATTGCCTGGATCAGCTCGTTCTTTTTCATCCTGTAGTATCCTGGTATGTCATATGCCTTTGCAATTTCCTTCAGTTCAGATAGTTTCTTTACTTCAAGTATGTCCTTATCCAAAGTTACACCTCGCTTCCTAATCATTGATCCGTGCCTATGTATATACAATTAAACTGCATACAAAACCTTGCCGGACAAGGTTTAGTTAATCAGTATGTTCTTGTAATTATTTCGGGAATATTATTGTGTAAGTGATTCGAGAAATGATTAATCGAAGATTGTTCATTAAACATTATATCACACATAGGTGACAAATTGAAGTTACAATATGGTTACCAGATTGAGATCAAGCTGTCCGCCCTTTTCTCCGTGGCTCCAAGCAATTCTCCACCCTCGTCTCTTATGATCATCTGTCCTCTCCCAAAGAATGAGCTGTCCTTGATTTCAGTTACCTTGTGACCTCTTTTTTCAAGGGCTTCCCTTATATCCTTGGGGAAATCCATCTCCACGGAAATATCCCTTCCGCCTGTCCATTGCCACCTTGGTTCATCCAATGCATCTTGAGGATTCATTCCCCTTTCAAGGATATTCACCAATAGCTGGACATGACCCTGGGGCTGCATATAGCCCCCCATTAGTCCAAAGGGCCCAAGGGCCTCCCCTCCCCTTGTTATGAAGCCTGGGATAATTGTGTTGTATGGCCTCTTTCTTCCTTCTAGAAAATTTGCGCTCTTCCTGTCCATACTGAAATCAAAGCCTCTGTTGTTGAGGGATATCCCTGTTCCAGGAACCACCAGTCCAGATCCAAAGCCCCTGTAGTTGCTCTGGATTAAGGAGATCATGTTCCCCTGTCCATCCGCTGCAGCCAGATACACGGTGCCTCCTTTGGAGGGCAGGTCACATAGGGGCATCCGAGCTGATTCGTCAATTTGGACTGCCCTTTTCCTTCCGTAAGCTCCACTTAAAAGCACACTCCAGGTATCCTTGCAAAACCCAGGATCTCCCACCAGGGGCATACCGTCTTCAAATCCCAGCTTCATGGCCTCTATTGAATTGTGGATGATTTGATCGGCGTCATGGGAACCCTCAGTCAGGCTATCAAGTATTGAGAAAGCCAGAAGGGCGGTTATCCCTTGTCCGTTAGGAGGCAGCTCCCATATGTCATAGCCCTTGTAACCAACACTTAACGGCTCCATCCATTGTGGTCTGAAATCCATCATGTCCTCCATGGTAATCACACCACCAGCATCCCTTAGAAAGGATACTATCTTTTCTGCCAGGTCTCCGCGGTAAAAGTCCTCCCCGGAAGTGTCCCCGATTTTCCTTAAGGTTTTGGCAAGGTCCTTGTTCTTCCAAAGCTCCCCTGGTCCTGGTGCTCTTCCATCCAAAGTGAAGCAATTGAACCAGTGACGAAAACATTCCTCGGAACCAATCTTCTTCTGGATTTGAAAAGCCTTTTCCCAGCTACCTGCTATTACTGGCTGAACAGGATGACCCTCTTCTGCAAGTTCAACAGCCGGTTGGAGAACCTCCCTTAGCGAAAGTCTTCCAAAGCCTTCCAAAATGGCCTTCCAGGAAGCAACCACCCCTGGCACCATAACAGGTAACGGACCATATCTGGGCATTTCCTCAAGACCTAACTTATGTAAATGGTCCAGGGTAAGATCTTTAGGGGAGCATCCACTTCCATTAAGACCAAACAGCTGACCCTTGGAATATAGTATTGCAAATGCATCCGACCCAAGTCCACAACCTGTGGGCTCCAACACCACAAGGGCTGCCGCCGCTGCCACTGCGGCATCAAAGGCATTTCCGCCTGACTTCATCACCTGGATGCCTGCCTGGGATGCATATGGGTTTGTGGTTGCAACCATGCCGTTTCTACTGGAAACCAAATTTCTTTGGGAGTTGTTGTTTAACCTGAGGGAATCCAGTCTCATGATACACTTCCTTTCTCATGATTTGAAAAATAGATACCCCTTGGGATATCTATCTCTCATTTATATTCAGATTACTTTAAAGGCTTCAGTCCCAGAATCTCCCTTGCCTCTGCAGGTGTAGCAATTTCCCTGCCCAGCTCATTTGCAATCCTGACCACCTTGTCCACCATTTCGCCGTTGGACTTGGCAAGAACTCCCTTTGAAATGTAGGTGTTATCCTCAAATCCAACCCTTACATTGCCTCCCATTGCAATCGCCATGGCAGCTATTGGGAACTGGTTTCTTCCTATTCCCGCAGCAGTCCATGTTGACCCTTGTGGAATGCTGTCAACCATAAAGGCAAGGTCCCTTGCTGTGGCTGCCATCTGAACCCCAAGTACAAAATCAAAGTGCATCGGGGTCTTAATAAAGCCCTGCTTCTGGAACTTGATCGCATAATCGATCATACCCTTGTCGAAAACCTCTATCTCAGGCTTGATATCCCTTTCAATCATTATCTTTCCGAAGTTCTTTATGGTGTTCTCTGTGTTTACGAATATCTCGTCCCCGCCGAAATTAAGGGTTCCGCAGTCAAGGGTTGCCATCTCCGGAAAAAGCTCCGTAGGTTGAAGTCTTTCCTCATCGGTCATTCCCACTGCTCCGCCTGTTGAAGGCTGGATGATGACATCTGGGCATCTTCTTCTTACCTCGTCCATGCAAGCCTTGAACCTTTCCTTATCCTGAGTAGGGGTTCCATCGTCCTCCCTCACGTGAAGGTGGATGATGCTGGCACCAGCCTTGTATGCCGACTCCGCCTCCCTACCTATTTCCTCTACTGTATATGGTACATTTGGGTTGTGTTCCTTGGTTACTTCCGCGCCACAGATTGCAGCGGTTATAATAAGCTTATCCATTCTTTAATCCCCCCGTTTTTTCAATTCACAAATCACAATTCACAGTTCTCAATTCACAATTAAAATATAAAAACCGATTTAAATTCACAATTCACAATTCATACCCTCTCGATGAATTCCAATAAAAGCACAGCTTTTAAGTAATTCTATCGCCGGGCACTTCGCAGTTCATAATTAAAAGATAAAAACAGCTTTAAATTCTCAATCATCCTGCTCAAGCCTTAAGGTCTTAGATCTCTCCACAAGCTCAAGATGACATTCTATCTGTCATCCCGACTGAAATGGAGGGATCTCTTCTTTTCCTTCCACTTTCAACTTCTTACCTCTAACTTCTTAGATCTTAACTATTGTTCATTGTTCTCTGTTAGTTGTTCTTTGTTAATTGTGCATTGTGAATTGTGAATTAGTCTTATTTTCTCTTCTTGTCCTTTGGCACTACACAGGTTCCCTCAGCTCTTGCAACAACTATAGGCTCCTCTAGGAAATCGCATGCTGAGTCGTTTATGTCAGGTCTTGGAACGATAACCTTCCTGGCTTCGAACTTCATCTTTCTTGAAGTGTTACCCACCTTTGTTATTTCACCAACCGCCTCTATGTAATCTCCTGCATAGACAGGTGCAGTAAACTCAACCATGTCATATGCAACAAAAAGACCTTCGTCTCCATCATGTCTTATAAGCAGTTCAGTGGCAACGTCTCCGAACAGGCCAAGCATTCTGGCCCCGTCAACCAGGTTTCCACCGTAATGTGCATCGTGGGCGCTCATTCTCATTCTAATCATTACCTTATCCATTGAAAAATCCCCCTTATTCTTTGTTTGTCTCAATTATAACACAATCCAGATAAGTAAACTACCGAAAAAGCGTTTTCATTCAAAGGAGCTGTATTATTGAAGAAAAGGGTTGAATCTGATATTATGGAGGTATAAATATGTTAAAGATTTACTTTTGACTGGAATTATTTTTGATTTAAAATAAGGGGGGCTGACTATGAAATTAAAGGGTAATGCACTTGTAGCACAGGGCGGAGGACCAACCGCTGTTATAAACCAATCACTTGTTGGAGTTGTACTTGAGGCGAGAAAGTTCTCACAGGTCGAGAAGATCTATGGGGCACTTCATGGAGTTTCTGGAATAATCAATGAAGAGTTTCTTGATTTGACCCAGGAGACCACCAACAATTTTGAAAGGATTGCAAGAACACCTGGATCAGCATTGCTGTCCACAAGAGACAAGCCGGATGACGAATACTGCAATAAGATTTTCAAGGTCTTGGAGGCACACAACATCAGATTCTTCTTCTATATAGGAGGAAACGACTCCGCCGATACTGTGAGGATAGTAAACCAAAAGGCAATGGAATCAGGGTATGAATTAAGGGCTATACATATACCAAAGACAATTGACAACGACCTTCTGGTAAATGACCACTGTCCAGGCTATGGTTCCGCGGCAAAATTTGTAACACAGGCCTTTATTGGCGTAAATCTGGATGTAAATTCATTTGGTGGAGTCTATGTAGGAATCGTAATGGGAAGAAATGCAGGCTTCCTAACAGCCGCAGCATCCATGGCACAGAAGTATCCAGATGATGGACCACACCTGATCTATCTTCCAGAAAGACCATTTATAGTAGATAATTTTCTTTCCGATGTCAAAGAAGTGTATGAAAAGCACGGCAGATGTATCATAGCGGTTTCTGAGGGGATTGTTGATAAAGAGGGAACTCCAATCATCGCAACCCTCCAGGAAGAGGTTGAAAGGGACAGCCACGGAAATATTCAGCTTTCCGGAACCGGCGCACTGGGAGACCTTCTGGCTGATACCATCAAGAAAAGACTGGGCATAAAGAGAGTGCGGAGCGATACCTTTGGATACCTCCAAAGATCCTTTGTGGGATGTGTCTCGGATGTGGACCAGCAGGAGGCAAGGGAAGTGGGAGAAAAGGCTGCACAGTATGCACTTTGGAACAATGTTGACGGTTCAGTAACAATCCACAGGACCGGCATATATTCAGTTGATTACCAGCTGTCACCCCTTGCAGACGTTGCCAAGTACACCAAATCCATGCCGGACGAGTATATAAACGAAGCAGGAAACCATGTTACGGAGGCTTTCAAATATTATCTCCTTCCACTTCTTGGGTCAGACATGCCACAGGCTCACAGAATTCGTGCCCCAAGGGTGGAGAAAAAACTGAACAGATAGATGACCGACCGGATTGCAGGAAAAAACCTGCAATCTTTTTTTTGTCTCATTTTAAACATTTTGTAACTACTATTCATCTCTGTTGTGGTAGACTTTAGTTGTCAATAGAGGAGGTGTATTGTCCTGGATGAATTTATTAGTTTAAGTCATGTTAGAAAAATATATCGTATGGGTGATGAAAAGATAAAGGCCCTGGATGATGTGAGTCTTTCAATAGATAAGAGAGAGTTTATCTGCCTTATTGGAACCTCAGGCTCCGGGAAGAGTACCCTGCTCAATATGATGGCAGGGCTTGAAAAGCCAACGAAAGGCGAAATCATAATCAACGGACATCATCTTGAAAAGATGAACGAGAGACAGCTCACTAAATTCAGGCAGCTTAACGTGGGCTTTGTGTTCCAGTCCTATAATCTTATTCCCACCCTTACAGCACTGGAAAATGTTAGTCTCGTCCTTACCTTCAAGGGTGTACCAAGGGCTTCACGGGAGAAGGCTGCTGCCAAAATGCTCAAGAACGTTGGACTAGGAGACAGACTTCACCACAAGCCCTCAGAGATGAGTGGAGGTCAGCAGCAAAGGGTCAGCATCGCACGTGCCTTTGTCAGCAACCCACGGATAGTCTTTGCGGATGAGCCCACAGGCAATCTGGATTCCAAGACAACCTTTGAGGTTATGGACCTGATCACGGGGATGGCAAAGGAATTTAACCAGACCCTTGTAATAGTAACACATGATGCTGAAATCTCAGACTACGCTCACAGGATTGTGCATCTTAGGGATGGAAACATAGAAAAAATTGAAATACAAGAAAACCACAAGGAGGCAACAGAATAGATGAAACGGTTAATAAGCAGCCTATTGGCATTCATTATGATATTTGCAATATTACCAATTGAGTCTTTGGCCAATGAAGGACAACCTTATATCGAGCCTAAATTGATAATGGTCAGCCCAAACACATATACAGTAGATCCTGGCGATAGTCTCCGTCTGGATGTTGAATTATACAATAGTGGTGATTATGATGCTGAAAACATAATTGCAACCTTATCCTCCGACAGTACGGGACTTGTTCTAGTTGATGGAAAGAGCTACAGAGAAGAAAAATATATCGAACCAGGAGACAGAGAGACCTTGAGATTTGATGTTGCTGTTAACAAAAATGCTCCCGATGGAACCTATACAATGAATTTGGAAGTAGTATACTATGATTACTACCTGAGTAAAGAACTTACACTTGATAAGACAATCAACATCAGGGTTATACAGGAAGATTCAACTCCTGACCTGGTCCTCACAAGAACCGATGTAATGCCCAGTACAACCGTAAACCCAGGAGACCCTGTGGTTGTAGGATTTGAGCTTCTCAACCAAGGTGAAGGACCTGCAAGAAACATTACAGTAAGCCTGCCTGAATTATCAGAAGAATCCCTGGTTCTTGCCAACGGCCTGAGCATCCAGAGGGTTCCGGACATTGCAGGCGGAAGAAAGGGCTACGTTTATTTCGAACTGCAGGCATCCAATACGATCCGATCTGGAAATCACGAGATGATGGTTCGACTCAACTACAGGGACGGGGACAACAACATTGTGGAATCCCAGGAATATTTCTCATTCCAGGCTGCTAAAAATGATGCGAGGGCATCCAAGCTTGTAATTGAGAACCTAAGCTATCCCACAGGTGCTCTTGGTCAGAACAGGGAGGTCAAGGTTACCTTCGATGTGAGGAACCAAGGCCAGTCCCCTGCGAGTGATATTGAAATTAGAGCAACCAGCCAGGATGAAAGCGGACTTGTTCCAAAGTCACTTGGGATAACAAAAACAGACGAAATTAAACCTGGAGAAGTTAAGTCATACCAGTTCCTTTTTATTACAACCAGAACAGGAGATACCAGAAATTATCCAATCGAAATAACGGTGAATTATACCGATGAGCTGGTACAGCCTGCATCCAGGGACACCCTGACCCATATAATAGGCGTCTTTCTTAACGCCCCGGATGAAAATGCCAACCAGTCAACACCAAAGCTGATCATAGACAAGTATAGCTTCTCCCCTACATTGGTCAGTGCCGGGGAGCAGTTCCAGATGAATCTGTCCTTCTATAATACCAATAGCACAAAAACCGTAAGAAACATCAAGATATACCTGACTGCAGACGAGGAAACGGATTCGGGCTCTGTTTTTACACCGGTAAACAGCTCAAACACCTTCTATATCGACAGCATCCCTCCAAAGGGGAAAATCGAAAAGACCATAAGCATGTACACCGTACCGGATGCCAAGGCGAAGACCTACACCCTCACTGCAAACTTTGAATACGAGGACAGCCTGGCCAATCCCTACACTGCAGTTGAGCTGATTGGAGTTCCTGTTGTGCAGCAATCAAAGCTTGACACTGGGGAGGTAGGTTACTTCCCAGAAAGCTACGTGGGACAATCCACTCCAATTTCAGTTGAATTCTACAATACTGGAAAGGTTCCACTGTACAATATGATGGTAAGGCTTGAGGGAAACTTCCAGACCGAAAACGGACAATATTATGTGGGTAATTTCAACAGCGGCAGCAGCGATTACTTTGAAGGCTATGTAATACCAAGCGAGCCGGGACAGCTACAGGGCGAGATTGTCTTTACATTTGAAGACTCCACAGGTCAAATGAAAGAGGAAAGAAAGCCCTTTAGCCTGAACGTGATGGATATGGAGCCTATGCCTGATTCCCCAATGGAGCCTCCCATGGAGGAGCCAGGTGTGGGAGGCTCCCTCAACAGGTTCCTGATCCCTGGATTGGCAGTCCTGGCAGCGGTGGCAGGCTTTGTGTTCTACCGCAAGAGAAAGGCAAAAAAATTCAATGAGGATCTGGAAATA
Source organism: Gudongella ferriphila (assembly GCF_046224405.1). Classification (NCBI taxonomy): domain Bacteria; kingdom Bacillati; phylum Bacillota; class Tissierellia; order Tissierellales; family Tissierellaceae; genus Gudongella; species Gudongella ferriphila. Next base: position 109,252 of record NZ_JBJXRK010000005.1, on the reverse strand, counting down.
GATGAATAACATTGATATCTTTTTTATGGGAATCAAAAATCTGTGGAGAAGAAAACTAAGGACCTTCTTGACGGTCCTGGGGGTAATCATTGGAGCAAGCTCTATTATTGTGATGCTTAGCCTTGGCTTTGGACTTTCCCAGGCATTCGAGGACCAAATCTCCCAGTGGGGAAGCCTTACAACAATAAATGTTCATCAGGGCTGGTTTGACCCCTCCATTCCCGGAGGTGCAGGCAAGGAGGATGTCAAGCTTGACGACGCTGCTGTTGTGAGCTTTAAGACCCTGCCCCACGTGGTCGCAGTAAGTCCGACCCTGGAAACCTACGGAACCATAATAAATGGGAGGTACATCTCAGGTGTTCCCATCAGAGGAATTGATCCAAGCGTAATGGAGGAGTTCGGATTTGAGGTGGCGGAAGGTAGGCTTCTTACAGCAGGGGATGAGCTAACTGTTCTTTTCGGTAGCGACATGGTCCATAACTTCTACGACCCAAAGGCTCGTGTATGGCGAGAACCCAAGGTAGACCTAATGAAGGACAGGATGACATTAACCCTCAACCCAAGCTATGGCTGGGAAGATCCAAACATTCCTCCTTCTGAAAAGGTAAACTACAAGGAATACAAGATCAAGACAGCGGGAATTCTTGCAGGTGGCAACTGGGAGCACAGCTACGGAGTATACATGCCCCTTACCGAGGTGCAAAAGCTCATGAAGGAAAAGGAGAAGGCTGAGAACATAAGACCGGCTCCCGGTCAATCCAACGACTCTCAGTACCAGAGGATAGATGTCAAGGTGGATGACATGAAGAATGTTAAGGATGTCCAGGATACAATTAAGGCCATGGGTTATGAGGCCTACAGCCTGAACGATCAGCTGGAATCCATGAAGGAAACAGCCGGGATAATCCAGCTGGTCCTTGGAGGAATCGGTGCAATTTCACTACTGGTCGCCGCCATCGGCATTACTAATACCATGGTCATGAGCATTTATGAAAGGACCAGAGAAATCGGCATAATGAAGGTTATCGGTGCAACCATAAATGATATTAAGAAGCTTTTCCTTTTTGAATCGGCTCTTATCGGACTCTTGGGAGGAATTATTGGCATAGGTGTAAGCTATCTTCTATCCTTTGGAATCAACCATTTTGGAAGCGCTTTCGGCAATATGTTCGGAACAGGAGGAGAGACCAAGATTTCAATAATTCCAATCTGGCTGGTCTTTGCGGCACTTTTGTTTTCAGCCCTGATTGGTATAGTGTCAGGATATTATCCAGCAAGAAGGGCAATGAACCTATCTGCAATAGATGCAATAAGAACGGAATGACATAAGCTCCCCATGGGGAGCTTATTCTATTTCAAAGATGCTTCTACAAAGGCTTTGAAAAGCGGATGTGGTCTCGTAGGTCTTGACTTGAACTCCGGATGATACTGGACGGCCACAAAGAATGGATGATCCTCCAGCTCTACAACCTCCACAAGGCTTCCATCAGGTGAAAGACCTGAAAATCTCATTCCAGCCTTTTCGAGAACATCCCTATAGTCCATATTGAACTCATATCTGTGTCTGTGTCTTTCATCTATCGTATGAGTTCCGTATATCTCCCTGGCTTTTGTACCTTCTCCCAGGAGACACGGGTATGACCCAAGTCTTAATGTCCCTCCCAGGTTCTTGACATTCTTCTGATCAGGCATGATATATATTACAGGGTGTGGAGTATCAGGGTCAAGCTCCGTAGTGTGGGCTCCATCAAGACCTGCCTTGTTTCTGGACAGCTCCACACAGGCAAGCTGCATACCAAGGCACAGGCCAAGATATGGAATCCTCTTCTCCCTTGCAAACCTGATTGCTGAAATCTTGCCCTCTATCCCCCTGTGTCCAAATCCTCCAGGTACAAGGATTCCCTGAGCATCTCCAAGCAGCTCCTCTGCATTCTCCTCACTGAGATCCTCTGAATTAATCCATTTTAGGTCGATATGGGTGCCATTGGCCAATCCACCATGGGTCAGGGCTTCGCATACGGAAAGGTATGAGTCCTTAAGCTCCACATATTTTCCAACCAGCGCAATTTTTACTGACCTTTGAATTTTCTCCATTCCTTCAACAAGACTGTCCCACTGGGATAGGTCCACCTGGTCACAATCAAGCTCAAGCTTTCTCTGAACCAGGTCTCCTAATCCCTCCTTCTCAAGCATCTTTGGAATCCTGTAGATACTATCTGAATCCAAGTTCTGGATCACTCCCTCAATTTCAAGGTCGCAAAGGAGTGCAATCTTTTCCTTCAATTCCCGTCCAAGTGGCTTTTCAGTTCTGCAGATAAGTGCATCTGGATGGATCCCTATGCTCCTCAATTCCTTTACACTGTGCTGGGTTGGCTTTGTCTTAAGTTCACCAGCCTTTGAAAGGTATGGAACAAGTGTAACGTGAATATACATCACATTTTCCTTTCCCACATCGTATTTGATCTGTCTGATGGCCTCCATGAAAGGTAGTGATTCTATATCTCCCACCGTACCGCCAATCTCAGTTATTACAACATCAAAGGGTTGAAATCTTGATGTCCTTACGATTCTCTCCTTTATTTCGTTTGTTATATGGGGAATAACCTGAACAGTCTTCCCTTCATAGTCGCCCTTTCTTTCCTTTGATATTACAGACCAATAAACTGAACCGGTGGTAACACTGTTGTTCTTGGTTAGATTCTCGTCTATGAACCTCTCATAATGTCCCAGGTCAAGGTCGGTTTCGGCTCCATCCTCAGTGACAAATACCTCACCATGCTGATATGGGCTTAGGGTTCCCGGATCTACATTTATATATGGATCAAATTTCTGGATTGTCACCTTCAATCCACGGCTTTTCAACAGCTGCCCAAGGCTTGCTGCAGTTATTCCCTTTCCCAGTGACGATACTACTCCTCCTGTTACGAAAATATACTTGGTTACCATAAAATTTCCTCCTGTAATATCACTATTGGATTCTAACGTTAACATTTTACATCATTAACGCAAAACATTCAATGCTTTGTCACAAAGACTTAATATCGCCATCTTCCCATTCAATGTATAATATAGATAGGATTAAATATGGAAAGGGGATAGAAATGAAAAAATTAAGTTTACTATTATTGGTATCGATTCTTATGATCTCACTTCTTTCCAGCTCAGTAGCATTTGCACAGGCTAATACACCACCTGAAATATTGAAGGAGCTAGGGGTTCTCAAAGGCGACAAGAATGGAGACCTTATGCTTGACAGTTATTTGATGAGACAGGACATGGTTGTCCTTATCAGTAGATTGTACAAGGAGGAGAGCAAGGCCACAACCTATCTACTTCCTGCCAAGTTCAGCGATCTGGATGAGAATAATACCTACTATCACGGCTTTATACAATGGGCAGTGGATAAGAATCTGATTATTGGGATGGATGATGGTAGCTTTGGATTTGGGCGCAATGTGAAGGTAAGGGACTTTCAGGTTCTTCTTTTAAGGGTTCTTGACTACAGGGAGGAATCCGGTCTTTACGATTCCGTGCCTGAGATTGCAGAGAAGCTTGGCTTGATGAAAGGAATCAATGTCAATCCAAACGGTTATCTGATGAGAAGGACCATGGCAGAAATGACCCTCAATGCTCTGAAGCTGAACAAGAAGGGAAGCCCGCTGACACTTGCAGAAGTGTTGGAACTGGACCTGACCAAATATGAAAATACAGCTAACAATGAACGGTGAACAAAGTAAAAACTATTCAGTCAAGAATTAATATCTAAGAGGTTAGAGTTAACAAAATAAGCAAATAGCTAGGGTCCAAGATCCTTCGTTTTACTCAGGACGACAAGATAATTGTCACTCTGAACATGGCGAAGAGTTTTGGACCCTATTTTTGTCTTTTAACTTTCTACATAAGGAAAGTGTTTATGAATAGCGAACATATGGAAAGATCAGCTAGATTTTTCACTCGAAGTGAGAAAATCGCTTTGACTTGCATGTCTGAGCGAAGCGAGTTTGCAAGTCAATTTTCGAAACAAGTGTGATAAATCTCTGAGCTTGAATCAGAGAGCGGTTCATAACACTTTCCGAGTGAAACATTAAGACGAAATCCCCAATGGTAGTCGGGATGGCAGCTTATTGTTCATTGTTCTCTGCAATGTACTCCTCCGTAATGGCCTTAACTATCCTATCAAGCCCCTCCTTGAGGAAATCCCTTGGAGCTGCAACATTCAGCCTCATAAATCCATCTCCGCCGTCACCGAACCAGGTTCCCCCATCAAGTGCAACTTCTCCCTTTTCCACAAGCACCTTCTCCAGAGTCCTTCCATCCTTTTCATATGCTCTGAAATCAAGCCACATGAGATAGGTCCCTTCAGTTTCTGTAAAATCAATATCAGGAAGTCTCTCCTTCAGATACTCTCTTGTGAACTTAACATTCTCCTGCAGATACACAAGAAGGTCTTCAAGCCATTCTTCTCCATGGTTGTAGGCAGCCATTACAGCCTCTATGCTCAATGGTCCCTGATTTCCAATGCTGTTCTTCAATAGAACCTTTTCAACCCTGCCCCTGATTTCCTTGTTTGGGATTATGATATTTGAGGCATAGAAGCCAGCCAGGTTAAAGGTCTTGGTTGTGGACGTTGCAGTGATTGAAATATCCTCAAATCCTTTGTCAACAGAGGCAAACATTGTATGCCTGTTTTCACCAAGGATCAGATCATTGTGAATCTCATCCGCCAATACATACACATCATTTTCAAGGCATATCTCCCCCACTTTTCTTAGCTCCTCCCTGCTCCATACCCTGGATACAGGATTGTGTGGACTGCAAAGTACATAGAGCTTGTTTCTGGGATCCCTAGCCTTTTCTTCCAAATCCTCAAAATCAATATGGTATCGGTTGTCCTTCATCACAAGGGGTGAGTTGACAACCTCCCTATCATTTTCCTCAATGCTTCTTGAAAATGGATAGTATACAGGTTCATTTATTATTACACCGTCACCTTCTTCCGTAAGTGCCTGAATAACATAGTTGACCCCTGGTACAATTCCCGGTGTGAAAAGAATCCACTCCCTCTCTACATCCCAACCGAATCTTTTCCTTGTCCAGTTGATCACTCCCTGGTAGTATTCAGCTGGTCTTGCCGTGTATCCAAAGATTCCGTGGTGGACCCTATCCTCCAATGCCTTCAGTATCTCCGGAGCTGCCTTGAATTCCATATCCGCAACCCAATAGGGTAATAGTCCGGACCTTCCAAACAACTCCTTTTGCACACCCTCATCCCACTTTGAAGAATAGGTACCGCTTCTGTCCACAATTTCATCAAAATTATAAGTCATCTCTTTCCTCCTGTTTAGTATTTCATGAGATTATCTCTCTTCCCTTAATTGCTTATACCTTCAAGCTTCTTGTTGATTACTCCGTCCAGGTCTTCCATTGTCCTGCCCATAAGGATCTGAACCCCTTCCTCAACATTGTCTATTGCGTAAATATGAAAATCACCCTTTTCCACTGCCTGGATGACTTCATCCCTCAGGACCAGATTCTTGATGTTAGATCTGGGGATAACCACTCCCTGCCTACCTGTTAAGCCTATTAGTCTACACACCTGGTAGAAGCCCTCGATCTTTTCATTGACTCCTCCTATAGGCTGGATTTCACCCTTCTGGTTGATTGACCCCGTCACTGCCAGGTACTGCTTAATTGGAGTGTCCGACATTGAGGATAGTATTGCATAAAGCTCCGTGCTTGAAGCACTATCTCCGTCAACCACTGAGTAGCTCTGCTCAAATCCAAGACCTACGCTTATTCCAAGAGGCTTTTTCCTTGCATATCTCTGTCCCAGATAGCCACTTAGAATCAAGACTCCCTTGTCATGGATCCTTCCACTTTGCTTGGCCTCCCTTTCAATGTTGATAACACCTTCCTCTCCACTGTAGACTGTGGCGGTTATTCTACTGGGCTTTCCAAAGCTGTACTCACCAGTTCCCATGACTGCAAGGCCGTTGATCTGCCCCACTTTCTCACCATCTATGTCAATCAGCAGGGTTCCCTCCATAAACATTTCATTCAGCTTCTGTTCATACTTGTTGGATCTGTATATCTTTTCATCAATAGCCTTCTTGACATGCCTTTCGTAGACGTAGTCCGAGCCTTCCTCAGTTGCCCAGAAATCGGCCTCATACAGTATTTCAATTATCTGATTGAACTGGGTGCTCAGTTTGTCCTGGTGTCCGGCAATTCTGGTGCTGTATTCAACCACCCTTGATACCGCCATCTTGTCAAAGTGCTTGATGTTGCTCTCCTTACAGTGGGTTGCTATGAATTCACCCATCCTTTTTAGGTTCTCACTGCTTTTATCCATCTCAATGTCAAAGTCAGCCATGACCTTGAAAAGCTTCCTGAAGTCATCGTCATAATTGTATAGAATATTGTAGGTGTAGTCGTCACCAATTATAATTACCTTCACATCCAACGGTATCGGTTCCGGCTTAAGGGTTGCAGTCACTGCCATGCCCATAAGTCTGTTGTAGTTTTCGATGTTGATTTCATTGGTCTTAAGGGACCTTTTAAGCATTTCCCATGATATTGGATTGTTGAGGATCTCCTTCATCTGAAAGATTATATATCCCCCATTCGCCTGATGGAGAGATCCTGGTTTAATCTGTGTGAAATCCGTTGTCAGGACGCCCATCTGACTCTTGTACTCGATATGACCCATCAAGTTGTTGTAGATGGGGTTTGATTCAAGAATTATTGGGGCATTTTCAAGCTGGCTGTTGTCAACAAACAGATTCACCCTATACCGTATGAAGAAATTCTCGTCATTGCCTGTGGGCAGGTCAAACAGGGAAAAGTTCTTGGGTGCGTTCTTATTCTTGAACTTGCCCAAATTCTCAAGAATGTCCTTTTCCAGCTCGTTGAGATAAATTGCCGTTGCGGCCCTTTGACCGTATTTGTCCATAAGCTTCTTTATGTCATATCTTATTACTTCAAGCACCACATTCTGATCAAGCTGGTTAATGTTTTCAGCCAGGTCTTCATCAAGGATTCTTAGGTCATTGAATTCCTCAACTGTTGCAATTCTAAGCTCCTCGTACTTCTCCATCATGTCTTCCCGCTCTTCTATTGAAAGGGCTGCGTATTCCTCTTCATTAATGGGTTTTCCATCCTTCAGGGGAATGGAAATCAGACCCTGCTCACTTGGGGTATATACAAAACCATATTCTGCCGATTTTTCATTGAGCTTTTTAAGGACATTTCCCTTCTTTTGATTGAAAATCTTTATGACATCATTTTTTCTTGTTTCGTATTCTATTCCCGCAAAGGTTTCAGGTATGGTCCTCTTAAGATGCTCAATGAATCCCTCCAGTTCCTTCTTGAATTCCTTACCCTGCCCAGGCTTGAAGGAAAGCGCCTTGGGAGATTCCTTCCTGTTGAAATTATAGACGTACACCCAATCCAGTGGAACCGGCTCCTGCTTTGAATAGCCTTCGGCAATTGAATAGGTGAATGTGCTCCTGCCTGTACCGCTTAGGCCTGAAACATAGATATTATACCCCTTCTTCTTGATTTTCAGACCAAATCCAAGTGCCTGTGTTCCCCTGTCCTGTCCGATTATGCCCTTAAGGGGACTCATATCCTCTGTGGTATCAAAGTTAAGGTCCTCCTGGTCGCAAATACTTGTTAGCTCTTCAGCCTTCAATCTAAACTTGTCCTTCACTATCATCCCTCCCTACTAGAGTTTCACTTACAGTGTATATACCCATGAAAATCTGTAGTACCATTTATTTAAGCCATTCTGCTCCAAAAAAAGAAAAAACCAGACCTTCTGGCCTGGTTCACTGACTCGTTCTCATAATTTCTTTAGATGTAATACAAAGCATTAAGCAAAAGTGGTGCAATCATCGCAAATGCAATGACAATTACTATGACCATTGTGATTTTCTTCTTGTCCCTTATATGCATATAATATTCCTCCAATATTTTACCTTTGACTCTATTCTATACGTTTTTATCGCTTCTTGCAAGTCTTCTCCCTCCATTGATTCCCAGGAGCTGCAAGAATCCCAGAATCAGAGCAATCATAAGGGCTGCTGCTGCAAGGAGGAATGGAACCTTGCTTCCAAGTCCATAGGCAAAGCCTGCAATGATGGCTCCAGACATCTCACCCAAGGCCTTCACGGCATTGAATATTCCCGACATGAACCCAGCTCCGTGATGGGAATCCTCAACTGCAAAATTCTGTAGAAGAGGGAATAGAATGGTGTGGAATGTGAAATAAAAAAGGCTCCATATCATAAATGGATAAGTGGCATCCCTAAGGTATATCATGGTTGCAGACATCAGAGCGAGACCAAGCAATACCCTCATGGATGTCCTGAGCTCTGTTTTTCTTACAATCCAAACATTGATGGTCAGGTTGGCAACAAGACCTATTAATCCAGTAGTTGCCTTCCATATTCCATTGACTATGGGTTCAAAATTCAATTCATCTCGAAGATAATAATTGAAGGCATTGTTGTTGCTGGAATAAGCTATAAATGCAAAAAAGGTGATTCCCAGAAATGAAAGTATCCAAGGAGTGAATACTGCCTCTCTCTTCTCCTTTTCAGCAAGTATGTTCCATATGAACTGCGGCTTTGAGCCCAACTTCTGGGGCTTGTTTGATTCCTCCATAAAGAAGTATATCCCAAGTCCAATTAGGATCATTACACCGCCCTGAATAAAGAATACAAATCTTATTGGCAGATACCCAAGGGCTCCACCTGTCAGAAATCCTACAGCCATGGAAACACTCATGAGAGCTGAATAGGCGGCTATCATTTCTCCTCTTTTCTCTTCATTGCTTACATCTACTATCATGGCCATAAGCCCCACCATGAAACCCCCTGTAAACAGTCCCGCAATTGCCCTCATTACAAGTATCTGCCAAATATTATTGGCCAGACCGTATATTATCTGTGATGACCCGTATAGTATTGTCGAATACACCAAGGTCATCTTTCTGCTCTTTTTGTCTCCCCAACTGCCCCACAATGGGGATGTTAAAAAGGATGCAAATACCATCATTGCAAAGGATGTCCCAAAGACGTGGCTGGGCAGACCCAGCATTGTAAAGTATGTTGGATTCACCGGATGGTGAAAGTTGGTGGTTATGAAAATAAGAGATGAAAATAGCATCACCTTTTTGTATTTGTTGTTCAAGCTATCCCTTCTTTCAAAATACGTATAGATGTTATTCTATCACAACCGAAAGGGATAAACAATTGTTTACTGCCTCGAAATTAATCATGTAAAAACCGCCGACCAAAAGGTCAGCGGCTTTAATTTGCTTATTTTATTAGTTTACCAATTCAGCAGTTGAGAAGTCGATAGTTCCAAGAACTGATCTGTCCCATCCTACTAGGTTTGGAGAAACCAGCATAACGTCTGTATAATAGTAGATTGGCATTACTGGAAGTTCTGTCATCAGAATTTCCTGTGCTTCATAAAGTGCCTCAAAGTGCTCTGCTCCTCTTGTCTTAGCAGCAGTTGAAAGAAGCTCGTCATATCTAGCGTTATTATAGTTAGGATCGTTGTATGCGTTGTCAGTTGTGAAGATTGCAAGAAGTCCCATTGGGTCCATAAAGTCTGTCAACCATCCACCTCTAGCCATCTCGTAGTCGCCTTCTTTTCTTGTATCCTGGAATACTGCCCACTCTTGGTTCTCAAGCTTGGTGTTGATACCAAGGTTAGTCTTAAGCATTTCCTGAACAAGCTCAGCTACCTGCTGATGTCCTTCTGAAGTGTTGTACATGATTGTAAACTCTGGGAAGCCTTCTCCATTTGGATATCCAGCCTCTGCCAACAATGCTTTTGCTTCTTCTACTGCACTGGCATCAGTTGGGATTCCATATGTTCCTGCTGTCTCAGCAAAGTCATTTCCTTCATGGTCTGGGAATCCTACTGGTACGAATCCAGCTGCTGGAATCTGACCTGAAGCCATTGTCTCTGTTATAAGTGATCTGTCAACTGCAAGGTTAAGAGCTTTTCTAACTCTTACATCCTGGAACAGATCAAGGTCCATGTTAAAGTTGTAGTAGTAAGTTCCAAGCAATGGGAATACGTAGAAGTTTGGATCTTCTGCCATCAATCTTGGAATTTCAGCTGATGGTACATCAGGTAGGAAATGAAGCTCTCCACTCTGATATGCCTGGTAAGCTGTTGAAGCCTCGTCGATAAATTTACCTTCGATTCTGTCAATCTTAACTGCATCTGCATTCCAGTACTCTTCGTTTTTAACAAGTGTAAGTCCGCCACCGATTGAGTAGCTTGTTAGTTTGAAAGGTCCGTTTGATACTGCGTTAGCAGGATCTTTCGCCCATGCCCCATCTGCTCCGGCTTCAACTGCCTCTTGCTTGGTTGGCAGGAAGTGGTAGAATGAAAGCAAACTTACGATATAATCTGTTGGAGTTTCAAGCTGAACCTCTAGAGTATAGTCATCAACTGCAGTTACTCCAACTTCGTCCAGTGATCCTCCATTTACTGCATCATATGCTCCAACTACATTTGTATACTCCCAAATCCAAGCATACTCTGATGCTGTTGCAGGGTCCATTCCTCTTTTCCAGGAATAAACAAAGTCATGTGCAGTAAGTGGTGTACCGTCTGACCAGTTTGACTCTCTCAGGTTGAAAGTAACAGTCATACCGTCTTCTGATACGTCCCAGCTCTCAGCGATACCAGGATAGATCTCTCCACTTTTCTCTCTTACTAGTCCCTCAAATGTCTGGTTGATTACGTCTCCACCGTCGCTTGCTCCGTTAAGAACAGGGTCGATGGTCTTAGGGTCAGCACCTATATTCCAATGGAAAACTGACTCTTCTGAAGCAGGCTCTTCAGCTGGCTGCTCTGCTGGTTCCTCTGCAGGTTGTTCTGCTGGTTGGCTACATCCAGCCAATACTGTGATTGACATTACCAAAACCAACATTAAAGCTAATAGTCTCTTGTTCATTTTTTCCCCTCCTTAATGATGTATGTTGCCTTTATTTAAACCAGGCTCTACCTGGATTAAATACTTCTTTGAGGTGGCACATAAACGTGGTAAATGTTGAGAAAATTTTTAATATACTCTATTATACCACAAATTCATTATTTGACAAGATGGCAAGCCACGAAATGACCTGGTTCAACCTCTCTAAGCTCTGGTGTCACTTCGGTACAGATGTCCATGCAGTATCTGCACCTTGAGCTGAACCTGCAGCCTTCAGGTGGATTGATCGGGCTCTTCACATCACCCTCAAGGATTATCCTCTTGTTTATCTTATGTTGCTTTGGATCTGGTATGGGTATGGCCGAAAGCAGAGCCTGAGTATATGGATGAAGAGGATTCTTGTAAAGTTCAACGCTTGTTGTTATCTCCATCATTTTACCAAGGTACATTACGCCTATACGGTCTGATATATGCTTAACCATTGACAGGTCATGTGCGATGAACAAGTAAGTTAGCCCCATGTCATTCTGAAGGTCTTCAAGCATGTTTACAACCTGTGCCTGAATGGAAACATCAAGAGCTGAAATTGGTTCGTCACAGACCACAAGCTCAGGTTCCACAGCCAGTGACCTGGCTATTCCTATACGCTGTCTCTGTCCACCGGAAAATTCATGTGGATATCTGCTTGCGTGCTCCCTCTTCAAACCTACGGTCTGGAGCAGGTCATATATCTTTTCCAGTTTCTCCTTGCCGGAGTACAGGTTATGGGTTTCTATACCCTCTCCGATAATCTCTGAAACAGTCAAACGAGTGTTAAGTGATGCATATGGGTCCTGGAAGATCATCTGAAGCCTCTTCCTGTACTTCATCATGTCGTGCTGGGAAAGATTTGTTATGTCGTCCCCGTCGTATATGATCTTTCCTCCAGTTGGTTCATAAAGCCTTACAACACTTCTTCCAAGGGTTGATTTTCCACATCCTGACTCACCAACAAGTCCGAAGGTCTCTCCCTTGTAGATATCGAAGGAAACATCGTCAACAGCAGTCAGGTAAGCCTGCTCCCTTTTGAAAAAGCCTGTGCTCACATCAAAGTATTTCTTAAGGTTCTGTAATTGTAGAAGTGGCTTTCTCTCCTCCATATTATAAAGCCCCCTTTCTATAGCCTTCAACCTCTGGTGCATCCTCGTGCATCAACCAGCAGGCTGAAGTGTGATTCTCCCCTACGCTGAACATAGGAGGTGCTTCTTCTGTACAAATCTGCATAACATTTGGACATCTTGTGGAGAACGGGCAGCCTGTAGGTGGTGACAGCAGATCCGGCGGTGATCCGGCAATAGGCTTTAGCCTTCCTTTTTCCTCCGTATCCATTCTAGGTACCGACTTTAGAAGTCCTCTAGTATAAGGATGCTGAGGGATTTCAAAAATATCCTCAACAGACCCTTTTTCCATTGGCATTCCACCATACATGACAACAAGGTCCTTGCAGGTTTCTGCAATAACTCCAAGGTCATGGGTTATAAGAATGATCGCTGTATCAAGCTTGGTTGAAATATCTCTCATGATGTCAAGTATCTGTGCCTGAATTGTAACATCAAGAGCAGTTGTTGGCTCATCGGCAATTAAGAGCTTGGGATTGCATGAAAGTGCCATTGCAATCATAACTCTTTGCCTCATACCACCTGAGAATTCATGGGGGTATGACCTTATTCTCTTTGCAGGCTCGGGAATTCCAACAAGATGAAGCATCTCTATGGCCTTTTCCTTGGCTTCCTTGTGACTTACCTTCTGATGTCTTCTTATAACCTCAGTCATCTGGTTCTCAATCCTGAAAACCGGGTTCAAGGATGTCATTGGATCCTGGAAAATCATCGCCATGTCATTTCCCCTGATGTTTGACATCTTCTGGTCGCTGTATTCTGTTATATCCTTGCCGTCAAATATTATACTGCCTTCCTTGATGACTCCAGGGTGCTCAATAAGCTTCATTACGGAGCGGGCCGTAACACTCTTTCCACTTCCGGACTCCCCAACAATACCCATAACATCACCGCTCTTGAGCTTGAAGTCGATGCCCCTCACTGCCTGAACCTCTCCAACATGGGTATAGAAGGAGGTTTTTAATCCATTTACCTCTAATATATAGTCTTTATTATTTTCCATATCTCAATCTCCCTATCCTTTTCTAAGTCTTGGGTCCAAAGCATCTCTCAGTCCATCACCGATGAAGTTGAATGCCAGCATTGTAAACGCAATTGCCAACGCCGGGAAGAACAACTGGTACGGATATGTTGTAAGGCCTGATAGAGCATTGTTTGCCAGCGTACCCCATGATGCCATCGGTGCTGAAACTCCAAGCCCTATAAAGCTTAGGAATGACTCGGTAAATACAGCTGAAGGAATCATCATGGCTATGGAAACTATAATAGGTCCCATTGCATTTGGAATAAGGTGTCTGAAGATTATCTTTCCTTTTGACACTCCCATGACCCTTGCTGCAAGTACGAACTCCTGCTCCTTAAGGGATAGCATCTGTCCTCTTACAAGCCTTGCCATGGATACCCAGTAAACGCTACTCAGGGCGATTATGATGTTTGTTAGTCCTCCACCTCTAAACCAAACCATCAGGAGGATTACATACAGAACAAGGGGTATTGAGTTTATTATATCAACGATTCTCATCATGATATTGTCCACTCTTCCGCCTTCGTATCCTGAGATACTTCCGTATACAACTCCTATGAACAGGTTAACTATGGTAGCCACAAATGCAACAAGAAGTGATATTCTCGCTCCATACATAACCCTTGTCAAGAGGTCCCTTCCAAGTGAATCCGTTCCAAATGGAAAGAGTTTGTTAAGCTTGGTCATTGCAGGGTATTGTGCCACTTCACCATCCAGCTCAAGGGTGAAGTTGTAGTCATAGCCCATTTTGTTGGGAAGAAGGTTGTATGAAAAGTCAAGTATTACATCCTCTTCTCCCAGCTGGTATGTGTAGACCTTGTTGATCATGTCCCTTTTCATCGGGTCCAGTACAAGTCGCTCAATCAGGGTTCCATCCTCTGCAACGAGAAATACGTTATAGTCGTTTGAGACGTGGAAGTATCTTCCGTCAAGCTCATAGAGCTTCAGTGTCGGTGGAAGATTCTTGTATGCGTTGATCTGGTCTGAATATGAAAAATCCGTGAAGTTCGGCCCAATGGTTCCGAACAGTACAATAAGTATTACAACAACGATACCCATCATGGAAAGCTTGTTCTTCTTCAATCTTCTCCATGCATCCTGCCAATAAGTAAGACTGGGTCTGATGGCTTCGTTTTCTTCTCCTGTCTGTTCAATAAAAACAAATTTGTCCTTTGACATAGTCTACTTATCCTCCTTCAGCTTGATACGTGGATCTATAAAGGCATAGGCCACATCCACTATGAATATCATTATCAGGTAGAACACAGCATAGAAAACTGTGATACCCATTATGGTAGTATAGTCACGGTTACTTACACTCTCAACGAAGTGTCTACCGATTCCAGGTATTGCAAATATCTTCTCAATTACAAATGATCCTGTAAGTATAGCTGCAACCATGGGCCCAATGTATGTTACTACTGGGATAAGTGCATTTCTGACCGCATGCTTCATTATTACAGTGAATTCCTTTATTCCGTTGGCCCTTGCTGTTGTTATGTAATCCTGTCTAAGTACCTCAAGCATACTGGATCTTGTAAGTCTTGTTACAAATGACAGGGAATAACCTGCAAGCGCTATTACAGGACCGATGTAGCTTTTTGGTCCACTCAGGCCGAAGCTTGGAATCCACCCCAGCTTTCCTGCAAAGAAATATATTATAACTGTTGCTATTACAAAACTCGGTACAGTGATACCTATTGTCGCCAAAAACATTACAAAGTAGTCCAAGGGACTGTTCTGCTTAAGTGCTGAAATTACCCCCAATGGTATTCCTATGGCCACAATCAGCACCGATGCAATCAAACCGATTTTGGCTGAAGCAGGGAATCCTGAAATGATCAAATCGTTAACTGATGTACCAATCTTTGAATAGGATGGTCCAAGGTCAAAGGTCACCAGACCCTTCATGTAGTTCAGATACTGAATCGGCAGTGGATCATCCAGATTGTACTTGGCGTTCAATGCTCTCATGATTTCATCGGGCACAGGCCTTTCCCGTGTAAAGGGCCCTCCTGGAATTGAGTGCATCATTGTAAAGGTCAATGTAGTGATTAATATAATAGTTATCAACATTGATACAATGCGTTTTAAGTAAAAAGATCTCAAAATTGTTACTCCTTTCTATGTATTTTTTGAGTTGCAAATACTCTATCCTATTCTACCATCTTTGCACTGATTTTTCAAAATACTTTTTCAACTCAACCCTAGCCGGAAAGCGCTTTTCACAATTGCTTTGCTAGTCTGTTATTGCTTTGGCCCGGTAGATGACATATGTTGATATAAACGTTTGAATGGTCTCTGCAAACCTTTTCACAAGGATCTGTGAATTGATTTTCCACAAAATATTCCATCCATTAATTTTTTTTCACAGTCTTTGAATGAAAAAGACACCCTGGTGTAGATCTGCTTCACCAGAGTGCCCATGTTTTTTTATTTAACTAGATTGAACAGGGGCTATAGCCACAATCCTGACACTCGGAGCATCCCCCTGAGTGGTTCAGCTTTCCACCACACATTGGACATGTGTCCGGATCTTCCTTCAGCTGCTCCTCTGCAAGCTGCATTATTTCCTCCTGAAGCTCCTCAATCCTGTCCATGTTGCTCTTCTTGTTGTTTGTTATAAGGATACCGCTTCTTGCACATCCGTCCCTGTAGATTGTGATTCCCTTTAGTCCCTTCTCCCATGCATGAAGGTACAGCTCCTCAACCTGGTCTACGGTAAACTCGTTGGGTACATTGACCGTAGATGAAATGCTGGCATCTATATACTGCTGCCATGTGGCCTGGACCTCTATTCTCTCCTTGTAATCAAGGTTTGATGTGGTCACTATGAAATCAGGCAGCTCCTCCTCGTAGGATAGGTTGTTCTCCTCCATGTACTCCTTTATTATTGGAGTGAATACCTTGTAGTAGGTGTCCTCATGGTGTAGGGATTCGGATTTTCTGGTGTATGACACCTGGAAGATTGGCTCTACACCGTTGCTGCACCCAACAAGGGTCGAGATGCTTCCAGTTGGTGGGATTGTCAGAAGCTGTGAGTTTCTCAGACCGTGCTCCTTGATAAGCTCCAGAACATCCTCATCCGCATTCTCCTTCAGGAATGGAGATGCAAGAATGGCATCAAGATTGAATCTTGGGAAAGGACCGTCCTGCTCAGCAAGATGGGCTGATTGTCGAAGTGCCTCGTTTACCATGATCCTACCGATTTGGTGAATCAATGAGATGGACTCGCTGCTTCCATATCTTACCCCCATCTTGATGAACATGTCAGCAAGACCCATAATTCCAAGGCCGATCTGTCTAAGGTCCCTGGACATATCCCTTTGCTGCTCCAATGGATGAAGGTTCATGTTCTCATCAAGAACCTCATTAAGATATACAACCCCGTTTCTAACCATTTCGCCGAACTTCTCAAATTCAAATCTGGCATACTTTGTGAATGGGTGCTTGACGTATTCGCTCAGGTTTATGGATGAAAGGTTGCAGCTTCCAAATGCTGGCAGGGTCTCCTCTGCACATGGGTTAACCCCAGCAAACTCAAATGTGGGGTCGTGGCTCATAAGGTGCCAGGAGTCGATCTTCCCCTTGTAGAGTATGCCTGGCTCCGCCATGTTCCAGTTGTTAAGTGCCAGCTTCTTGTAAAGGTCCCTTGCCCTTATGACCTTGCTCATTTCCTCACCGGTGGATTCAACCTTGAAGAACAGCTCATAATCGGTGTCATCCTTTACGGCCTGCATAAATTTATCGTCAACGTTTACGGAAATATTGGCATAGGTAACCTTGCTAAGGTCGTTCTTTACATTTATAAAATCTTCAATATCCGGATGATTGCAATCGAGGTTAAGCATCAAGGCCCCTCGTCTTCCCCTCATGCCTATAAGTCCCGTAACCATTGAATAAAGATCCATAAAGCTCACTGCTCCGGTTGTCGTGCTTGCGGCATTGTTAACCTTTGATCCCTTTGGTCTTAACTTTGAAAGGGTAAGTCCAACCCCTCCACCGTAGGAATAGGTTCTTGCAAGATACTTTGCAGTATCGAATATGGATTCAATATTATCCTCAACCTTTGGCATAACATAGCAATTGCTCAAGGTTATCTTCCTGCCCAGCTTATCAAGTCCTCTACCGGCCAGAATCCTCCCTGCAGGCATGAACTTCTTGTCCTTTATGGCTTTTTTAATAGGATTGTTGTCTCCACTAACCCTTGTAAGGAAGTCATCAAAGGTTTCTGAATCATATCTGTATTTCTTCTCGTAAATATCCCTCTGAAGATCCGTCATGTTCCAGCCCTGCTCACGAAGTCTGGCCCTTTCCTCACGATAGATGATGTACTTTCTTGCCACCTCGGGTCTTGATTTCATCAATTCGACCTCGACGTAGTCCTGAATCTCCTCAATATTCACTGTTTCCTTGCCACTGAATGCTTCAATTGCTTTTTCACCGATTGACTTTGCCAGGTCCTCGTCGATGCCCTTCTCGGTTTCATTCATGGCCTTTCTAACGGCTATTGCGATTTTTTCCGCTTCAAAATCCACAACCTGTCCGTTACGCTTTTCAACTTTCAACATACCATTGCCCCCCTTATTACTCCGTACCTTTTACTCAAACAACTATATATTGTGTATGAACGAAGCTCTATATACAACATATATAAAATTTACCACATATACCGTTAAATTACAAGATGGGTTTTGGAGAAAAAGAGGTAAGTTTTTGTAACAAAATCTGTAGGTGTTGAGTTATGGGGATTGAAGCAGAAGTGGATTAATCTGTTCCATGTGATACAATATAATCAGGACTAATCATAACATATCTTTCGGTGTTTGTCTTTATGATAATTTGAAATGGAGGTGTATTATGAGCTACGCAGCGATACTTGACAAGATTCTAGACTCAAAGGACACAACTGTAGGCGGTGACGCAGCTTCAGCCCTTGCCGGAGCCATGGCCTGCGGACTTTTGGGAATGGTTGCAAGGCTATCCCTGATGGGTGAATACGGACTTGCGGATCATCAGTATATAAAGTTGGCGGAAGAGCTTGATGGAATAAGCTTCAGACTTCTAAGAGGCACCCAGGAGGATGTGAAGGCATATGCAGGTGTTTGCGATGCCATGAAGCTGCCTAGGGAGACCGAAGAAGAAAAGGATGCACGGGTCCACATGATTGAGGAATCAGGGGAAAGGACAGCGGAAATAGCAAAAAACAATGGATACCTTTGCAAAAGGGTCCATAAGATCGGTCTGATTCTTAGAAGCAACTCCAGCGCCAATACAGCCACTGACCTAGAAGTTGGCCTTTCATTGGCACAGGTTGGAATCGACGGTGCAGTTGGATGTATTAAGTCAAGTCTTCATCTTATAAAGGATGAAGAAAAGAAGAGCTCCCTGAAAAAGGATATCGAGGAATTGACCAAATCAGAAAATTACTACGAAAACCTGTACGACAGAAGTCACCATTAGAATACAAGGTAATATCCAACAAGTAAAAGTTAATATCTAAGAAGTAAGAAGATTAGCCAGGGAGACACTAAAGGGTCCAGGACTCTTCGCCTTGCTCAGAGTGACAATATGATTGTCTTCTTGAGTGTAACGAAGGTTCTTGGACCCTGGCTGTTTGCATATTTCTTACCTCTTACCTCTTACTTCTTACCTAAAAAGCTTGATTCCTCGACTACGCTCGGAATGACAGCTTCCTTTCAATTGTTCAATGTTCAATGTTCGCTGTTCACTGTTTCATTGACTTATCCATCTCATTTAAAGCCTTGAAGAATGTCTTCATGAACTCTTCCCGGTCAACATCCATAAGTACATGGGCATTTGGAGGTTCGTGCCTCATAAGCTCTCCCGTATCAGCAGCAGTCCTTCCCCTGTATACTCCGATGGATGTATCTATTTCAACCCTGTAGTCCTTTCCTTCAAACATTTTGGGATACAGCAGATACATTACGCTGACAACATCATGTAAAGGGTATGTACTCAATCCCTTTTTCCTGTGGAAGTTGGTGTAGCTATGGAGCAATGACCCGCTCATTCTTGAAACCAAGCCATCCGAGCTCATTAGCCTTTCTATCTCTCCATCGTTTATGGCAGCTTTGTTAGTGACCTCAAGTCCGCTCATCACTATTGGAACTCCTGAATCAAAGACTATCTTGGCCGCTTCGGGATCCGCATAGATATTGAACTCTGCAAAGGGTGTTCTGTTCCCTGAAAAAATGGAGCCCCCCATAAGAGAAATCATCTCAATCTTATCCTTTGTTTCCGGAAACACTGAAAATAAGAGTCCAATATTGGTTAATGGTCCTGTTGGAATAAGCGTCACTTTCCCCTCTGCCCCCATGATCTTCTCCTTGAGAAATACAATTCCATTGTCTGATTCAAGCTGAAAAACAGGTGCCGGAAAATCCCAGCCGTCCATTCCTGTTATGCCGTGTATCTCTCCTCCGTGAAGGGGATCCTTGATCAGGGGCTTTGCGGCTCCGCAGGCAGCAGGAATCTCTATCCTCAGAAAGGTCCACAGCTTTCTCAGATTCTTGGTGACCTTTGCAAGGGTCTGGTTACCTGAAACCGTTGTAACTCCAAGAATATTAAGCTTATCCTGGTTGGCAAGGGCCAATAGTAGCGCCATGACATCATCCACACCTGGATCACAATCAATCAACACGTTTCTCTTTTTCATTCCAAACCTCCTTTAAACACCCAGGACCTTCCTGCTGGAAGGTCCCTTAAGTTTAGAGTTGTCTTATTCAGCAAGCTCCAACGCTATTTCCATCATTTGAGTGAAGCTCTTTTCCCTTTCCTCCGGCGTTGTCTCTTCCTTGTTTACGATTGAGTCACTTACTGTAAGTATTGTAAGTGCATTTACCCCTGCATATGCTGCATTGGCATAGAGGGCGTAGGATTCCATCTCAACTGCCAGGATGTTCATGTCAATCCACTTGCTTCCGGCTTCGTCGTCCACTGTATAGAAGATGTCACTTGTCAGGATGTTCCCTACATGGTAGGGTATCCCCTTCTCCTCAGCCACAGTGGTCGCCTTCTTCAGTAGATCCCAGGATGCAATTGCAGAGTAGGTGCCTGGTAGCTTGTATTGCTGGGCATAGCTGGAATTTGTACTGGCCCCCATTGCAAAGATCACATCATAAAGCTTAAGGTCCTTCTGGTATGCTCCGCAGGATCCTACTCTGATCAGGTTCTTGACCCCGTAGAAATGAATCAGCTCATATGAATAGATTCCAATTGAAGGTACACCCATCCCCGTTCCCATAACAGATATTCTCTTGCCTTTATAGGTTCCCGTAAAGCCGAACATATTCCTTACACCATTGAACTGAACCGGATCCTCCAGGAATGTTTCAGCAATGAACTTGGCTCTTAGTGGATCTCCCGGCAGCAGTATGGTTTCAGCTATTTCTCCTTTTTTTGCACCAATGTGAGGTGTTGACATATAATCACTCCTTGTTTTCATGTAGTTTATTTATCATTCACAGTTAATGATACCCTTGTATTTGTACAGCAAACCAATTTCCACCTGTTCATCAATTCTCCCGAGAAAAAAATGCTTATTTCGTTAATTAATTAGTTAACACTCATTTAAAGCTTTAGATACTGGGTATATGTTAGGTAACATAGAATGTGATGTCCAGGTTATTTTAAAAGGTTAATTAAGGAGGCGTTAGTCATGACCAAGAAAATCCTTGTACCCATTGACGGTTCTGAATGCTCAATGAAGGCACTTGAGAGAGCTGCAGAGCTGGGCAACTTCTACGAAGCCGAGCTTACACTGGTCACTGTTATCGATAGCGGAAGGTTTGTTTCTGTTGATTTCAAGCAGGATATGATCAATTCAAGTATTGAGGCCGGCCAGGAATTACTTAAGGAATCAACCGAGAAGGTAGCGGATTATCCCTTCGGGGTTAAGTCAACCTACAGAATGGGTGACATAGCCAACGAAATCATCACCATGGCAGAGGAAAGTGATTATGACCTTATAGTCATGGGAAGCAGAGGTCTTGGAGTATTTACAAGAGCACTCCTGGGAGGAGTATCCCACAAGGTGGTTTGCCATTCACCAATCTCTGTACACGTTGTTAAATAGAAGTTACTTTAGGACCCCTGAATCAGGGGTCCTACTTTTTAAAGCTTACCTTCCCTCATGAACACTGCATTTGTACCGTTGATCCCGAAGAACTCCCCTGATGCCCTTTTCCCTATGGAATCGGGATATTCATCTACCTCAGCAAGGATCTCCCCTTCATCAACATTGACAAGCTTTCCATCCTGATAGATTACTTCCCCATCCACAACGGAAAGACAAACCTCATCCCCCCTTGCACTGTACACAAGGTTTGGAACCATGTTTCTCATGGGATAGGAATATACCGGGCTCATGGATGGCTTTTTTAGATCTATTGCAATAAAGTCGGCTCTTTTCCCAACCTCCAATGACCCGACCAAATCACCGAGGCCTATTGCCCTGGCTCCTTCAATCGTCGCCATCCTCAAGGCTCTCCAGGCAGGCATCACTTCAGGATCCGAATACTTGATCTTATTGAACAGTGCAACCAGCTTCATTTCATTTATGATGTTATGGCAATTGTTTCCGGGAGCCTGATCTGAACCCAGGGCCACATTTCCTCCCGCAGCCTGAAATGCAACTGACGGTGGCACTATCCCATCAATTATACCGATGGAGCCTGGACATAGGATCATGCCTGCTCCGCTCTGTGCAACAACCTTGGCCTCATCATCCCTGGCATCAGTAAGGTGGACTGCTATTAGCCTCTCGTTCAGGAATCCTTCTTCCTTTAGCCATTCTATGGGTCTTTTCCCATATCTCTTCTGGACCTGGTAGGTCTCCCTGTCCCCCTGCTGGGTATGCATATGGACAAGGGTATCCCTTCTTTCTGCCATGCCATAAATTTTTTCCAGAAGCTCCCTTCCTACAAAATCCGGACCCTGTGGCCCGAAAAGGACCCTGATCCTTCCACTATCCCTGTTGTGCCACTTGTCATAAAGCTCCAGGTTCTTCAACAGTCCCTGCTCTCCAAGGTCCCTGTTGAACTGATACAGCTCACCTGGCTTGTAAACCCTCTTTTCAGCCTCCCGTATCATATAGGTCAGGTTTCCCCTGGCACCCAGCTTGTTGATAAAGCCCGCCACAAACTCCATATTTGTCTCGTAGTCGCCCAAGGTCGTTGTACCTGCCTTGACCGCCTCAATAATCCCTAGCTTGCTCCCCTCATTTCGCTCATTATCGGTCAATACATTGTCAAATGGCTGCAGTCCATACATCATCCAGTTTCCAGTATCCTGTGCCAGGCCTCTCATTATTCCAAAGCCGGTGTGCATGTGAGCATCAATAAGCCCTGGAAAGACAGCCTTCTTCTCAAGCTGGAGGGTTTTCTCCCCATCATATGTCTCAAGAATCTCATCCTTCTTCCCAACGGCCACAATCCTTCCCCTGTCAATTGCCATGGCACCATCCTCCAGATACCCCACACCCTCACCTGTCATGGTGTAAAGATGCTCTGACACAACTACCATATCAACCCTATTCATCTCCATCGCCTCCATACTCTTTTAGAATTTCCTCCCGTGCTCCAGGGGTATTGTATACATCCATTACAAACCTTGAAATAATTTCCCCTCCAAGGGAAATCGCCTTGTGGGTCCTGTTTGTTTTCATTGCCAGGGCAAATTCCTCTGTGTGTGCATTAAGGTCCTTTCCCAGGTCAAGATAGGGATGGAATGCTGGGCATACGCTGCTGACATTTCCAATGTCAGATGACCCCCCTGTCTCACTGCTTGTATCCACCAGGTTCAATCCCAGTTCCGTGTAAATCTCCTCCAATATTTTCTCCCCACTGATATTCCTCCTGAGGCTGTCATACTTTTCCCCAATTTCCTCAACACTCCATGAGGTCCTTGTTGCAAGGGCGGCAGCTTGTGCACAATCCATTACCCACTTGCTCACCTGGTCAAGGTACTCCCTTTTTTCCGCTCTTACAAGAACCTCCGCTTCAGTATGGTGGGGGACTATATTAGATGCATCCCCTCCCTTAACAACATATCCGTGCAGCCTTACATCATCCTTGAGATGCTGCCTCATCATATCCATAGCATCAAAGAAAAGCCTTATTGAATTAAGGGCATTTCTTCCCTCCCAGGGTATGCTTGAAGCATGTGCCGGCTTACCATGGAAGGTGAACTTGTAGGCATCCAGGGCTAGAAACCTTGAAAAAAGTGCGTTCTTGTTGCTCATATGGATCATTACAGCAAAATCCATACCATCAAAAACCCCAGACTTGACCATCGGAACCTTACCACCATGCATCTCCTCATCCGGAGTTCCGATCACATGGATCTCAGCTGGAATCTGATCCCTCACTTCGTTAAGTACCAGAGCAGCAAGGATACTGATTGAACCGCTTGCACAGTGCCCGCATGCGTGTCCCAATCCCCTTAGGGCATCGTACTCAACCAGAATTGCCGCCTTTCTTGCCTTGCCTTTGTTGATTATTCCCCTAAAGGCTGTCTCCATCCCTGCAAATGGGTATTCAACTGGAATCCCATGCCTCCTAAGGAGCTCTACCATCCTCCTGGAGGCCTCCTGTTCCTCACCGCCTATTTCCGGGTTGTCAGCCATAAAATCATTCAAGGATATAATTTCATCATGGTATTTCCGGATCAGCTCTTTCATTTAACATCCTCCTGTCAAAAAATTTACCTATTTAGCTTATCATAGCAAATTTGACTTCCCAGGTATAGTGAACTTGGTGTTTTTTTCCATAATAATACTCAATTTACGTCTCAATCACATTTACCTGAGTTATATTGGGTATATAGTTACGGAACAGCAAATACAAATGGAGGTGTGACAATGAAAAAAATTCTTGTACCAATTGACGGATCCGATTGCTCAAAGAAGGCTTTGCTAAAGGCAAGAGAGCTGGGTAAGGCCTTTGATTCCCACATTACCATACTAACCATCATAGACAGCATCCGGTATCTTGATATGGATTTTAAATTCGATGCAGTCAGGGATGGCATTGACCTTAGCAAGCAGCTTCTTGTAAGCGCCTTGGAGGATTTCAAGGATTATCCTGGTGAAGTTGAAACCATCTACAAGACCGGTGACGTGGCTGAGGAAATAATCGACGTGGCCGAAGAGGGCAACTTCGACCTAATTGTCATGGGAAGCAGGGGACTTGGGATTTTTTCAAGGACAATTCTGGGAAGTGTGTCCCACAAGGTCATCCAGCATTCTAAAACCACAGTTATGGTTGTTAAGGACTGCGGACACCAGGAAGAGTGATACTGAATTGTCAGAAAACAATTGAAATTTTATCAAAAATAGTGTAACCTATAATAGAATCTGTATGTTTCTCACAAGGGGTGTGGGAACGTATTCAGATACTAAATTATAGGGGGGTTTATATGAAAACGAAGAAGCAGGCAACAATCGGTCACGCATTAATACCTATTTTCGTTCTAGTCTCATCTTTGTTTGTTGGTATCGTTTATCTCGGTACTGATGCACATATCCCAATACTGATTGCAATCATAGTTGCAGCAGCAGTTGGAATATGGGGCCTTGGATACACCTGGGGTGAAATTGAGAAGGGAGCCATAGAGACAATTCAGATGTCAATGCAGGCAATATTGATACTGATGGTTATAGGTACAGTTGTAGGATCCTGGATTCTAAGCGGAACAGTTCCTGCAATGATCTATTATGGGCTTCAGATTCTTTCACCGGGAATTTTCCTTGTGGCAACAGCTATAATATGTGCAATCGTATCACTTGCAACAGGAAGTTCATGGACAACTGCAGGTACTGTAGGTATAGCACTTATGGGAGTTGGACAGGGACTTGGAATGCCAGCATACATAGTAGCAGGTGCTGTTGTATCCGGAGCGTATTTCGGAGACAAGATATCACCACTGTCAGATACAACGAACCTTGCACCGGCAATGGCTGGATCAACACTGTTCGAGCATATCAAGTACATGTTCTGGACAACAATACCCAGTTTCACAATAGCATTGATACTTTACGGAATAATCGGTGCAAGATATGCTGGAAGCCAGCTTGATACATCAAACATCAATGTCATACTTGATGGAATCGCAGCTAACTTCAACATATCACCGATACTCTTCCTTCCACCGGTAATAGTAATCGCACTTGTAGTAATGAAGGTTCCAGCACTTCCTGGACTGATTTCAGGTACAGTTGTAGGTGGAATCTTTGCAGCGGTATTCCAGGGCGCAGGTCTTGGAGACATAATAAACACTGCACACTACGGATTTGAAATTGAAAGTGGAGTTGAAATGGTGGACGAGTTGCTTAACCGTGGTGGACTTGACAGTATGATGTGGACTGTTTCACTTATACTTCTTGCCATGACCTTCGGTGGAATCATGGAAAGAACAGGCATGCTGCACTCAATAGCGGCTGCAATCCTAAAGCTTGCAAACAACACAGGCTCACTTGTTACTGCTACAATACTTACAAGTATTGCTATAAACATATTGGCAGCTGACCAGTACCTGGCAATTGTAATACCTGGTAGAATGTACAAGGATGCATACGACGAGATGGGTCTTGAGCCAAGACTTCTTTCAAGAACATTGGAGGATGGGGGTACCCTTACCTCAGCACTGATTCCATGGAACACCTGTGGAGCCTACATGTCCAGTGTACTTCTGGTATCACCTCTTGCATATGCCCCATACGCATTCCTGAACCTGATCAATCCTATAGTTGCAATCATCTATGGATTCACAGGCTTCAGCATAAAGAAGCAAGAACCAAAAGCAGAATAGCAAAAAACCAGCATTCCCGAGGGATGCTGGTTTTTTAAATTATCCTTTCATTTCCGGAATCACATTTATCGGCTCTTCTCCCTCAAGAATCCTGACCATGCACCTGGCTGCATTCCAGGCCAAATTGTCATAGGTCCTCTGGGTGCCTGCGGCAATATGGGGAGAAAGGACGACATTATCCATCTGGAGCAGTGGATTGTCTTCATCCATTGGCTCCTTCTCATACACATCAAGTCCGGCACCAGCAATTTTCTTCTCCTTAAGCGCGCCTATCAAGGCCTTCTCATCCACTACAGGTCCCCTAGATGCGTTTATAAGGATTGCATTCTCTTTCATAAGGGAGAACTCCCTCTCACCCATCAAATGATGGGTCTGGTCAGTAAGGGGAGTAAGAAGAACAACAAAGTCACTTTCAGCGAGTAGCTCATCCATTGGCTTGTATGAAATTCCCAACTCCTTTTCGGCCCCTTCTTTTCTGGACCTGTTGTAGTAGGAAACCTCCATCTTGAACCCAAGGCTGCAGCGTCTTGCAACCTCCTCACCAATCCTACCCATTCCTATTATTCCAACCTTTGTCCCGGAAACATCAAGACCCATAAGGTGGTTGTTCTCCACCTTTTTCCATCTTCCACCCTTGACAAAGGAGTTAAGCTCCGTGATCCTTCTGGCTGTTGCTATGAGAAGGCCCATTACAAAATCCGCCACCGTGTCGTCCAAAATCCCAGGTGAATGGGTTCCAATCACCCCTGCCTCCTTCATTGCATCAATATCAAAATTGTTGTAGCCAACAGTGATATTGCTGACCACCTTAAGCTTCTTGCCCCTTTCCAGGAGCTTCTTGTCAATTGGAGTGATAAGGACAACTGCACCTTCAACATCATCAATCTTCTCGTAGATATCATCATAGGTTATAGCCTTTGTATAGTCCATTGGAACCAGGTCGCAGTGCTTCTTGACATATTCCATGATTTCATCCTTGATAGGATACCCGATCAATACCTTCCTTTTTGCCATCCCAATTCCTCCTTAGCTTTTTCTCAATTCAGGCACTATACATGCGCTGTCTCCCTTTTCCAGAACCTCCACAATGGCTCTTGCAGCAACCATTGCCATTTCGTCCCGGGTCTTCCTTGTGGCTGAACCTATGTGTGGAAGGGTGACAACGTTTTTCATCTGAAGCAGGGGATTGTTTGCATCCACGGGTTCCTTTTCATATACATCAAGGCCTGCTCCTGCAATCCAGCCTTCCTCCAGGGCCTTGATCAGTGCCACTTCATCCACAACAGGTCCTCTTGATGCATTTATAAGGAAGGCTTCCTTCTTCATTTTCTTAAGTTCCCCTTCTCCAATAAGATGATGGGTTTCATCTGTAAGTGGGGTCATTACAACCAGAAAGTCCGCGTTTTGGAGGACCTGGTCCATGTCCATATATCTGGCTCCAAGCCTTTTCTCTGCATCCTCCTTCCTGGTCCTGTTATGGTAGATTATATCCATGTCAAAGCCTTTTGCCCTTTTGGCGACAGCCTCTCCAATCCTTCCCATTCCAACTATACCAAGGGTTGAATGATGGATGTCCTTTCCGAAGAACTTGTCCATCTCCCCCTTCTTCCAATTTCCAGCCTTTGTATCTGCATCAGCCTCCACAATCCTTCTTCCTGCTGATATTATAAGTCCCAATATAAGATCCGCAACTGTATTGTCCAAAACTCCCGGAGTATTTGTACCCAGGACCCCCATTGCCTTCATGTCCTGGAGATTGTAGTTGTTGTAGCCCACGGAGATATTGCTGACCACCTTGAGGCTGGGCGCATGCTTCAACAGGTCCCTGTCGATTTTCATCCCAACCTCCAATATTCCGTCCACATCCCCTATGTTGTCCACAATGCCCTGGAATGTCTTCCTCTTTGAGAAATCCCACATGATGTAGTCACAATGCTGCCCAATGTATTCCTCTGCCGCCTTTGGAATTTCATTTGCAATAAATACCTTTGGTCTTTTCATATTGTCTTATCATCCTTTCTTTAAGCAAATATCGCCATCAGAGTCAATGTAGTGGTGAAAATAAGTAGCAGCTGCAGTGCAAAATATGGTCCGTATTCCTTGTAAAGCTCACCTGTCGATACCTTCATCTCATTCAGTGTAAGGGCCTGGCAAAGATGCAGGGGTGAATAAAAATAACCGACAAAGGACACTGCCAACAGGAAGAATGTATATATGTGAAGGGCATTGCTTCCAAGGTCCATCATTGATAAAAGTGGCAATGTAACAGCCAAGGCAGATGTGGGATAGCCTGTGATGTATCCGAAGAAGAAGGATACCAGTGTAAATATCAGCATTATTCTCACGTCTCCCTGACTTCTCATTAGCAGGTCGTTGATCAGCCCCAGCATTTGGTCCATCTGGAGTATGATGTCCTTTAGGACCAGTATTGCCGTAACAAGAATTATGGTGTTGTAGTTTATTGAGTTGTAGGCCTTGTACAGAAAATCCTTCTTGTCACTCAGGAAGTATACAATTATTATGCTTCCAATCATGGAAAGGAAGAATGGAAGTCCTGTAATAAGGTTTATTACAACAGACATATATATGGGCGATGTTATTATGAACAGATCAAGAAGCTTCTTTACTGAGACTTCCCTCTCCCTTTTCTCTCCGTTGCCCTTTCCCCTCATAAATAGCATATATCCCAAGAAGACCGTTCCTGCAACAAAGGGAAGTCCGAATCCGATAACCCTATAGACATTCAGCTGAGGAATTGCAGCCTTCACAAACATGATTACGGATACAAAGGGAAACAGAAACATTGCTATGTGCCTGTAGATAAGATTTATGGCTGCCCTTCTGGCCGGAACAATGTTGAGCTCCTCACCTATGTTGTTGATAAATGGGGCTGACAGTACTGCTCCTCCAGGCACGGACATTATTCCTATCATTGAAGGGATTATCATCATGATGATCTTCTTGCTGGTGATAAGTCCAAGAAGGGAATCCACTATCCTTTGGAGGATACCGTAATGCTTAAGTAGATTTCCAAGTATCCCTATCACTGCCACCGTTAGTATCGTGTCCCTTGAATACTGGTTTAGGATAACACCCATAAAGGTCTCTCCCAGCTTAAAAAGTCCCAGACCTGAGAATAGGCTTATGGAAAGTGTAACGGCAAGAATTGCATGACTAAGCTTAAATCCTTTTCTGATCATTATTGGTATAAGTCCAAATGATGCAAGTGTAACTATTAACTGTGTCATATCTTCGCTCCTAACATAAGTTTCGTTAATCTAATAATATCATATAAGTAAACCATATTTCCATATGTTAAAAAGATAACCATTCTAGTAACATGAACCTTACATAAGGAGCTTAAACCAAGGTCCTCGCAGCAAAACACAGCCATCAAGTTACCTCTAACCTGTTTGGCTGTGTTTTACACTATATAAATTTAATTAGGGGCGTATTTGACAATCCTCAAATTCTTGGAATTATACCTCCTCCAATTACCTTTGGCCAAATTGCAGGAATTGCACCAGGCCACAACCTCATATCAAGATAACCTATGGCAACAAATAGCAGAATACTTCCAATAATAGTTATTGGTAAAGCTTTCCTTAATTTTTCCTTGCCTTCGAAGATTATAAACGTGAATATGAACCCTGGTATTGTTACACTGAAGCCTAAAGCGAAAAGGCTAGCTCCAAACCCAACCATCCACATTATTATTTTCAACGCCAATCTGCTGGATAATCTTTGTTTCCTTTCCCTCTCCCTCTTAATTTCCTTAGGAATTTCTGATTGGTCTTCATCGATATTCAGAAGTGTCTCAAGACCAACATCAAGCTTGCTCATAATGCTTGGATAAAACTCACCGATTAGAAGAAGGGATAGCATCACAAATGTAGGTATGCTGATTATCAACGGGAACAGTCTTGCCTCCTCTCTGTACCCCATGGTTTCTATGATTATAAGGAGTACAAGAATTGTCAAAATAAGAGTAAAATAGAAGCTCGTGTTCTTAAATGCATTTACCCTCTGTCTCTTTTCTTTGTTTTTCTTTTCTACAGCTATTTCCACACCTGATTTCTTCGCCTTCAAATTGCTGATCCATCCTCTGACAAATGGTATTGCCAGCATCAGAACCATTATGGTAATCAGGACTATCGATATAGGGCTGGTGAAGAAAATTGTATAGCTTCCTCTGGATATCATCAATGATGTATGGAAATATCTTTCAGCCATTCCACCGAGAATAAATCCAATTACTATTGTTATTACCGGGAAATTAAATCTCTTGAAACTATATCCAATTATACCCAAGAGTACAGCTGCAAGTGCATCCCATATGTAACCTCTGAGTGAAAATGCCCCCAAAGCACAGAATATCAATACAAAAGGTGCGAGAAAGTGAACTCTTATAAATGTTATTTTTGCCAGCACAGGTGCTATGAAGATGCCTGTCCCACTGGATATCATCTGAGATATGAATATTCCAAGTATCAGCATCATTACTATTGGGAGATCATCCCTCAATAGCAATGGTCCAGGCTGCAGTCCATGCACAATCAATGCAGCCAATAGTATGGCAGTATCAGGGCTTCCCGGTATTCCAAATGCAACTGTTGGCAATAGAGCAGGTCCATTTTTTGCATCATTGGCAGTTTCACTTGCAATCAAACCCTCTGCACTTCCTTTTCCATATTCTTCAGGATGCTTGGATGCCTGCATCGCTACTGTGTACGAAATGAAATTTGCCGCCGATCCGCCTACACCAGGTATGGCTCCAATCACTGATCCTATGAGTGATCCCCTCAAGACCTGAAATGGCCTTTTTAGAACTTCATTAATTCCTTCCTTAACCTGTTTTCCCCAATCGGAGCTGTCATCTTTTTTTACTGAATCATGGGCGATCCTCCCACCCTTTGATGCGTAGACAACGATTTCACTTATTGCAAATACGCCCACCACAAAGGGTACCAGTTTTAGTCCATCCCAAAGATAGTAGCTGCCTAAAGTGTATCGTTCAATAGCAAACAGGTCACTGTAACCAACGAATGCGAAGAGTATACCAATTCCTCCGCCTGCCAAACCCTTCAAAAGGTTTCCTTTGCTTGCAAATGCTATTGTTACAAGACCAAAAATTATCAGCCAAAAGAAATCCACGATTTTAAATGCCAATAGAAATGGCCTGATTATTGGAATTGATATAAGCAACAAAATGAGACCAATTGTACAACCTATTGCAGAGGATGTTGCCGAAATGGAAATAGCCTTTGCCGCGTTTCCTTTCTGAGCCATGGGAAATCCGTCAAGACATGTACAAGCATTGGGCGTAGTACCGGGTGTATTTAGTAGAATCGCAGGTACTGATCCTCCAAAATGCGCTGACCCCATAAGGCTCGAAAACAGAATCATAGCTGTCATTGGTTCCATTGTAAATGTGAAGGGAAGCAGCAATGCCATTCCAGTAATAGGGCTGAAGCCCGGCAATGCTCCAAAAATAATACCAAGTATTGTGCCACCTAGAATTATCAGTATCCCTTCAAGGTGAAGCAGATATGATAAAGCTTCCATTAATGCCTCAATCAAGTGTCATCCATCCTTTCCTTCCTTCCTAGAGTCAGGGATTATTACTGCGTCTATAGAAGTTATTTCAGAGTATTGATAATGATTTCCACTCCACATGGGAGTGGAAATCATTAAACTATTAACTATTGGTTAACCTTGTCTACTATACCTATCTCATCAAGCAATCTCATAACCGTCGTAAGCGTTTCATTTATTTCAGCTTTTCCCTGGAAGTCCGCATCTATATTGCTGTCTTCTGCCCAAGTCAAGAATTCCTGATTCTCGAAAACAGCAGCTATTCCTTCTTCAAGTGTATCTGTTATATGGTCTGGTGTTCCTGGAGGAGCTCCTACCATATATAGAGTCATTCCCAATGGTAGTATTTCATTCAACTCAGGCTGACCTACATCAGCAGCGACCTCAGCAAGTGTCGGGGTGTCTGGCAGAAGCGGATGCCTTTTCTCTCCCATAACTACAATTGCATTAAGGTCTCCTATCATGGACGCCTGTCCACCAACTGATCTTGCAACCATGTCAACTTCCCCTCTCATGATTGCCATGTTGATAGGAGGTGTTCCTTCAAATCCAAGAACATAGGAATATTCGACACCTAATCTCTCAAGAAGTGCAATTGTCCATGGTACCTGGGTACCAGCCATGGAAGAGTCTCCAATAAGGACTTCTCCATCAAAGTCAATCAAATCCTGGATTGACTGGATATCTCCATCTGCACTCACCCAAAGTGCTGCAGGCGACTTGTAGATGCTGCAGAACCACTCAATATCATCAAGTGGGAAATCCAACTCACCAAGGGCGTTAAAGTTAGCCATGGTTCCAACAACATCCTGACCAATGGTATAGCCATCAGGTACTGATCTATGTAGCTCACCATATCCTACTCGTCCTCCCGCACCGGGTACATTATTTACCGCAACAGGCACTCCCAACACATCAGGCAAAAATCTCGCTATCCCTCTTGCGATAAGGTCCTGGCCGTCACCTGGATCACGTGAAATGTTCCATGTAATTGTTTCCTCTGGGTAGTCAGATGCGAGAGCTTCAGAAGCTGGGGCTTCCGTTGCAGGCTGTTCAGGTGCAGGTGCTGGATCATCAGATCCTGCACACCCTGAAAGAGTTCCTACCAGCAGTGCAATAAGTACTAACAACATTGAAATTTTTCTTAGCTTCAACATATAAGACCTCCTTTTATTTTATGTTAATTATGTCCGCCACAGACGTTTTTTTCATTTCCCCCCTTTTATCCTTTGACACATCCGCAGCTACATCATATTCATCAATTTTTATAAGCTCATTTGATTTTCGATAGTAGGTTTTAATTACTTAAGAATTTAAAAATCTGGATGCTTAAGTATATTCTTGTTTTTTATTCAATTGCATTTTTCTAAAATGAATAATTCATTTTGAAACTCATTGTTAACCAATATGAAACATTAGGTTTTCATATTTAAATTTATTTATTTTTGATATTCCTCTTCCTAATTTTGTTATTTTATCTCATAATGCTGCATTTTATTGATATTTGAACATCTGCTTAAAAGACATGTTATTTTCTGATTTTATCGACATTCGTGAAATTTGATGAATTGTTTGTTAGATTTTTATCTGTTACTATTTAATATTTGCAATATTCAGTGTATTTTTTTGGTATGCTTTCTTTAGTATTGTTTAGATCACTTAATCATGGTGGGTTTTTATTTGTTATTTTATTGTCAATATGTTCCCCTTCCAAAGCACCTTGTTTGGATAGCTCTATATTTGCTGAATCATGCCTCCTTTAAACTTATATATAATTAATGCAATTTTCATTCCAAGTTGCTTTCACACTTAAAACAATTAAATTGCTGAACAGTATTGCATTTCAAAATTAAACTCCACTTTTAAGAGAATTTTTCATACTAAAAAAGACAAGGTTGTTTTTCAACAATCTTGTCCTTTATAAAAATTATTACAGTCTATCCAAAGCGGTCCTTAGGTCCTCAATTATATCCTCTGCATCCTCAAGTCCCACCGAAAGTCTTACCAGCCCATCCTCTATTCCACTTTTCATCCTTTCCTCTTCAGTATAGGTTGAATGTGTCATTGATGCCGGGTGCTGTATCAAGGTTTCAGTGTCGCCCAGACTTACGGCAAGGGTGCAAAGCTTAAGGCTGTTCATAAGGTCTATTCCAGCCTGGAGTCCATCCTTGAGGGTAAAGGCTATCATGGCTCCCGGCAGACTCATCTGCCTCTTGGCCAGCTGGTACT
The DNA here is from genome assembly GCF_046224405.1 of Gudongella ferriphila. Taxonomy (NCBI): domain Bacteria; kingdom Bacillati; phylum Bacillota; class Tissierellia; order Tissierellales; family Tissierellaceae; genus Gudongella; species Gudongella ferriphila. The sequence continues at coordinate 75,453 of NZ_JBJXRK010000005.1, read as the reverse complement.
GGGGAAAGCTCTTCAGTCCAGGATAGAGGACCTTTTCAACAGTCGGGTGCCCCTCCAGAAACTCAGCCACCTTCCAGGCATTGTCACAGTGCCTTTCCATCCTTATTCCAAGGGTCTTCATACCCCTGTTTACAAGATAGGCGTCAAAGGGCGACAGGGAAGCTCCCGTCATATCCTTTACCCCGAATAATCTCACATGGTCCATAAATTCCTGGGTTCCAACAGCAAACCCCGCTATAACATCCCCATGGCCGTTAAGGTACTTGGTTGCGGAATGTACCACAACATCAGCACCAAACTCCAAAGGCCTTTGTATGTATGGACTGCAGTAAGTGTTGTCAACAACTACCATGCAGCCCTTTACTTCATGGGCGATATCAGCTACCGCTTCTATGTCGACTATTGTCATGTTTGGGTTTGCAGGGGATTCCAGATAAACCACCTTGGTGTTTTCCCTCATGGCCTTCCTGACATTTTCTGGATCCTCCATGTCCACCAGGGTCAACTCCACACCAAACTTTTCAAGTCCATGTGTCAGGTATGCAAATGTACATCCATAGAGGGTCTTAGCTGCAACAATATGATCTCCGGAAGAAACCAGGCTCCAGATGACAGATGTTATGGCCCCCATTCCCGATGCTGAGGATACTGCAGCCTCCCCACCTTCTAGATTGGCCACCTTATCCTCGACCTGGGTGTTTGTTGGGTTGCCAAGCCTGGAGTATATGTAGCCCTTCTCCTCTCCCGCAAATCTTCTTCCACCCTGCTCTGCGTTGTCGAATATGAATGTGGATGTCTGGTAAATCGGTGTCGCCAATGCACCCATTTCGTTTTTTCTGTATCCTGCATGAACCGCCCTTGTGGAAAAGCCCATGTCCTTCATCTGATTGTCTTCCATTCTCATCCCCCTCTTATTTATCATAGACCGGTGTAAGGTACTCCCTGTATTTTTCGTTTCCTCCTGTTGTTATGTTGAAGAACATATCCTTAAGCTGCTTGCACACCGGACCTTCATGGCCGTCCCCAACCTTTCTGTTGTCAACCTCTACAACAGCTGTGACCTCCATGGCAGTCCCGCTGAAGAACACCTCCTGGGAATTGTAGAGCTCAGTCCTTGAAACACTTCTCTCAACAACCTCCATTCCAAGCTCCTCCCTGGCAAGGGTCATTACCGTATCCCTTGTGATTCCCTCCAGAATATCATCCGAAAGAGGTGGTGTAACAAGCTTGCCCTTCTTCACAAGAAATATATTTTCACCCGGACCTTCACAGACCTTTCCATCGTGAGTAAGGAAAATTGCTTCATCATATCCGTTCTGGAGGACCTCCAGGGAAGCCAGGGCTGAATTAAGATATGCCCCTGTGGATTTTGTCCTTGGTGGAAGCATTGTGTCGGTTATTCTTCTCCAGCTTGACACTGCTACCCTCAGTTCAGATTTCCCAGCGTACTTTCCCATTGGCTGGCAGTAGATCAGAAGTCTGTTGTCATCATCGAAAAGGGTGGGCGTAAGGGATTCTGAGCCCTTGTAAACAACAGGTCTGATGTATGTGGTGGTCTTGAAATTGTTTTTCCTTAAAAGCTCCACCGTAACATCACAAAGCTCCTGTACGCTATATGGAATATCCATATTTAGAGCCTTTGCAGACTCCAGAAGCCTCTCATAGTGTTCCTTAAGCCTGAAGCCGTACAGCTGACCTTTTTCCTCGTCCCAGTATGCCCTAATTCCCTCAAAGCAACCCAAACCGTAGTTTACAACCTTTGATCTGATGCTGAGGCTAACATTCTTCTCATCTACAATTTCACCATTGAAAAATACAAAACTCTGTTCCATCTAAACATCTCCTCCTTCGTATACCATCTCATTTATGGCCTTTCCTGCAGGAACTATGGGGTATACCCATTGGTCATTTGAAAACCTGCATTCCACCACCAAGGCCTTCCTGTTCTCCACTACCCCTTGCAGGGCCTCTTCAAGCTTCTGTGGGCTGTTTGCCCTCTTTCCCTGGATGCCAAAGGCACCAGCAAGCTTCATAAAGTCAACCTCATCTCCCAGGTCAGTCTCCGAGTACCTTTCCTCACAGAACATTCCCTGCCATTGCCTAACCATTCCAAGTGAATTATTGTTAAATAGTAAAATTATAATTGGCAGGTTGTACTTTGCAACTGTACCAAGCTCATTGAAGTTCATCCTGAAGCTTCCATCCCCTGTAACCAGAACCACTCTCTTATCAGGATTGGCAATCTGCGCCCCAATGGCTGCACCCATTCCATAGCCCATGGTTCCAAGTCCTCCTGATGAAAGGAATGTCCTGGGTCTTTTGAATATCCAGTGCTGCCCTGTCCACATCTGATGCTGTCCAACATCCGTTGCTACTATGGCATCAGGGAATTTCCTGTTTGCAAGCTTAAGTGCGGTGACTCCGCTCCAATCCTCCTCATATGCATTTTCTTCCTTCATTTCTTGTATCTGCTGCAGCCATTCCCCTCTGTCAGACCCCTCAATTCTCTCCTCAAGTGCTGTAAGAATCTTTTTCATGGATCCTGTGAGATTTGCATCCACCGCCTTGTTCTTGCCTATTTCAGATGCATCGATATCAAGCTGGACCACCTTGGCCTTTGGGCCGAACTCCTCTGCCTTGCCAATGACCCTGTCGCTGAACCTTGCACCAACTGCGATTATCAGATCGCTGTGACATACTGCAAGATTGTTTTCCTTGAAGCCGTGCATCCCCACAAGCCCAAGTGAAAGTCTGTGGTCCCTTGGGAATCCTCCCATCCCCATAAGACTTGAAACTACAGGGATATCTCCCTTCTCGGCAAATTTCTGAAGCTCCCCGGTTGTTCCTGAGGATATGACACCTCCTCCAGCATATATCACCGGCCTCTGGGAGCTGTTTATCATCCGGACCACCTTGTCCATTTGGTCCAGCTGCTCATTGGCTGCTTCCTCTGGAGTGCTGACCGGCTGGGACCTTTCAAAATCAAGGGCTGTCATGAGTATATCCTTTGGGATATCAACAAGAACCGGCCCCTTTCTGCCTGATCCCGCAATCCTGAAGGCTTCCCTCATTGTCTCCTCAATCTCTTCAACACTATGTACCAAAAAGTTGTGCTTTGTGATTGTCATTGTTATGGATGTGATGTCAACCTCCTGGAAGGAGTCTCTTCCCAAAAGGGATGATGCTACCTGCCCGGTTACCACAACCATGGGAACTGAATCCGAATACGCTGTCGCTATTCCAGTGACGGTGTTTGTGGCACCTGGTCCCGATGTTGCAAAGCATACACCTGTCTTTCCGCTGGACCTGGCATATCCATCTGCCCCGTGGGATGCTCCCTGCTCATGGCTTGTAAGGATATGTCTAAAATGCTCCCTATACCTGGTCAAGGAATCATAAAGCGGAATCACAGCACCTCCGGGATATCCGAATATGGTGTCTACTCCTTCCCTAAGAAGGCACTCCATCACTATATCTGCACCTGTCAACTTCATCTTCTCACCCCTGTATTCTAGTCGTTACTGCCCTCATAAAGCAAATAATCAATTCTATTTCTTCAACCAGCTCATCATCTTTCTAAGATCCCTTCCAACAACCTCCATCTGATGGTCCTGTTCCATTCTTCTTCTGGCTGTGAAGGAAGGTCTGTTTGCCTTGTTTTCAAGTATCCAGTTCTTTGCAAAGGTACCGTCCTGAACCTCTCCAAGGACCTTTCTCATTTCATTTCTGGTCTCCTCTGTTACGATTCTTCTGCCAACGGAATAGTCTCCGTATTCTGCTGTATCACTAACTGAGTACCTCATATAGCTTAGTCCACCCTGATTTATCAAATCCACAATAAGCTTCATCTCGTGGAGGCATTCAAAGTATGCGCTTTCAGGCTCATAGCCTGCTTCCACAAGAACCTCAAATCCAGCCTTCATAAGTTCTGTAACTCCTCCGCAAAGTACTGCCTGCTCTCCGAAAAGGTCTGTTTCAGTCTCCTCCTTAAAGGTGGTCTGAAGTACTCCGGCTCTGGCTCCGCCAATCCCTGCAGCATATGCCAATGCAACATCCATGGTGTCACCGGTTGGGTCCTGGTGGGTTGTAACCAGACAGGGCACTCCCTTCCCCTCCTGATACTGGGTTCTAACAGTGTGTCCCGGTCCCTTTGGTGCAACCATGAACACATTCACATCCTCAGGGGGAACAATCTGTCCGTAATGGATGTTGAAGCCGTGGGCAAAAGCCAGGTAGTTTCCAGGCGACAGGTTATCCCTTACATTGTTTTCATAAAGTTCAACCTGCTTTTCGTCGTTTACAAGAAGCATAACAACATCCGCCCATTTGGTGGCCTCACCCGAGGTCATGACCTTAAGTCCTGCCTCCTGTGCCCTTTCCCAGGACTTGCTCCCCTCGTAAAGTCCAACCCTTACATCCACGCCTGATTCCATAAGATTAAGTGCGTGTGCGTGACCCTGGCTTCCATAGCCTATTACAGCCACCTTCCTGTCTTTCAGTTTGTTTAAATCACAGTCGTTTTCGTAGAACATTTTCGCCATTTTACCATCTCTCCCTATTATGTAATTTATTCTGTAATTTACTCTGTAACCTCGTATACATCCTGGAATCTTTTCATCTGAAGGATCATATTGTTCATAAGGTCCTCGCTTTCAGCTCCAACCGTCAGTGTAAGCTTTGAAAGGGCATCATTAAGTCCCACTTCATAAACTATTCCCTGTAGCTGGCATCCTCTTTTTCTCATTAGTCCTGTAATTCTCATTAGAGTCTCCGGTCCGTTTTTTACCATTGCATTCAAAGTTCTTGTCATTTTCATTTCCTCCCTTTATTTTTTTGATTTTGGGTATTAAAAAATCCCGTCTCTGAAATACTTATACGTATTTCAGGGACGAGATTACATTCGCGGTACCACCCTGGTTTACAATCCACTCACGCAGATTGACTCTTCAGGTCCAAGGACAAGCCTTTAACCATAGCCATGTAACGGTGGCACATCTTCCACTTGGAAGACTCCCGGTCGCAGCTACTTTTTACATTTCGCCTTGACAGCTCCGGAGTGATCATTCCTGCGTCCTCTGATCCTGACTCTCACCATCCATCAGTTCTCTGTTATCAGACTCTCTACAGTTTTGTCTCCGTCATTGCTCTTGTTTGTGATTTAAATTAAACCCATTCTATAACTTAAAATCAAAGGTGTCAACACCTTTTTTTAAATAATTTAAATTATTTAGAATATTTTCAATTGGCACCTTTTTCAATGTTCTGGGCTATAAGCCTTGTAATTTCCTTTGTTCCCACGGTTTTTCCACCTTCCATGAAAACGTCTTCCGTGTGATATTTTTCCTCAAAAACTTTTTTCACGGCATCCTCGATGGACCTTGCAGCCTCAGGCAGCCCAAGGGAATGCTCTAGCATCATGGAGGCCGACAGGATCGTTCCGATTGGGTTGACCCTGTCCAGTCCTGCCAAGTCAGGAGCAGACCCGTGTATAGGCTCATATATTCCCTCTGTTCCGTCACCCATGCTGGCTGAAGGAAGCAGGCCAATTGAACCTGTCAGCATGCTTATTTCATCTGAAAGAATGTCCCCAAAGATGTTTGATGTGAGGATCACATCAAACTGGGACGGATTCCTTACAGCCTGCATGCAGGCATTGTCTATGTACATGTGATTCAGCTCAACCTGTGGATATTCAAGGTGGATCTCCTCCACAACCTTTCTCCACAGCCTTGATGTGTGAAGAACATTTGCCTTGTCAACACTGGTTACCTTTTTTCTTCTCTTCATGGCGGTATGAAAGGCCTTCCTTGCTATCCGCTCAATTTCCTCCCGGCTGTACTCCTCAACATCCTCTGCCCTTTCACCATTTTCATCCTCCCAGGTCCTCTTTCTGCCGAAGTATATGCCTCCAGTCAGCTCCCTCACCACACAGATATCAAACCCATTCTCAACAATGTGGTTCTTGAGGGGTGAAGCCTCCTTAAGTTGAGGATAAAGAATTCCAGGTCTCAGGTTGGAGTAGGCCTTAAGTGCCTTCCTTAACCCCAGGATGGCAGCCTCAGGTCTGAGCTCATGGGGAAGGTCATCCCATTTGTCTCCTCCAACGGCTCCAAACAGCACGCTGTCACACCCCTTGATTGTATTCAGTGTATCCTCAGGCAAGGGGTTTCCTGTGACATCATAGGCTGCTCCTCCCACAAGAACATCCTTAAACTCAAATTCAATCTCAAATACCTCCGAGATCCTGTTGAGGATCTGCACGGCACTTTCCACAACCTCCGGGCCTACACCATCACCTCTTGCAACCGCTATTCTATATGTCATGTCCTTCTGCTCCTCCCGCTTTTACGTATCCTACCAAGCCGCCATTTTCAATTATCCTTCTGATAAATGGGGGGTATGCCTCGCCATTGTAGCTTTTTCCTGTGGTTAGATTCTGAATTTCACCGGTCTCATAATCCACCTTGATTTCGTCCCCATCCTCAATGTCCCTGGATGCTTCCGGGCTTTCAATTATTGGCAGACCTATGTTGAAGGAATTCCTGTAGAATATCCTTGCAAAGCTTTCCGCGATCACACAGCTTACTCCTGCGCCCTTTATGGCTATTGGGGCATGCTCCCTTGATGATCCGCAGCCAAAGTTCCTGCCCGCAACAACAATATCTCCAGCCTTTACCCTTTTGCTTATGTCAGGATCAAGGTCCTCCATGAAGTGTTGGGCCAGCTCCCTGGGATCCGCAGTGGACAGATACCTTGCAGCAATTATAAGGTCTGTGTCAATGTTGTCACCAAATTTAATCACTCTTCCCTTGGATTTCATCTACATCACCTCCAAATCTTCTGGATTCCGGATAAATCCGCTTACGGCAGAAGCTGCCGCTACAGCGGGGCTTGCCAGGTAGACTTCGGATGTATGATGGCCCATCCTGCCTATGAAGTTTCTGTTGGTTGTGGATACGGCCCTTTCACCCTCTGCAAGTATACCCATGTGTCCTCCCAGACAGGGCCCGCAGGTTGGGGTGCTTACAATCGCTCCAGCCTCTATGAAGGTTTCAATCAAGCCTTCCCTGACGGCCTGCAGGTAGATCTCCTGGGTCGCGGGAAATATTATGGTCCTGACCCCCTTTGCAACCTTTCGACCCTTCAATATCCTTGCAGCCATCCTCATGTCATCCAGTCTTCCATTTGTGCAGGAGCCTATTACCACCTGGTGGATGGAGATCCTTGGGATATCATCAATCCCATGGGTGTTGTCCGGGCTGTGTGGAAATGACACGGTAGGCCTCACCGTTGAAAGGTCAATTTCAATGACCTGGTCATATTCTGCATCCTCATCGGGGCTGTAGACCTTCCATTCCCTTTTTGCCCGGCCATCCATATAGCCTTCCGTCACCTCATCCACAGGGAATATTCCGTTTTTCGCACCTGCCTCTATTGCCATGTTGGCCATGGTGAACCTGTCATCCATTGAAAGGTGTCCCACTCCATCCCCCGAGTACTCCATGGATTTGTACCTGGCTCCATCAACCCCTATCATTCCGATGATATGGAGGATTATATCCTTTCCAGTAACCCATTCCCCTGGCTTGTTTCTAAGAACTATGGAAATAGCAGAGGGTACCTTGAACCAGGCCTTGCCTGTGGACATACCAGCTGCCATATCGGTACTTCCAACTCCTGTGGAGAAGGCTCCAAGGGCCCCATAGGTACAGGTATGTGAGTCTGCCCCAATCACTGCATCCCCCGCAACCACAATTCCCTTTTCAGGCAGCAGGGCGTGCTCTATTCCCATTTCCCCGATTTCAAAGTAGTTTGTTATCCCCTGACTGTAGGCAAACTCCCTCATGATCTTGCACTGCTGGGCAGCCTTAATGTCCTTGTTTGGAGCAAAGTGGTCAGGTACAAGGGCAATCCTGTCCTTGTGGAAGACATCCTTTGACCCCATCCTTTCAAACTCTGCAATTGCAGGAGGCGCTGTGATGTCATTTCCAAGCACCATATCAAGCTCTGCCTCTATGAAATCTCCTGCAGCCACGCTCTTTCTTCCTGCATGGGCTGCCATTATCTTCTGTGTCATTGTCATTCCCATCTAATCACCCTTTCTATACGGCCATTGCCTCTTGTGTCTCTTCTTCTTGCATCAGCTTGTTAACTGCGTTAATATATGCGCTTATGCTTGCCTGGACCACATCAATGCTGGCATCTCTTCCCACAAAGTGCTTGTCCTTGTATCTCAGCTTCACCACTGCATATCCCAAGGCATCGGTTCCTTCCGTAATGGACTGAAGTGAGAAGTCCTCAAGGGTTATATCCTTATGGACACACTGCTCAATCGCCTTGAATGAAGCATCCACAGGCCCTTGTGCAAATGAGATTCCCTCCCTGATTCCCTCTGGGGTATCCAGAACCACAGAGGCTGTTGTTGTTATGGTATTTCCGCTGTTTACAACAAACCTCTCAAGCTTGTAGTAGTCCCTTGTCTCCTTTATCCCTCTGGTCAGGAGTATCTCAATGTCCCTGTCGAAAATCTGCTTCTTCTTGTCTGCAAGGTCCTTGAATTGAGCGAAGATAATGTTAAGCTGGTCATCGTCAATCTGATATCCAAGTGAGATCACCTTGTCCTTGAAGGCATGTCTCCCGGAATGCTTGCCAAGAACCAGGTTGTTTTTGCTTAGACCAACGGATTCCGGAGTCATTATTTCGTAGGTTTCCCTGTTGCTGAGAACACCATGCTGGTGTATTCCCGACTCATGGGCAAATGCATTGGCTCCCACAATGGCCTTGTTTGGCTGAACGTTTACGCCAGTTATGCTGCTTAGCATATTGCTGGTTCTGGTAATCTCTTGGGTATTGATATTGCTGTTTGCACCGTATTTGTCGCCTCTTACTGAAAGTACCATTGCAATTTCTTCAAGAGCTGCATTGCCGGCCCTTTCACCTATTCCATTTACAGTGCACTCTATCTGTGTCGCCCCTGCCTTGATTGCTGCCAGGCTGTTTGCAACTCCCAGACCAAGATCATTGTGGCAGTGAACTGATATTTGCACATTGTCCAGATACTTGGATTTTTTTCTGATGTCCATGATAAATTCATAGAACTCATCTGGTGTTGTGTAGCCCACCGTATCAGGTATGTTGATAATTTTAGCTCCCGCCATGATCACCCTGTCAAATATCTCAGCCAGGAAGTCAGTATCGCTTCTTGTGGCATCCTCAGCAGAAAATTCAACCTGGGAACAAAGGCTGGCCGCATATGCAACCATCTCTTCTGCCCTGTCCGCCACCTGCTGGGGTGTCATCTTAAGCTTGTACTCCATATGTATTGGCGAAGTGGCTATAAAGGTATGGATTCTTGGCTTACTCGCTCCCTTAACGGCCTCCCAGGCCTTGTCGATGTCTTCCTTCACTGTCCTTGCCAGTACTGCCACAGTTGATTCCGATATATGGTCCGCTATGGCCTTTACAGATTCAAAGTCGCCAGGGGATGCAGCTGCAAATCCTGCCTCAATCACATCCACTCCCAGCTTTTCCAATTGCCTTGCCATCATAAGCTTTTCCCTGTGATTCATGCTGCACCCTGGCGATTGTTCCCCATCCCTTAGTGTTGTGTCAAAAAAACTGATTCTCTTTGTCATTTTTATCCTCCCTTTCATAAAAAAAGCATCTGAAGTGCTCTAATGTAGCTTTTTATGATACTCATGAACGAAAATTTCAAAAATTTAAGTGGTAGAAATTTTCTATTCGTAATAAAAAAAAATCCTCCGTCCCTATAGATATTAATCTATAGGGACGAAGGATAAATCTTTCGTGTTACCACCCTAGTTCGCAGCAAGCTGCCTCATTCCCGGACTATCATCCGGTATCCATATAACGGTGGCACCGTCACAGACTACTTGCCGAAGCTTTCGCCCATGCTGCTTTGAAGCTAGTATTACATACCCTTTACTGCTGATTCACACCAACCATCAGCTCTCTTGAAGTAAATTCCTGGTATCTTTCTCTTCATCTTGGCATTTCTTAATATTGAAACCTATTATATATCCACGGTGATTTAAAAGTCAACACAAAATTTATACTTTTCTAAAAATTCTTTTTTTAATCTGTAAAATATCCCTGATTATGGCCGCTGCTGCACCCCTTACATCAGAGGCTCCTCCAAGGATTGCAATCTCTCCCAAATTGTCTGTCATGTACTGTACACCCTTGTTCTTACCCTGTACTCCAAAGAATATATCCTCCTGGGACACCATAAGGGGCCTTACAACCACCCTTGGGTTTTCATCTTCAAGGTTCAGCTCACCAAGGAGCCTGTATCTCTTTCCATCCCTTTTGGCAGCCATTATATCCTCCCCTGTCAATTGGGTTATGCCTGTAACCTGGGCACCCTCAAGGGTAAGGTCTGTTCCTGCAAGGGCATTTGCGATGATTGTCATCTTTATTGCAGTATCCCAGCCTTCAACGTCCTGGGATGGATCCGTCTCGGCTATTCCTTCCTCCTGTGCCTGTCGGAGGGCATCAGTATAGGCAACCCCTTCCGTTTCCATAAGGTGAAGTATGTAGTTTGTGGTTCCATTTAGCACCCCCCTGATCCCAAGGAGCCTTGAACCCAGAAGGTCGTTCTCTCCTGCACTTATGGTTGGAAGTGCCGCCCCGGCTGTTGCCCCTATTCCAAATCCAAGACCTTTGCCATTAGCCAGGTCCTTAAGCTCCCTGTAGTGGAGCATAACCGGTCCCTTGTTTGCAGTTACAACGTGTAGCCCATTTTGCAGCGCCACCCTGATTGTACTTGTTGCAGGCTCTCCAGTCCTCTTGTCTGTTGGTGTGGCTTCTACCAGCAGGTCCACATGGTATCTCTGAAGGACCTCCTGAATATCCCAGACTCCAAAGCCCTCTTCTCCAAAGCCTGAAAGATCCCTGTTCTCTCCAAGATATCCACAAAGCCTTTCCGGGTCCAATCCCTCTTGGTCCCCAACTCCTGACCTGCTGTTCAGGGCAAATACAAGCTTCATGTCATCCCGTTCTCCAACCAGATCCATAAGTGCTCTTCCAACTCCTCCAGTACCCACTAAACCGATCCTTATCACAATACCCCTCCTAATCCCTGTCAAATGCTGTAATAAGAACAACTGCAGCCAATATTGACACAAAGCCGGCAATTGTCCTTCCAGATATCAATTCATTAAAGAGCAGAGCTCCGATGATTATGCTTGTTACAGGTTCAAAAGTGCTCAATATGGACGTCTTCTGTGGTCCAATAAGGGCCACTCCTATCTGGAAGAAGCTCACTCCAAGAAAGGCCACCAATACCGACAAAAGGGCCGATACTCCCCAGCCAAGGGGGGACATGTGAAAATCAAGGGTGCCCGTGAAGAGCCCAAAGAGAAAGATCATACCGCCTGCCATTACGCAGAGGTAAAGGGTTAGCTTCAGGGAATTCATTGATTTCAGACCGCTTCTGTCAAGATAGACAATATAGAATGCATAGGCCACAGATGAGCCAAATGCAAGAAGAAATCCAACCAGATTTATATTTGCTTCAGAGTCATTCAAGAACATCATTCCAATTATGGCAAGGCTCACTGATAGAAGCTTGATTCCGCTGGCCCTTTCCTTGAACATTATTACATACACCAGGATTACAAGGACCGGGTATGCAAAGTGCAGTGTTGTGGCTATCCCAGAGGCTATGTAGTCATAGGACATATACAGGGTCAGGGCGGTTGTCCCATATCCAAGGGTTCCCACCAATAGCAGTTTTTTTGCCTCTTCCCTGGTAAGCTTAAGCCCAACCTTTTGGTTCCTGTTGACAAAATATATCAGCACTGGAAGGACCAGAAAAAATCTTAGGAAAGATAGGGTCACGGGATTTCCCCCTTCCTGATAGACCGTCTTTGCCATAAGGGGCATGCTCCCAAATACTATTGCAGAAATTACCACAGCTATGTAACCTTTAAGTTTTTCAAACATTTTGTCCTCCACAATTAAGTCATTAATTAGATTATAACCATTCTGTCCCCTTTTTGCATCCAATTAATGAAAACAAAAAATCCCCAGAATAAATCCTGGGGACCTGAATCGGCATTTCTCTTAAGTATCCCTTCTAAGCCTTCTGTGGTATACAAGGGTTGTCATTACCTTGCCCTCGTGCCATTCATACCTGAGGCTTGCCAGCTTGAACTTCCGTTTTGTCTTGAAAAGCACTGATGGCAGGTTTGGTACAGGTGCAATGATGACCTCTTCAAAGATGTCAAACATTCCATCCGCCTTTATGTCCTTGATAAGCTTCCTGGATAGCATACCTCCTATTCCCTGCCTTTTGAACCTGTCAAGGACTGCTATCTTGTCCAGCATGATGAAGTTTTCCAGGTTCTCCTCATTAAAATCAGGCCTAAAGTAGCAATCCTGGATCCAATTGGGATTTTCACTTAGCCATACGTCCTTTGGAAGTCCAAAGGTGAATCCCAGAACAGACCTGTAGTCATCCTCTATGTACTCTGCTACATAGAAATAATCACTTATCTCCAGGGCCCTTCTAAGCTTGTTTTTGTAGCCCTCAGGGTCTGAATCGTAATCATCCATGAGAAATCCCTGCATGGGATCCTGGTTCTTCTTCCCGACGGAAGCTGCTACGTGAAATATCCCCTCAATATCATTTTCAACGGCCTTTCTGACCACAACGTTTTCCAGATTAATTTTCTTTATACCACTTGGTAATTTGACTCTACTCTTTAGCTGACTCAAAAAATCCCTCCCCCTCCATTACAATATCTTCATTTTTTAAATACCCTTGGAGTGCTGGATGAAACCTTTTATTTCTGATATAATTGTCTAGACTATTGAAAAGAGGTGTCCTATGTTGAAGAAAATCCTTATCCCAATTGGAGCAGTAATCCTGGTTTTGACCCTTGTGGTCTACATGAACCAAGGGCTGTTCAAGATGGGTGTAAATTATATAAAATACAGATATTTCAGTGAAGATAGGGTAACTGAAAATTTCAGGGAAGTACAGGAGAATCCATTTGAAAAGTATCTTTTGGAGGAAGAGGATCCCTTGGAGGAAGTTGAAAAATCAACTGAAATTTCTCATGAAGGAACTGATGGAGACATACCAACCCAGGAAATTGCTGAGCAGGTTGCCCCTTCTTCCCCAACCAACAGTCAATCTCCAACACCAAAGCCATCTGAAGCACCAGCCAGCAAACCCACCTTGGCACAGATTAGCAGAGAGTACATGCTGGAGTTTGAAGAGATGGAAATCAATTTCAGAAGCAACCTGGAAGGTTTAGTCAAAGAAGCAGTGCGGGATTACAATTCAGGGCAGTACAGGAAATCAAAACTTGCAGAAATGTACCTTCAAGAAGGTGAAAAGATGGAGTTGGAGTCAGATAGAAGGTTCTATAAGCTACTGGCCAATCTTGAACAGAAGTTGGTCCAAAGTTCCTTTGGTACGGATATGGTAAGAGATGTCGAAAGCTATTACATAAAGATGAAGGAGTATGAAAAAAACAGGATAATTGACAAGGGAATGGCTCTTCTTAAGGACTAGAAGAGCCATTTTTTCATTTCCCCTATTTAAGCTTTTCAGAAAGCATCAAAATCCTTGCAAGCCTTTCCCCTGTCTTCTCCAAAAGGGTCTTGGCCTCCCCCATTGCCTCGCCCAGGCCCATGGGTCTGTCTACTATGGGAAGGATCAGATCAATCCCCATGGAGTAGAGGCCCTCAGTCCCCTCTCCAATTCCTCCTGCTATTGCAACAACTGGCTTGTTAAGCTTCCTTGCCAGTTTTGCTACTCCTGCAGGAACCTTTCCCTTTGCAGATTGACCATCAATTCTTCCTTCGCCGGTTATTACAAGGTCAACACCCTGGAGCTGACCTTCAAATTGTTGTATATCCAAAACCATTTCAATTCCCGGCTTAAGCTCAGCCCTGCAGAAGGCCATCAACCCTCCACCAAGGCCACCTGCTGCTCCAGAACCTGGGATATCCCCTATGTCAACGTCCATGTCCCTTTTTAGGATATCCGCAAAATGTTTAAGGTTTTCATCCAAAAGCTTTACCATTTCAGGGTTAGCCCCTTTTTGGGGACCGTACACATAGGCTGCCCCATCTGTCCCATATAATGGGTTTTCAACATCACACATTACAGTAATCTTTGCATCCTCAATAAGTGGAGTTACCTTTGACCTGTCAATCCTCTGGAGCTGACCCAAGGCTCCGCCTCCATCAGGTATCTCATTTCCATCCCTGTCCAGAAATCTGTAGCCCAGGGCCTTTGCCATTCCCATTCCGCCATCGTTTGTTGCGGAACCACCTATGCCAACATAGATTTTTCTGTAGCCCCTTTTCAAAGCCGAAAGGATCAATTCCCCAGTGCCATATGTGGTGGTTAGGAGTGGATTTCTCATTTCCTCCTTCACCAGCACCAGACCTGAGGCTTCAGCCATTTCAATGATGGCTATCTCATCCTTTATTATTCCATACTTTGCCTGGACTCCCTCTCCCAGGGGTCCAGTGACCTCCTCATGTGCAAACTCACTGTCCATGCCGGCAACAAGGGTTTCCACGGTTCCCTCACCACCGTCAGCCATGGGAACCTTCACAATCTCCACTCCCTGATAAATCCCAGCAAACCCCTTCTCAATGCTGTCTGCAACCTCCATGGTGGTGGCCGAGCCCTTGAATGAATCAGATGCTATTAGAATCTTCATATTTCGCCTCCTGAACCTGTTATTCTGTTTCAATGTTTTCCCTGAACTTCCCCCTCAGGACCTTCCCGTATCCACTTACCCCAAAAAGAGCTATTGAAATAAGGATAATTCCAGAAACTATCCTCAGGTTAAGCGGTTCTGAAAGGAAGAAGTATCCGATTACCGCTGCCATTACCATCCTGCTTGAGGATAGCATTGACCCTGTGGCCGAATCAACGTACTTAAAGCCTTCCGTGGTGAACACCTGCCCAAGAAAGCCAGTTCCTGCAGCCAGAAGAACAATCCCGGCTGAATCCATGGACAATAGCCCAATGTCATCCATGACCAAGGGGAAATTGAGGAATGTCCCGATCAGCATTAGGTAGAATACGATTATTATGCTTGATTCCGTCTTCCTTGCCTGTGTCAGGTATAGGATTGAAGTTCCTGCAAAAAATGCAGAACCGAAGGAAATCAGATCTCCAATGTTTATGCTGCTTAAATGCGGGTCAGAAACGATGTAGGAACCCACAAGTATAAGAAAAAGATAGATGAATGCTGTTGGTCTTAGCTTCTCTCCTGTGACAAACCGTGCAAGGAGAAATACAAAAACCGGATATGTAAGGTGGATCATATTTGCATTTGTTATTGTGGTGTAGTTCAGGGATGCGGTCAATAGGATCAACGCGGATGCGTTCAGTGCTGATCTTATGAACACCGGCTTTTTTCTTACGGGCTTAAAGGAAATCCCCCTGTAGAGCATAAATGCCCCAAGGCCCACCGTGCCGAGAAAATACCTTACAAAGGATGTCACCACCGCATTCATCTCGGTGGTATTTGATACAAGCTTTCCGAAAAACGTACTCAATGTAAAAAACAAAGATGACAAAAGCATCAGAAATACTCCCATTACGACCCTTCTTTCCAGTTTGATATTAAGATTATAGCATATTTCTCCACTGGTAGGAAAATCCCGGGATAAATCCCGGGACCTTTTAGCCTAGAAGCACCTTGTACATTTCTCGTTCGATTTTGATGTATTTCTCAACCTCCCGATGAAGCTTTTCCATCTTCTTGTAGGTTGTGTCATAGGTTGGACATCCGCTTTCAGGCATTGTGTAGGTGTTTGTCTTGTCCTTAAGACCTTCAAGCTCCTTCAGCAGGATCTGGTTATCCCCTTCCACCTCCCGGACGGTCTCCCTGATTGCTTCCAGTAGCTCCTTTGATGGCTCCTTCTGGTAGTCCCAGATCATTGGCAGAAGCACCATCTGCTTCTTTACAAGTGCCAGTTCAAGCTCGTTCTGAACCCTTCCATACTGTCTATGGACCTGGATCAACTCGTCCTTGCAATCCTCGTAATGAACCTTCAGGATCTTATATGCCAGGCTCTTTATTACAGGTAGCTCCTGCTTTAAAAATCCATGATGGTTGTCTGCAATATCCTTGATTGTTTCCTTTATATCCATGTATTCCCTCCTGTTCCTTTTTCTGTTATGGTATATACCCTTAGGGACTGTTATTATCTCAAATTTTATCATAGAATCTGGTCCATTCCCTCCACCCCCAGTCGCTCATACTTCTAGGGCACAGCTTTCCGCTTGCATCGAAATGTCTGACCACCCTTTCCTTGGGTAGACCGTGTTTTTTCATAAGGCCCCTTATTAGGTCGATCCCTTTTCTCCTTGTCTCATTCCAGTCACCATCACCGTTAATGCAAAGCTCAATTCCAATGGAGTTGCTGTTGTTTATCCCATATTTTCCCCTGCCATCTCCGCAATGCCAGGCTGCGTGGAAATCCTCAACAATCTGGACCACCTCCCTGCTATCCACAAGGTAGTGGGCGGATGCATTTCTTCCCGGTTGGTCGAAGTAGCTGCAATGGGCTGCTGCATCTGCTCCATTTCTTGAATTACCGGTGTCGTGGACGACAATATACTCGATCCTATTACCCATTCTTGTTGCATAATTGTACCTGATCAGTCTTTTTCTATACATCCTTAACCTCCATTTCCCTTCTCATCCTTTCCAAGGCCCTTCTTTTGGTATTTATTACAGTCCTGTAGGTGATACCATACCTCTTTGAAATATCTCCAATAGACAGGTTTTCAAAATAGAAGCCCTGGATGACCTGCCTCTCCCTATCTGGAAGGGAAAGGACCATTTTCAATAGCTCTGCTTCACTTTCCCTGCAGATGTAGTCCTCCTCCACCTGAAAGCCATCTGCCAAAAGATCGAGATGTTCCTCCCCGTCCTCACCATTGGACACATTCAGGGACAGAAGTCTCCTGCTCCTGTTCTTTCCAAGGTAGAGGTACTTGAGTCTGGATTTCATGTAGCCAAGAAAGGGCACGCTATAATCCTCCCTGTACTCATTGATAGAGTCAAGTACCAATAGTCTTCCCTCCTGGATCAGGTCATCCATCTCGTCAGTTCTGTTGTAGTATTTTTTAATTGATGACAATATCAGGGGCTGAAGCCGCAAAAGCAGCTCAAGGGCTGCTTCCTCCCTACCTCTGGCCACGTCAATGTAAATCTCCTGAATTGTTCTTTCCAAGCCTTTCTCCTTTCAAGGCGCCTTTTCTTATTCCCGGGTGACATAAGAATACCAGACCATGGATAATAACAAAAAAATAGAGCAGCTGCTTTTCCTACAGCTACTCGTATCCGTTTTCCATTTTAAGGAGCAGGGCATCTATCTTCATATACAGCCTTGCTATGTCAGACTTCATTGCAGGCCCATCCTGGCTTGTGTAGTATTCAATCGCCTCTCCCACAAGGTCTGACCTCTTCTTTCCCATCAGCTCCCGTACAAGATTCCCCTGCCTCAATTGCTTTTTTGCAGTTTCCAGTTTGCAGAGGCAGGGATGCTCGACACCGTTTTCCATTCGTACAAGGGTTACTCCTTCCCTGGAGAATATCTTCCTGATTCCCCCAAGCTTGAAGTATCCCATTGCACCGTCATCCTTACCAATGGGCTCCCGTACCTTCAGCTGGATGTATATTCTGTCAGGATCCATTGGTATGGGCAGGTTGCTTCTTGCTGAGACAAGCTTGCCATAATGGTTGTTTGATGCCTTCAAATCAAAGTGATGATAGGAGCAAAGCTTTCTTAGGAAAGTTCTGAGCGTGCTCCTTACCACCACAACATCCTCCCGTAAAAAGAGTTTTGTGCAGTTTCCAGATTCTCCCTCGTAGGAAGGAATCATAACTAGAATATCCTGTTCAATCAATTCCTTCATCTATTCTACCCCCTGATGCAGCTCTGTGGCGAGAGCCTTGTATTTCGATACCCTGACTGAAGCGAACTAAGAAAAATATACCAGAACACATGTTCGTTGTCAAGGCGCAAAAAACCTGCTCCCATTAGGCAGCAGGCCATTTACGTGTATTATTCCATTAAGCTATTTTGACAATTCAACTACGGTCTGAAGCAAAAGTTCAATTCCATTACCCAGATCCTCATACTCGGTCCATTCCTCCGGATCATGGCTCAATCCTCCCACACTTGGTACAAAGACAATATTTGCAGGAGCCAGGGCAGCCATTACCATTGCGTCGTGGGCAGCTCCGGAATTCATGATGTTGTACTTGAGTCCCAACTCTGAAGCCTTCATTTTTAGAAGCTCTCCATTATCCTGGTCCATTTTCACAGGTGGGATATATACCCCTCTCTTGAACTCTATCTGGACCGGATCCGCATATCCTATCTTTTCCAGCTCTTCCTGGACCTTTTCGCTCATCGTGTTGATAACCTTGGAATCCGTAGCCCGGATATCCACAGAAAGCTTGACCAGCTCGGGGATAACATTGGATGCATTGGGATAGATGCTCATCTCCCCAACTGTTGCCACCGCATCATTTCCAGTTTCTCTTGCAATCTCATTCACTGCAACGATGAATTTGGCAGCTGAAACAAGTGCATCCTTCCTACCAGCCATGGGGGTTGTGCCTGCGTGACCGGAAAGTCCCCTGAACTTTACCTCGTACCTGTCAAGACCAACGATTGTATCCACAATTCCAACGTCCATACCCATTTTCTCAAGAATTGGGCCCTGCTCAATATGAAGCTCGAGAAAAGACTTCACAGCCCCCTTTTCCCTTCTTGCCGATTCCAGGTCAACCTTTATCCCGCATTCCTCCATGGCTTCCCTTAATGGCTTGCCATTCATGTCCTTGGTTCTGTCAAGCTCCTCCTCAGTAAGAAACCCCGCCATGGCCCTTGTATTGGACATTGCATTTCCAAACCTTGCTCCCTCTTCGTCATTGAAGGCTGCAATCTCTATGGGATATTTGTGCTCCACACCATTTTCCTTAAGGGTTCTTGCTATCTCAATTCCTGCAACTATACCGGCAACTCCGTCAAAGGGTCCCCCGCCGATTCCCGTGTCATAGTGTGACCCTATCATAACCGGTGGTAGGTCTTGTTCTGTGCCTTCCCTTCTTCCAAACAGGCTCCCGTATCCATCCTGGTAGACCTTGAGACCTGCCGCCTCCATCTGTGCCATGAGATAACCCTTGGCCTGGATGTCCTCCTTTGAGAATGCCAGTCTTGTAACCCCTCTTCCTGGGGTACTGCTAAAGGAAGCCAGGTTGTTTATGTCCCTCTTGACTCTTTCCATATTTATCTTCATATGAATCCACCTTTCCAGTCAGATTATTCACCTAGAAACTTGCTTCTCTCCTTAGTTGGAACAAGGCTACCCCCTGTTGACCAAACCAGCTGTACAGGCTCCCGGCCAAGGTATCTGTCCTTGGTCAGGAACAGTCCATTAAAGCCTGCTGTGGCTGAAGGTTCAACAAAGATTCCCTCCTGTCCATACAGAGCCCTCAGATATTTGAAAAGCTTGTCATCCTGGATTGTAAATGCTCCAGTCAAGAGCTTATCCATAAGCTTGCCCACAAATGAGGATGGTCTTCCAACGGCCAGGCCATCTGCTTCCGTTCTGTTGTCAAGGCCAATGTCCTCGACGGATATGCCGTCATGCTTGCCTGTTGCCAGACCCAGAAGCATGCATGGTGAATGGGTGGGCTCTGCAAAATGGCATTCCACAAGATCACCATAGCTTAGCTTTAGCCCGTAGGCAACACCTCCAGGTCCTCCACCGACCCCGCATGGCAGGTAGACAACCAGGGGATGTCCTTCATCTACAATCACACCCATTTCCTCCAGCTGTGACCTAACCCTCATTCCTCCAACTGCATAGCCCAGAAACAGGTCCCTGGAGTTTTCGTCATCAATAAAATGACTCATGGGGTCATTGTCTGAATCCCTTCTCCCTTCCTCCACAGCCTTTGAGTAGTCATCAGGGTATTCGACAACCTTTACACCCCTTGATCGCAGCAGGTCCTTCTTCCACTGCTTTGCATCCGAGGACATGTGCACAGTCACCTTAAAGCCCAGCTTGGCACTCATGATTCCTATGCTCAGTCCCAGGTTTCCAGTACTTCCAACCTGTATTTTGTATTTGCTGAATAGGTCCACAAACTCCTTCTCCGCAAGCTTCCTGTAGTCATGATCATACTCCAGCATTCCATTTTCCACAGCAAGTGTCTCTGCGTGCTTCAGGACCTCGTAAATTCCACCTCTTGCCTTGATTGATCCCGCTATTGAAAGCAGGTCGTCCCTCTTTAAGTACAGTTCCCCTGGAATGGCACTTCCGCTGTCCCTTTCGATCCAGCTCATCATTTCCGGTATGTGAGAAATAGGAGATTCTATTATTCCATCCCTTGATTCAGGAAATACCTTTGCAAGATAAGGTGCAAACCGGTGCAGTCTCTTTTCCGCATCCATTACCTCCAACTCTGTAATGGGGAGCTCATCCTTTATGTCATCAAATTTTCTGTATCCCGGGTTGGTCCAGTATACCTCCCGCATGGATTTGAGGTCATTAATTATATCCATAATATCCCTCCAAATATAATAGTCTCAGAGTATCCTCCTGAGACTATTATACCCCAAATGTAGTTGTTTGTCTTTATTGTTGCACTGTGAAAGAATTGACAAGGGTTTGATATTCGGAAAGGATGTATAGGATCCTGTCTTTTTCTATGTTACATAGCCTTAAGACTCTTCGCAGGCTCAGAGTGACAATAGCCTTGTCTTCCTGAACGCAGTGAGGGATCTTATCCTTTCAATTGTGAACTGTGAATTGAGATTTGTGAATTGCTTTTCAGTACCTCTCCGTTTCTCAAATTAACCGGCCTCTCTCCTCTTGCAATCCTTCCCACATCCCTTGCAGTGATCCTAAGCTGGTGTTCCTGGGCCTCATCTGAGAAGTAGGCGCTATGAGGGGTGACTATTACATTTGGAAGCTCCAGCAGCCCCTTCTCAGCCTCTGAAGGAGGCTCATGAAGGAGGACATCAAGACCGGCAGCAACAATCCTTCCCCTCTTGAGCATCTGGTAGAGTTCCTCCTGGTCAACAATTGCTCCACGTGCGGTGTTTACAATAACCACACCCTCCTTGGTCCACGAGAGAGCTTCCCTTGAAAACATTCCCCTGGTCTCATCCGTAAGGGGGGAGTGGATGGTTATATAATCGGATTCCCTCAGAAGGGTTTCAAATCCCACCTTCTCAACACCATAAGCTTCCATGACCTCACGGTCCACATAGGGGTCATAGGAAACCATCCTTACACCAAAGCCCTTGAGCTTTTCAGCCACCCCTCTGGCTATGGACCCAAAGGCAAAGATACCCACCGTGGAGCCCTTTAGTCTCCTGACACTGCCGATTCCATCTACGCTCCAGTCTCCCCTGTCCACGTTTTCAGTCACATGGTAGAGTCTCCTGCCACAGGCAAGGAGCAGCATAACCGTATGGGCTGAAACCTCATCCACACAGTAGTCCTTTGCATTTGTCACCATAACTCCATTGGCCGTTGCAGCTTCAATATCCGCAGCATCAAATCCCGTACTGGCAGCGCAAAAAGCCATCAGGTCAAGCTCTTTGTAGAGGCCCTCGTCCATCTGCTGATCCCAGGTCACAAGAATATCTGCACCCTTTAGCTTTTCCTTGGCCTCCTCCCTGGAAAGCACAGGCTTTCCAAGGAAAACAAAATCCTCTATACCCTCTTCACGTATATATCTTTCAAGGCTCTGGACCTCTTGATCATTCATTCCAGGCACCCCAACAAGTACAACCTTTCTCAACGGGACTCCCCCTTACTTGAAAATATCCATCCCTTCCATTCTATCGAAGGCCTCCTTCATCCTGTCAACCCCAAGGGTTACGGCCAGCCTAAGGTATCCCTCTCCTCCAGGACCAAAGGCATTTCCTGGAACAACGGCCACATGTGCCTCCTTTAGGAGCTTTTCAGCAACCTGGGCAGAGGACAATCCAGTGCCCCTTATATTGGGAAACAGGTAGAAGGTCCCCTTTGGCTCCATCACATGGACTCCCTTAAGCCTGTTGAGCCTTTCATAGGCATAGAATGTACGCTTTCTGAACTCCTCCACAAGCCCCGGCTGAATCTCACTCCTAAGTCGCAATGCGTGGATTGCAGCCCTCTGTGATATGGAAGGAGCCGAGTAGACATTGTTCTCGTTTACAGCCTTCATTACCTGTATGAAATCCGGCTTTGCAATTATGTATCCAATTCTCCATCCGGTCATTGCATAATCCTTTGAGAAGCTTCCAAGGGTGATGGTCCTTTCAGAAAGCCCAGGCAAGGTCATTGTGGGAACAAAGGGTGCCTGGTAGCTGTAGATGGTATAGATGTCATCGGCAATAATGAGGATATCATGCTTTTTGGCAACCTCACCGATCCTTACCAGGGTATCCCTGCTCAGGCAGCTTCCGATGGGATTGTTTGGGGTGTTGATTATTAAAGCCTTGGTCCGCTCTGTTATGAGTCTCTCCAACTTCCCCACATCCAGCTGATAATCCTCCTCTTCCTTTAGTGTCATGTACACAGGCACCCCACCAGCCAGCTTTACCTGGTCTGAATAGGGTGGAAAATAGGGAGAGGGTATTATGACCTCATCCCCTTCATCAAGAAGGGACTCCAGCACAAGCCACATTCCCTGACAGGCACTGGTGGTGACCATGACCTCATCAAGGCCAACCTTGTGATTGTATTCCTCATGGAAATATTTTGAGATTTCCTCCCTCAGCTCCTTCATGCCCACGGATTCAGTATATCTGGTGTATCCCCTCTTTGCATCATTGAAGGCTCCTTCGATTATCCTCTCATCGGTTATGACATCCGGATCGCCTATTGTGAAGTTTATAAGGTCATCCATTTCTGCCGCCTGGTCTGCACTTGCAGCAAGCTGGCTCTTTTCCCTTCCCTGGTATCTCTTTGCTATATATCTCTTGTCCATTTACTCTCCTCCATTTCGAATTTCATACTAGGCCCTGGTCACAAAAATTGCTGCAAAAAACGTCCCCAATCCCAGCACAGCTCCAACCACCACCATAACAAGGCTTGAAAGCAGCGAGTCCCCAAGGTAATGGGTCGTGCTTGACATGGTGATCACAAGGACCGATGCCATCATCACTCCTGCAAGGAGCACCTTTAATGACCTCAATGAAATATCCTTCCAGTGGATGAAGCCCATATTGCTATTCAAATCATAAATCCCGTATACAGATGTGATTATCACAGAAAGGCTGCTTCCAAGGGCAATTCCTCCCGGTCCAATCCACAATACAAATATAATATCGAAAATTACATTTAGCATAAGTGCAAATGCAGCTAAAACAATTGGCTCAGTGGTGTTTTCATTGGCGTAATAAAGCCTTGTAACAAGGAGCATAAGACTGGTGCCTATTATCCCTATGGCATAATACACAAGCATTGTTGAGGTTGCCTGGGTTGCCTGAGCTGTAAACTCCCCCCTCTGGTAGAAGATCCTTACAATGGGCTGGCCCATCACAAGGAGCATTACAGTGGCGGGAACCACAACCATTGATATAAGCCTTAGGGAATACCTTAGGGAATGATCCATCCCTTCCTTGTCCAGCCTGTGGTCCTTCTCGGACAGGACAGGGAATATTGCAGTGACCAGGGACATTACGACCACTCCCACAAACAGGTCTATTATATCCTTGGCATAGCTGAGCTCCGCAATTGTACCCTCTGCCAGGAAGGACCCCACAGCATTGTCTATGGCCTGGTTAAGCTGATTTATTCCAAGACCGATTACAATGGGGAACAGAAACCTGTTAAGTCTTATGATGCTTCTGTCATTGGTCACAAGAATTGGCTTGTACCTGTAGCCCTGCTTCCTGAAAACAGGCTTTGCAAGCATGTACGCCTGGGCTCCAACAGCAAATATCCCCGTTACCATCAGGCCCTCAAGACCAAAGAACCTGCTTAGAAATACAAGATAAAAAATGTATATGAGTGCATTGGCAACCCCACCCTTTGCCCCTGCCCTGAACAGGTGCTGACTTTGAAGGTAGCCTGCAAATATGGCCCTGTACACGTGGGCCATTACAATTGGGGCTCCATACCGGAACAGGCTTACTGCCTGCTTGTAGCCCTCGGGTCCAAAGCCGGGACCGAATATCCTGACAATGTAGGGTGCCAGAACGAAGTTCAGCACCATCAGGATCAGTCCCAGGATTGTCCAGTATGAAATCAGGTTGTGGGTGAACTCAAACCTGCCCTTCTTACCGTCCCTTCGGTCAATCTGGTGATAGATGGGAATCAGGGAAACAATTAATGCATCGGCCACTATCCCTATAAGGAAAATCGATGCTGAAAATGCAACAAGATATGTGTCTGTCCTGAAATTTGCCCCTATAAAAAAGGCAAGAAGAATTCCCTTTAGAAAATTCAACAGCCTCGCAAACAATCCGAAGGTCAGGAGATCCTGTGTCTGCTTTTTTATTGTCTGAAAGGACATCATGGCAATTACCCCTTTTTGTCTTGATTACAGGACTTCCCAGGAAGTCTAAGCTTTCCTGGGAAGAAATAGTGTCCCTTTTTTCTCTCCTGCTGATATCTGAGTTATAATATCCTTGGTCTTACCATGTGCCACAATCATTGGTATTCCATAGGCATTGACCATTCTTGCAGCCTTGAGCTTTGTCGTTATTCCACCGGTTCCAAATGAGCTTGTCTCTCCGATTGATATTTCCTTCTCCAGCTTGTCGATATCATCAACCACATCAATCAGACACGCTTCAGGATTGTCTGTAGGATTACAGTCATAAATTCCGTCAATGTCGCTCAATATGACCAGAAGGTCCCCTCCCCAAACAACGGTTGTATATGCTCCCAGCATGTCATTGTCTCCGATCTTGATCTCATCCACGCTTACAGTGTCATTTTCATTCACTATTGGAACCACACCCTCAT
Source organism: Gudongella ferriphila (assembly GCF_046224405.1). Classification (NCBI taxonomy): domain Bacteria; kingdom Bacillati; phylum Bacillota; class Tissierellia; order Tissierellales; family Tissierellaceae; genus Gudongella; species Gudongella ferriphila. The sequence goes on along the minus strand of NZ_JBJXRK010000005.1, from coordinate 50,459 downwards.
CAATAAGTGTAAAAAGGGTGTTCCTTATGTTAAGAGTCCTGTCCTTGTTCTCGAAATCATCCTTTGTAAGGAGAATCTGGCCAATATGGATGCCGTGCTTGTTGAATATCCTTCTGTAGGAATCCATCAGCTCCACCTGTCCAATTGAGCATAGGGCCTGCTTGTAGTTTATGTCCTGCTGTCTTGACCACTTTCCTATTGTTGACACCCCTGCAATTCTTGCTCCTGATGAAACTATGATTACTTTTTTTCCCTGGTCCATCAGGTTCTTGACCTGAAGGATGAAATTATCTAGAAAATCCTTGTCAATGGTTCCATCTTTGCTGGTGATGGTGCTAGACCCCACCTTTATAACAATCTTGTTGGCATTTCTTATCATCATATCGTCCATCTTATCCCTACTTTCTGGTTTGTCCCTGTCCCATCACAAGGTATTTGTGGGTAACAAGCTGCTCAAGTCCAACAGGTCCCCTGGCATGGGTTTTCTGTGTGCTTATTCCCATTTCAGCTCCGAATCCGAATTCTCCCCCATCGGTGAACCTGGTGGATGCATTTACATAAACCGTTGATGCATCAACCTGTCGCTGGAATTTCAGGGCATTGCCCAGAGTCTCGGTGATTATGGATTCCGAATGCATTGTTCCGTATTTGTTTATATGAGCTATGGCCTCGTCCACATCCTCCACCACCTTGATGGCAAGAATGAAGTCGAGAAACTCTGTTGCCCAGTCCTCTTCAGTAGCAGCCTTGGCAGGGATTATCTCCCTTGTCTCCTCATCAGCCCTTAGTTCAACCTTATCCTTCAGGGCCTCGTATGCCATTGGAAGAAACTCCTTGGCCACCTTCCTGTTCACAAGAAGGGTTTCGCAGGCATTGCAGACTCCTACCCTCTGAGTCTTTGCATTTACCACAATCCTCACTCCATCTTGAAGCTTTGCCGTATCGTCAATATATACATGACAGTTTCCCTCACCTGTCTGAAGGGTCGGTACCGTTGCATTCTTCACAACGAAATCTATCAATGCTCCACTTCCCCTTGGTATCACCAGGTCAAGAAAATCATTGCTCCTTAGCATCTGAAGCACAAGGTCCCGGTCTGTGTCGTCGATAAACTCCACAACCCCCTCAGGAATCTCCGTCTTCTTAAGCCCCTCCTTTATTGCCTTTACAAGGGCGATATTTGAGTGTATGGCAGTTGAGCTCCCCCTCAGGAGTATTGCATTTCCTGACTTCAGTGCCAGACCAAAGGCATCCACTGTAACATTTGGCCTTGATTCGTAAACTATTCCAATGACTCCCAGTGGTACTGTCATCTTTGATATTGTTAGCCCGTTTTCCAGGGTCCAAACCCTGTCTGATTTCCATATTGGATCGGGAAGCTTGATCACCGTATAAAGACTTTCAATGATTCCATCAATCCTGCCATGGTCCAATAGAAGCCTGTCCACCAGACCCTCCTTCATTCCTGACTTTCTTGCTTTTTCAACATCCAGTGCATTGGCCTTTAGAATCTCCTCCCTGCTCCCGTCTATTGAATGGGCGACCTCCCTTAGTGCCAGATTTTTCTCATGGGTCGAAGCAACCGCAAGCTTTCTTTCCGATTCCTTCAACAATGCGCCCTTCTCCTGTAAACTGATCATTTCTTCCCCTCCTTTGTATCAAAAATATTTAACCTTAATTATATCAGAAAATTTAAATAATGAAAACTACTTATAATCTAGTCCTTCTGATACCCATACCCAATATTAAAGGCTTTAATATTGGCATCCTTTGCCTTGGGGGGCACATTTTCCAGGAGTACCTCCTCCCAGATTTCCTTATTGATATCCAGATGTCTTGCAAGTATTCCAAGGACCACTGTGTTCGCAGCCTTGATGTTCCCGGCCTCCTTGGCCTCCTTTACAGCATCCACCCGAATTACAACATATTCCTTTTCCAGGTCCCCTATGTCCTTTTCGGGATATTCCTTCTCTTCAAGAAGGACTGAGGATGGGTAGGTCCGCTTTTCATTTATGACAACTACTGCTCCTTTTCTTAGGAGGCCCTTCCACCTCAAGGCTTCCAGAGGCTCCATCCCAAGGAGAATGTCCCCTTCACCCACGGGAATATTTGGGGAGTGGACCTTTTCTCCAATCCTTGCAGACCCCCAGACCATCCCACCTCGCTGGGACAGACCCACAACATCATTGGTCTTCACGTCAAGTCCTGCCTTCAGTGCCGCTTCAGCCATTATCTTTGTGGCAAGGACAAGTCCCTGTCCTCCCACACCTGCCACCATTATATTTTTCATTTAAGTCCACCTCCTACCTGGATCTCTTTATTGCGCCTACAGGACAGACCTGGGCACATACGCTACAGCCTACACACATATCCGGATCGATAAAGGACTTGAGCTTGTCTATTCCCTGATACTCCTTCATCCTAATGGGTGGACAGTTTGTCTTTACACAGGTTCTGCAACCGATGCAGACCTTTGGATCCACGTAGAAGTTCTTTTCCTTTATCTTGAATCTAAGGGCGCATGGTCTTGTGGCAATTATCACTGAAGTGCCCTTCCGTCCGGTCTCCTCCTTGACGGCCTCCTTCATGGCCTTGTAGTCAAACTGATCAACCTCACGAACATTTGTAAAGCCAATGGCCGAAAGCATTGCCTTTATGTCCACCTTCATGTCATCGGCGGAATTGAAGTTTCCGCTGGATGCGTTGTGCTGACCTCCAGTCATTGCAGTTGTTGAGTTTTCAAGGATGATAAAGGTCATATTATCCTCCTCATCCATCTGGTGAAGCAGATTCACAAAGCCAGTCATGCCGGAGTGGAAAAAGGTTCCATCCCCTATTACCGACACAAGTGGTGCATGGTCACCGTTTCTCCTCATCATCTTGTTCATGCCCTTTGTGATCCCAACAGAGGCTCCCATTGAGATCATTATATCGGAGGCGTCCCATTGGTCCAGGGCAGCCATGGAGTAGCACCCTATGTCCCCTATGACCCTCACCTTGGCCTTTTTCAACACATCAAAGACCGGTCTGTGTGGACAGCCTGCACAAAACATTGGAGGTCTTGGGATCATCTGTAGCTTAGGTGCTTCAGACTCATCCACTCCTTCAATTATTCCAGCCTTCTTAAGTCCACGTCTTATATCTTCAATATGTAGCTCCCCAGTAAAGCTAAAGAGCTCCTTGCCCTTTGATTCTATCCCCATCAGGGTCAGTTCGTTTTCAATAAAGGGCATCATTTCCTCAAGCACTATAATATTTGAATACCTGTCAGCAAGCTCCCTCATCCTCTTAACGGAAAGAGGGAAGACCAGACCGAGCTTGTATATTGATACGTCAAGGTCCAGCTCAAGAAGATTGTAGTACATGAGCCCTGATGCTATTATAAGGGTGTCCGTCCCCTCCCTTTCATAAAGCTGATTTATTGGTATGTCATAGGCCGTTTCGGAGAGCTTCTCCAGCCTTTCCACCATTTCATACTGGGGCTTGAAGGTATGTGGTGGAAGCATTGTATATTTCTCCCTGTCAGGTGAAAAGCCCTTTATATCCATTTCAACCCTTTCTCCCATCTCAACAATGCTTCTGCTGTGGCAGACCCTTGATGTGATGTCAAGGAGCATGGGCATCTGGAAATTCTCGCTCATCTCCAGGGCAATCTTCATATAGTCCTTGGCCTCCTGACTATTTCCAGGGTAGAGGATTCCCATATTGGCAAACTTTCCAAATATCCTGTTGTCCTGTTCATTCTGGGAGCTGGCCATCCCTGGATCATCCCCCGAAACCAGTACAAAGCCACCGTTGATTTTTATCTGGGTGAAGGTCATAAGAGGGTCAGCAGCTATGTTCACGCCTACATGCTTCATACTTGCCATGGCCCTGGCCCCGTAGAAGGAAGCACCCATGGCCACCTCAAGGGCCACCTTTTCATTCACTGAAAACTCGCTGTATATCTCTTCGTATTCCTTAAGGCTCTCCAGCATCTCCACCGTTGGGGACCCAGGATAGCTTGCTGCCAAACGGCCGCCAGCCTCCCAGAAACCCCTTGCTATTGCCTGGTTTCCCGTCATTACACTTTTCATGAAAATCCCTCCTCTCATACCTCGATTTTACCACATTGTGCATTCCTGTTAAAGCGCTAAATCAAAAGGAAAAAATCTACCCAGGGGGACCGTCCCCTTGGGTAGATTTAAATAGCCGCAGGTCCAATACCTGCGGCATAATGTCCAGTCTTAACTCTACCTGAAGCCCTCCACAGAAAAGTCATATGGCGGCTCTCCAAGCTCCTTCCTGTCAATCTCGATTGTTATTGTCTTGTAGGTTATGACCTGAGGGACAATGGTCCCAGGATCAGGCGGTGTGATTATAAAGTCCACCCTGAAGTGGTCCGCTTCCCTCCTTATGCTGTCAACCCGAATGGTATAGCCTGGGGTTGGAAATTCCTTTGTCACAACAAGTGTTACAACATTCTCAGACACCCTTGTTGTCACTTCCTCCTGGTTGCTGTAGTTCTGGGTTACCCCAAGGGTCATGAAACTTATATTCCTCCAATCCCTAATTGCAGACTGAGTTCTCTGCAGCACAATTATGGCTTCAGCCTGAGTCAGGTTCCTGCCCGGATTGAAAACGCTGTTGCTCTCCCCATTTATTATTCCTTCCCTGTGAAGAAGTCTAAGATTGTTCTGGGTCTCCATTTGAAGTGATGATACGTCCCCAAAGGGCATCTGGTGGTCCTGGGCCGGTCTCATCCCAATCTGGATCAACCTCTCACCTAAAATATCTGCCATTCCCCTTCTTGTCAGTGTACCTGGTGCCGCTATTCCATCAACTGTATAGCCGTTGTCCTTAAAAAGGGAGGCCGATGACAATGTAAAGTCAACTCTCGAAATGCTTCCATCAGGACTCAACCCCTTGAAATCCTCCTTGGCCAGATATGGAAAGTAGCGGGTCGTAAATTCATCACTTATCAGACTCTTGGACCAATGACCCTCCAGCTTTTCAGCCACTGCACCAAAGGCAGCAGGTCCAGATGCAAATATCAATGTAAAAGCCATTATTACAGAAATTAACCTTCTAAACATATTGAAATACTCCCCCTTCCCTACAGGCTTTATACCCATGGGAAAGGGAAGTATGGTTACATTTCTATTACAAAGAGAGAATCCTCCCTCCAAACACCGTCATATCCACCTTGACATCCTTTATATTGTCCGGATGGATTGCGAGAATGTCATCAGAAAGTACCGCCATATCAGCAAGATAGCCCTCCGAAATCATACCCTTGTCATTTTCCTCAAAGGATGCATACGCACCCTCCCTTGTGAAGCCATAGAGGGCCTCCTGTACCGTAATGGCCTGGTCAGGCAGCCAGCCTTCCTGAGGGTTTCCCTGGAGGTCCTTCCTTGTGACCGCCTCGTAGATTCCCTTCATTACATCAAAGGTCTCAACAGGCGCATCGGATCCGCAGGGGATGTGGATTCCCATATCCAGCATCCTTTTCCAGTTGTAGGAGGTCTTCTCCCTTTCCTCTCCAACCCTGTCCCTTACAATCTTCCAGTCGTAGTCCAGGAATATTGGCTGGATGTAGGCAAGGGCGTCCAATTCCCTGAATTTCTCCAGCAGGGGCAAATCAGTTATCTGGGCATGGACTATTCCATGTCTGTGGTCCTCTCTTGGCTTCTTCTCAAGAGCCTTCTCAATGGCTTCAAACGCCATATACATCCCCTTGTCGCCAATTCCATGGATTGCCACCTGACAATTCTCATCATGGGCCATCTGCACAAGCTTGTCTAGGTAATCCTGGGTAGCGGTTTCAATACCCCTGTTACCAGGTTCGTCCGAGTAGTCATCTACCATTGCAGCGGTTCTTGCCCCCAGGGAGCCGTCAATAAGGAGCTTCAATGGACCAATCTTAAAGCTCTCATCCCCAACCCCAGTCCTGTAGCCCTTATTCAAAAACTCCTCCAGTCTTTCCTTCTTGGGCAGAAGACATTGCTCGTATATCCTGACAGTGTTTTCTCCTGCCTGGACCAGGTCCCTGTAGGCCTTGATGACATTCTCATAGTCACTTCCAGGAAGTGCCTCAAAATCATCCGTACCCACTGAAGTGATCCCCATGGCATTGAGATCCCTTGATGCCTTTCTAATCATATCCTTTATCTCATCCAAGGTAGGTGAAGGGATGGAGTCATAGACAACCCTCATTGCATCCTCCCTGAAAATCCCATTGGGCACCCCATCATCGTCAAGGTCAAACTGTCCCCCTGGAATCTGCGGGGTTCCCTTTGAGATTCCCATGATCTCCAGAGCCTTTGAGTTTACTGTTAGGACATGACCGCAGGTTCTTGTTACGCATACGGGATGGTCCCTTGAGACCCTGTCCAGGTCATACCTTGTGGGGAATCTCTTTTCACCATTGAAGTAGTCGTGATTCCAGCCCCGTCCCCTGATCCATCTACCCTCTTCAAGAGAGCTTTGCTCCATAAAGTCCCTGGTCCTTTGCACCACATCCCCCACTGAATCCGCCCCGTTAAGGTCTGCCATTGTCAATGAGTAGCCGTAGCTTAACAGATGCATGTGGGAATCGTTAAAGCCCGGGACCATCATCCTTCCCTTAAGGTCAACCAGCTCAGTGTTCTCATCCTTCATAGAAAGGATTTCTTCATCCCTGCCAACGGCAACCACTCTGTCTCCTTTTATGGCGACGGCCTGACAGACAGTCTGTTCGTCATCCATTGTCACCACTTTTCCGTTATAAAAAATCAAGTCCATCGTTTACCTCCTTAAAATAAGCCCCAGAGCCATAGCTCCAGGGCATGTAATTTCTATCTCTTTGCTTCCTCGTAGAACACCTTGAAGTTCTTGTCGAAGTCTCCCTCGCCCATGTGTCTTCCCCTGTAGTCCTTCACAAGTGCAATGAAGGTCGGGCTCAGGATTAGTATTGCAATTACATTGACAAATGTTGGTATGGCCGATGTAAAGTCTGCAAACAGCCAAAGTGTGGCTCCCGGAACCTCCCCGAATACCGCAAGAAGAACCATTGCGATTCCTGGGATTGGATATGTCCACTTGTAAACATTTAGTATGGAATCCTTGGTCTTTGGATTCTTTCTGAAAAGGTGTCTCAGAAGTATCTCATAGTATGCATACCAGCCGGTTGTTGTTGTAAGACCGAAAAGGAACACTGAAACAGCTATGATATATCTTCCAAAGGTTCCAATTCCCATCTCAAATGCACTTAGGGTAAGGGTAGCTCCTGCTTCTCCCGATGACCAGGCTCCTGTCATGATGATTACAAGGGCGGTGATGCTGCACACGATGATTGTATCTATAAATACCTCGAAGGATCCCCAAAGTCCCTGTCTTACAGGGTGGTCGGTCTTTGCTGTTGAGTGGATCATAGGTGATGTTCCCCAGCCGGCTTCATTGGAGTAGACGCTTCTTGCCATACCCATCTGAAGGGCTCTTGCCACAGCCGCTCCGGCAAAGCCGCCAACCGCTGCTGTCCCACTGATTGCTCCCGTGAATATCTGTCCAAATGCCGAGGGGAGTGCTCCAATATTTGTTATGATAATGAACAGGCCTGCAATAACATAGAAGGTGGTCATGAAAGGTACCAGTCTTCCAGCCCACTTGCCCAGGCTTGGAATCCCTCCACTGATGATAATGTATACAAGCAGTATGTATGCTATGGATACTGCTAGCAGTGGAATCCCGAAGGTGTTTCCAACAGCCTCTGATACTGTATAGTTCTGCATTGTAAGAAAGAATGTGGAGAATATGCCTCCTCCAAATATAAATGCCATGATTGGCCAGCCCTTAAAGCCCTTCTCTATTCCAAGACCCTTCTCCATGTAGTAGGTAGGACCTCCGTAGGGATTGCCCTTCTCATCCTTGGATCTGTAGTATACAGCCAGGGTAACCTCAGCCATCTTGATCATCATGCCCACAAGTGCGGCAACCCACATCCAAAGGACCGCTCCAGGACCTCCTACGGCTATTGCTGTGGCAACTCCACCGATGTTTCCTACTCCTACAGAGCCTCCAATTGCAGTAGATACAGCCTCGAAGGGAGAAATGATTCCCTCTGCTCCAGCCTCTCCTTCATGCTTCTTGAACAGCTTTCCAAAGGTTTCCTTCCAGATGTAGCCGAACCTCGTGAATTGAAAAAATCCTGTAGCAACAGAAAAATAAAGTCCTGTTCCAAGTATTGTGACTATCAGTGGTAGTCCCCAAAGCCAGCCAACCAAGGTTTCCAAAAATGCCATAATATCCCTCCTAAATTTATCAAGATAATAAAATTATAAGCTCGTACTGTCACAAAGTAAAGTGCGATTTTTGTGAAAATTTAAAATTTTTTATCCAGTCAAAAAAACAAAAAACCTGACCGGTAAGTCAGGTGATTTTCCACATGGCGATGCCATAGATTACCCTCTCCCCTCTTGCTCTGGTGTGAGATAGCACAACATCAAGGTACCGAGCTTTGTACCAGGATGACAGTCCTGCACTTCTTAAATGCAGACCCAGCAGCAGACTTTGGTGTCTGAAGCTTCGGCGATCCCTCCTTTCCCAACATTTCACAGGATTCCGTCCTCCATGTTGGTACTGATAGTAACCGCGCCTCTACCTCACCTATAAGGGTGAGGATTTTTTTTGATTTTTATGATGATAACACGGGGGAATATTCTCTGTCAATAGAAAATTTTAAATATGTTGTTAAATTTTGAATTTAGGCACAACTTCTAAAACGTTTTCATTGACACATTTACTGGCACCAAAAGAGAAAAGCGCGGATTTCTCCGCGCATCTTCTATCCCAAAAGACTCTTTATGGTATTCAGTGTCATGTTTGTTACATTCTCGAAGGTGTACTTCATATGGACCCTTTCAGTGAACTTGTGACCGTCCTTGCCAAATGTTCCAATGTTTACCACTGGGACATTTATATCCATGATGTCATCAATGGGGTGGTTGTACTTTGTGCCCCATGAGGGCATGTTCTTCTCAAGGGCCACCAGCTCGTGGGGATCGTCCGACAGGGCCATAAAGCTTGAGTCTGAAATGTAGGGGTAGAACATCTTCACAACAATTGGCTTGTCCGAGTGCTCCTGCACAAGCTCAATTGATCCCTTTACAGATTCAAGCAGGGCCTTTTCCTTGTCCGTCTTGCCGGTCATCTCAATCCTTGATGAGAACAGGGACGAGTAGTAGATAATCACAACTGGAGACTTGTCCTGGGACCATTTCCAGGCCTCCTCTATTACAGCCACTGAGAAGTCCCTAAGGTCCATGGAAGGATTCTTCTCGTTTAGGTCAGCTGCAAAATTCCTGATTGCAAGCTTGAATTTTTCCCCGTGTATTGTTATGAGCTCATTGTAGAACTCCTCCCAGGTGTATACCCTGGTCTTGTATGTAAATGGCGTGTAGGTGTGTCCGCCCATCTGGCAGTATTTTCTGTAGGAAGCATCCATTCTCTGGAGCACCTCTTCAAATGCCTCCTCTGCCTTCTCCTTCATCTTAAGGATAACATCCTTTGGACTCATGCTGTGTGTAAAGAAATTGTAGTAGCTATAGGCTGCAAGGGGGGTCTGGACAGTGTAACCAACCTTGGTGTCAGTCTGCTTCAGGCTAGTTGGAGGCACTGTAACCTCACCCTGGGCCTCGTCGCAAAGCTCTGGATTAAGGTCGATCTTTCTTGTGATTTCAGCCACCAGGGTGTTCGGATTAAATCCTCCAAAGGAATCCCCTACGTGGGTCTCCTTTCCTGTCACATAGAAGGACGGCAGAAGCTTCCCTATTGTACCAAAGTAAACATATCTGTTTTCATCCTTCTTGTGGTATGGTGTGGAGTAATCAGCATTTATGGCTGCCACATACTCCAGATTATGCTCCTCTTTCCACTGCTTAAGTATTTTCAGGGCTGATATTATCCCGTGGGAGTTGTCCTCCTCGTCACACTCTGCAATTGCAATCAGGTTTCCGTCAAGCTCTCCCGGATTCTCGGCAAAATATTTTATAAGGTACATGTGTCCTGCAACACCGGCCTTCATGTCAAGGGCTCCTCGGCCAAACATGTACTCCCCTGATTCAATATCCTGAAGAACCTCCTGGGACACATTCATACCCCTTAGGACTTCCGGCAGTTTTTCTGGATCAAAGGCAGCCTTCCAGTTTGTTCCGTAGTCATCCACCCCTACGGTGTCAATGTGGCCCATTAGTATTACAGTCCTGTTTGATTCTCCCTTTGTTCCCTTTACAAGGGCGATTGCATTGTGCCTTGTGACCTCGTCGTTCAAGGTCTCCTGGAACACAACCTGACCTGGATTATTTTTGAAGTAGTCCAGATTCATGTAGTAGTCATAAATCCATTTGGCTACATCACTTTCTCCCCCTGCCCTTACAATACTTGGAATCTTTACAAGGTCTCTGGTGATATTTTTGACTTCATCAAAGCAATTTAAGTACATTGGCAACAACCTCCGTTAAAGTGTTATGGCTTAATTATGACACAGCTAAGATTGCTTTGCAAGATTAGCTGTGTCATAATAATTCACGATTCACAGTTCACAGTTCTCAATTAAAAGCCATTTAAGGGATATATTTTCAGGTCCAAGATCCTTAGTTTTCACTAATGATTACTGTTTGCTTGTCACTCTGAGTCTTGCGAAAAGTCTTGTACCCTGACTGGCATCTCTAACCAATTTTGCATAGTGAATTGAGAATTGTGAATTGTCTTTCCCCTTTTGTTACTTTTTTGTTACATTTAGTTTACATAATTGATTTTATTTTCCTTAGTGATATAATGAATGTGAAAAATGAATATTTATGATAACAAGTATGACAAATACACAAAGGCGAGTCCTTTTGTATACTGTCGCCGATAAAGGCAAACCTACCGTGAGGCAGGGACGCAAAGCTAGAGGGCCTGTAAAGGCAGCCAGCTACCGAAAGGAGAGTTTATGATGCAGGATTTTTCTGGCCTTTAATTGTATTTGTTTTTTGTTTGCTCATATGATATTAATACTAGTGAAGCTGAAATCACTTTCAGCCCATTTAAAAACTTTAGGAGGATACTAAATGAGAAAGATTCTTGGCCTTATTCTGGCCTTAATAATAGTTATACAGCCATTTACAGCAGAGGCAGCTGAGTTCAGGGACGTTAATTCCACAGACTGGTTCCGCGACAATGTATATGTTCTGGTAAGGGAAGGTGCCATTCAGGGTTATCCTGACAATACCTTCAGACCAAAAAACACAATGACAAGAGCAGAGTTCATAAAGTCTACAATGTCCATCCTTGGATACAAGGACATCCCATCAAGAGGGACGCACTGGGCAGACGGTTACATAGCTAAAGCCAAAAGTCTTGGGATTGTATGCAGCGAAACCTCTTCAAATCCGGACTCGGCAATATCCAGGTATGATATGGCAAGAATTGTATCAAATGTATTGGACTACCAGAACTACAGACCTCAAGCGGAGTTAACACAATACGAGCAGCTTATAAAGGATATGAGACAGGTAACATCCCTTGGAAATCCTGAGATCAAGGCAGCGGTCCTTAACTCGTATTCCAGTGGGATCCTTACGGGGTATGTGGATGGAGCCTTCAGGGGCGATGCCACCCTTACAAGAAGCGAGGCAGCTACAGTTCTTTTAAGAATCAAATACGAGCAGTACAGGTCCCTGCCAAAGGTAGACCTAAGCTCCAACTATGAGCAGAGGGTACTTGACCTGGTAAACGTGGAAAGATCCAAGGAAGGACTTTCACCACTTAAGATGCATGTGGAGCTTTCAAGGGTTGCATATGAAAAATCCAAGGACATGGCAATTTATGACTACTTTGCACATGAATCCCCAAACTACGGATCTCCCTTTGAAATGATGAAGGAGTTTGGAATCAGATACAGCTACGCAGGTGAAAATATTGCCATGGGCCATCCAACTCCTGAGGCGGTTGTAAAGGCATGGATGGAGTCACCGGGCCACAGACAGAATATCATGAACAGGAATTTTGGAAACATAGGAATAGGAATCTACAACGACAATGGAAGAATCTATTGGACGCAGATGTTTATAAATTAGAGCATACAAAAAGACCGGAAAAACACCGGTCTTTCATTATGCCTGCATATATTCTATCTATGCACTCTTCCAATCCCTTCAGCCTCGGAGCTCATTGCCAGTCTTTCAGTTTCATTCAGAAGCTCGTTGATGGGCTCATCCCTGTAGAGCTTAACTCCTATGCTGTATTTTATCCTTATGCCCATGGGGCTGATCTGCTTGTCGATTGCCTTTTTGAGTCTTTCAGAAACAACAGTTCCCTTGTTAGGCTGTATGTCAGGAAGAAGCAGAAGAAATCCACCATCCTCATATCTTCCAACAATGTCTACAGATCTTACTGATTCTGAAATTGCCTGACCCATTAGCTTGACTAGAACATCCATAGTGTCTCTGCCGTGTTCCTCCACAAGGCCTTTGAAGTCAGATATCCTGATAAGGAGCAGGCTCAAATAGGACTGGCCTCTGGCAGTTCTAACCGCCTCATACTCCAGCCTTTCATAAAGTGAACCCCTGTTGAGCAGCCCAGTCAACTTATCCCTTGGGTTCAGCTCCTCCATTTGATTCTTCAACCTCTTGTTTTCATCACGCAAATCCTGAATTTCCTTAAGCAGAACATCCTTTGACAATTCCATGGCACAACCTCCTCCTATAACCCTTAAAGGTATTATACCCATCACTTTACAGAGTTACCAGAAAAAATCCCCTCAATCGAGGGGATTCGGTAAATTAGTTAAAAGTTTCTCTCAGTTTTATTATCTCTACTCCATCATACTCTACTCGAACCTGAAATTCATCATCTTCAGCTTCAAACTTAACCTTGCCATCTTCTTCAATCTTGATCTTTTCATCATCGATTTTTGAATCCACGTAATCCACAATTACAAGGATTTCTTCCTCAAGATCATCATGGATCCATAGCTCACCTTTGTATGATTCGTCAATAGTATCATAATCCAAGTCATCATCCCAATAGATCATATCCTCCAGTAAATCCTGGATCTCGTCCTCTGCATCTCTTAGAATTTTGTAGTATCTAGCCATCAAGGTGTTATAATCATCATCAGAGCCTATCCTTTCATCTAGGATATCGTAATAATGTCTAGCACTTTTGACCAATCCAATATCCTCAATATCCAAATCCTCAAGACTCCTATACAGTCTGGTGAAATATCTTTCAGCTTGAGCTAATGCCTTTTCAAGAACCTTATCATCCCTGATCTCATCCAGGTCATCCTCAACATTGGAATATACCAGAACCTTGCCCATAAATACCCTTACACTCAATGGCTCAATTTTCCACATTGGCATTGGTTGACTGAACTCTCCATATTCATTAATGTTAACTGTTACATTGTTCAATTTAACCTTAAGCTTTGTATTTCCCTTGAAGTTTTCAAAATTTTGACCAGTCTTCAGGTCTATTTCTCCCTCAATCAATCCAACATTGCCATTCTCCATGGGAATTATTTTGATGTCTACATCATCCACAATTCCAGACATCACTTCCATTACATTCCCTGTTTTCTCCATGGCCTTGATCCTTGCAGGATTATTCAATGCATTGGGATTAGCATTTGGGCTTACTGCAAAAGCAGCTCCCCCACCAAGAATCAATACTCCCGCAAGTACAATTGCCAACCCGCGGTTTAAAACTTTCATTTTCAGGACCTCCTTTTTAAAATAACCTTTTGCATAATATAGATACCCATCACAATAAAGTAATATCATAACAGAGGTCAGCTGAAATATTATTGTAATATTCCAGCTGACAACAAGGAGAAACTATTCAGAAATTATCACGCTATTGTTTTCTGTTATTTCTACATGGGCCTGGAGAACCTGCTCTGCAAATGACAAAGGAACATAGGTGCTTCCTTCAACTATTACAGGTGCGGCTTCAAGCTTGATTAGCATTTTTGCAAAATTGTATACATTTCTTCCGATAGTAAGAGTTGACCAGTTTGGACCCCTTAGAACCTCAACGGATTTTTCCTCTCCATTCCAGGTAACTTCAAAGCCAAGTTCCTCTGCAACCATCCTTAGTGGAATCATCATTACACCTTCGTCAGTTGTTATGACCTCTTCTGTAAGGACTATGGCAGCCCCAGGCATTTCAGTCTCTCTTTCTGGCATCACAATGATCTTGTGTGGGTTTGTCTGACCTGGATGACTGGTCATGACTATTGAATAGAAGACAACAAGGTCCCTCTCATACAGGTCATCTTCCACAAGGGCATTCCCTTCAAAATCAACAATTTCTGTTTCATCTGAAATGTTCAGTACAAGGGAGCCATCTGCACTCAGAAGGTCCTCATCGAAGTACTCAACATAGGTTGAGTGCTGGCCTCCATCATGTAGAACCACTACGTCCGGTCCTAGAAGCGGTGGATAACTTAGAGCCATCACTGTGGTTTTGTGGTAGATCACGGAAACCTCCATACCTACCTGGATATCCTCCCTGCTTGCCTCTTCCATGCTATTTTCACTTAGAAGGAGCATGTCCTCGTGGATGTATGCATAGAGTACATCCAGTCCTTCTTCAACATCTCTTCTGACAAGTATCCTGAAGTAATCCTCTGTAGCGTCAATTTCCTCAACCTTTCCATCAAACCGAATATATTCAAATTCCTGGTCTTCAATGGGCGCTGATATTGGTACCACCTCTGCTTCCTCCATTTCGTTTGCAAAGGTCAATGAGCCTCCTGTAAGAACCATTGCAAGACTGAGTCCAACTGCTGCAATTCTTCTAGATCTAAACATTTGTTTTCCCTCCTCAATTATTCTGACAAGACCATTATAGCAAGCTGAGTCCTTCTAATGGTGACAGAAGAGTGACAAAGGGATTAAAAAACGGTTAACAAAAGAGCAGGTTTCCCTGCCCTATGTTTACTTCTCCATATGTATATCCATCTGTGGATATGGTATCGATATTTCTTCCTGGTCGAATCTTTTCTTCACCGTCTCGATGATATCAAAGTATACGGTCCAGTAGTCCGCTGCATTTACCCATGCCCTTACTGTGAAATCAACTGCGCTATCACCGTGATTGCTCATTCTGATAAAGCTTTCCGGATCCTTCAGTACAAGTGGGTGTGAATTTACGATATCCGTAAGTACACTCTTTACCTTGTCTCCGTCCTGCTCATAGCCAACCCCAAAGGTCCAGTCAACCCTTCTTGTATCCTTAATGGAATAGTTTGTAATGCTTGTGTTTGAAAGCTGTCCATTTGGAATGTAGATTACCTTGTTGTCAGGTGTCTTCAATGTTGTGTTAAGTATGTGGATGGCTTCAACCGTTCCACTGAATCCATTGGCTTCAATATAGTCACCAACCTTGATGGGTCTTACAATAAGGAGCAGAACCCCTCCTGCAAAGTTTGACAGAGATCCCTGGAAGGCTAGGCCGACAGCAAAGCCTGCAGCAGCAAGTACAGCTACAAATGACGATGTCTCAACTCCAAGAATTCCAATTACACTTATAACCAGAAGAACCTTAAGTATCCCTTCAACCAGAGACATCATAAAGGGCTTAAGTGTGTCATCCATCTTTGATTTTTCAACCTGCTTGCCAACCATACCTCCAATCCTTCTGATTACAGCAAGTCCAACCAAAAGTACTACAATTGCCAATGCCACGTTTTTTACAAATGGTATTACCATTGAGTTTAGTATATTTTCCATAAGCATCCCTCCTTGAACACCTATACCCAAAATCTGGGAAAATTAGCAAAGAAAAAAGGCCAATTCAGATATCTCCAAATTTAGCCTATTGATAAAAGTCCATTCATCAGACCATTTAATAATCCTCGTTTAACAACCGGTTCAGGGTTAATCTTATTGATAACCTTGTCTTGGATAAGCAGCTCAGGATTCTGATACACTATCCTAAAGTACCTTTCCTTTCCAACCTTGGTTTCAAGTAACTTCAGGCTATTCTTTACAATCGGTGACCTTCTCCTGTCAGAATGGCTATCTGTTCCAACAAAGTGAATCAGATTATATTTCAAAAGCGCAGCTGCTGTATTCATGACATCCTTGCCGTACATTCCAGTCATACTGTGAAGATTCAACTGGGCCATTGACCCCTTCTCCACCAAGGTATAAAGGATGTTTGGATTTCTAATTATTTTACTGTTTCTTTCGGGATGGGCAATAATTGGAATATAACCTTTTATCTGCATTTCATATAGAATGTCTTCTGTGTAATCTGGTACTTCATTTGCTGGCAACTCAATCAGTATATACCTGCTTCCTGCCAATGACAGAGCCTTCCCAGACTGTATGTTCTCCATAATGTCAGGTGATAGGTACAGCTCGTTGCCAAGCTCAATTTTCAAGTCTATTCCTTCCCTGTCAAGCATGTCTTCCAGCTCTGATTTCGCCATTTCCAGATCCTCAATTTGAGGGCCCTTTCCTTCCCCAAAATAATGGCATGTGGCAACTACCCTTTCAAAGCCATTTTCCACATATAGTCTGGCCATACTTAGGGACATTTCCATATCCTTTGAACCATCGTCTATTTCAGGAAGAATGTGGGAATGTAAATCAATCATCTGTTTCGCCTCTTCTTTCTGTCCCTTCTATCAAGCTCTTCCCCATAATATTGATTGTACTGATAATATTTATAGTTATAGTACTGGTTCCCCTTGACAGGAATCTTGTTTAGTACAACTCCCAGTATTTTAGCGTTTACCTGATTTAAAAGCTCAGTTGCATGATTTGCAACCTCAGTTTGAGTTTGGCCCACCTCAAGTACCAGTATGGTTCCATCGCTTATGGTCGAAATTATTGCACTGTCAGTGACCAGTCCGATGGGAGGACTGTCAAGGATAATATAGTCATAGGACTCCTCAAGGCTTTCAAGGAATTCCTTCATCCTATTGGAGCCAAGGAGCTCCGCAGGATTCGGTGGTATGGGACCGCTGGTCAATACATCAAGGCTGCTTACTCCCTTGACCTTCTTAAACCCTTCCTCTCCTTCAATTTCTCCCATAAGGTACCTGGTAAGACCGTCGAGATTCGTAACTCCAAATAGCTTGTGAAGCCTTGGCTTTCTCATGTCGCAGTCAACAATCAAGGTTTTCTTGCCAGACTCCGCCAATGAGAATGCAAGGTTAGCACTAACCGTTGATTTACCCTCCCTTTGGCTTGGGGATGTTACGGTAATTGATTTTATGTCCTTATCTATATTTGCATACTGTATATTTGTCCTTAAGGTCCTAAATGCCTCTGAAACAATGGACTTTGGATCCTCTAGGGAGAATAATCTTTCAGTTCTTTTTTTTCTAGCCATTTTTAGTCCTCCACCATAGGTATAGATCCAATAACGGGCAGTCCAAGGTGCTTTTCAACATCCTCGGGAGTCTTGATCGTTGTATCCAGAAACTCAATAAGAAATGCTATGAATACCCCCAACATAACCGCAAGCACACCAGCTATTGCAATGTTCATCAGTGGCCTTGGCTGAATCGGCGCTGTAGGAACCTGGGCCGTGTCTATAACCTGGATATTTTCAACCTTCATGATTTCCTGCACCGTCTCCATGAATACCTCTGAGGTCTCATTGGCAATTTCTGCAGCCAAAACAGGGTCAGTGTCAATTACTGAGATTCTTATTATTTCAGTGTCCTTGACAAGGCTTACATTAAGCTTTTCCCTCAACTGATTGTATGTCAGTGAAAGTCCCATGTTTTCAATAACCCTGTCTGCCACAGTCCTTGTCTTTATAAGCTCTCCGTAGGTTGAAACAAGTCTTTGGTTAAGTAGAAGCTCATTATATTCCAGCTTGTTTTCAGTGACATAATCCTTAGGTCTTCCAACCATCAATGTGGTGTTGGCCTGATACTGCTTGTCAAGTACGTAAAAGCTTACTACTGCACTTATGGCAAGGGATAATATAAGCAGTATTATTATCATTCCCATTCTCTTCTTAAGTATATAATATATTTCCCGTAAACTTATTTCTTCCATAATGGTACTTCCTCCTAATTAAAGACTTACAAATCATTTCTTATAGGGTATATAGCCCTCAACAAATCCTGCCAGGTATTCCTTAAGACTTTCAGAATCATCCCGATCAAGATATTTTCTCAATCCGTCAACCCTTTCAATTATCTCATCAAACTTGCAGCATTCAGTTCCTTCAATATAGATCTTTTCATGCCTTGTCTGCTCAATATCAGGACTCTCTATCAACAACTCCTCGTATAACTTCTCTCCAGGCCTTAACCCAACAATATCGATAGGTATGTCCTTATGAGGTTCATAGCCGGATAGCTTAATAAGGTCCGTAGCCAGGTCAATAATCTTAACAGGTTCTCCCATATCAAGGACAAAAATCTCTCCACCCTTTGCCATGGCCCCTGCCTGAAGCACCAACTGACAGGCTTCTGGGATTGTCATAAAGTATCTTATAACTCTTGTATCTGTAACGGTTACGGGACCGCCATCCGCGATCTGTCTCTTGAAAAGTGGAATGACGCTTCCATTGCTTCCAAGGACGTTCCCGAATCTAACTGCCACAAAGTCCGTTTTGCTTACATCATTATACGCTCTGACAATCTTTTCTGCAACCCTTTTGGATGCACCCATCACATTTGTTGGATTTACTGCCTTGTCAGTAGAAACGAGAACAAACTTTTCAACATTGTACTTGTCTGAAGCCCTGACAACATTCAAGGTGCCAAATACATTGTTCTTGATGGCTTCATCGGGACTTCTTTCCATCAATGGCACATGCTTGTGCGCTGCTGCGTGGAAGACAATCTGTGGCCTTATCTTCTCAAAGGCCTTGTCAATGGCAACCTTGTCCCTTACCGAGAGTATAATCGCTTCAAAATCCAAGGCGAATGTGCTTCTCTTTAGCTCCTGTTGGAAGTCGTACAGGGCGTTTTCATATACGTCAACAAGAATAAGCTTCCTGGGCTTATACTTGACGACCTGTCTTGCCAGCTCAGATCCAATGGATCCACCGCCCCCTGTTATCATGACAACCTTGCCATTGACAAAGCCTGTCAGCTCCTCAAGATCAAGCTTGACCTCCTCCCTGCCCAGCAGGTCTTCGATCTGCACATCTCTAATATTGGAAATGCTGACCTTGCCTCCAATGAGCTCGTACATCCCAGGGAGTATTTTTGTTTTAGCCCTTGTATTCTTGCAAATGTTGATAATTTCCTTTCTATCCTTGTTGCTGGCCGATGGTACTGCAATTATGATTTCATCTACCTTAAGCTTTTCTGCTGATTCCTGAATTGAGGATCTCCCTCCAATAACCTTAACACCATTGATGACGCTTCCAATCTTGTCAGGATTATCATCAATAAAAGCCACAGGAACCATTGAAAAGTCCTTGTGGTTTCGAAGCTCTTTAAGTATCATGACCCCAGCTGCACCAGCACCAACTATCATTACCCTCTTCAATCCCTTGTTCCTGGAAAAGCCCGACTTGAGTCTTCGTATGCTTCTATAGGCAAACCTTACTCCTCCAATTAGGATCAGCTCAAATATGCCTATGCTCAAGAACATGGAGTTAGGCAATTGGTCTCCCGTTAATGCAATAGCTATCATTGTGGCTAGGTTTGCGATTGACACTCCAAAAAAGATTTCAATCAACTCATCTATACTGGCAAATTCCCAAAGACTTCTGTAAAAATTAAATAAATAAAAAATTGCAAGCTTAAGCAGGGTAACCGGTATCACCCTGCTTAAATAGAAGTCCAGGTATCCATCATAGAAAATCGAGTCAAATCTAGTGTACAGGGATAAAAAGAAAGCAAAGCTTATTATCATTGTGTCTGCAAAAACAAGTGTTGCAACTCTTCTTGTTTTCATATTATACACTTCCTTAAGTACGATTAAAAATTCAATGCTATAGAACCGGGCAAGCCCGGTCTATAGCTTGTATTTACTACTAATTAATGATTTACAGTTACTGTGAATGTCAAATCTCTTGACCCGTCAGTTACAACTACCTCAAAGACATCTCCAAATACATTGAAATGCTGCTCAGTTATTGTATGCGTAAATTCGTAATTCAAAGTACTTGAATAGCCAGTTGGAACATCTGTGGTGTTTTCATTGATAAACTGAATGTTTACACTTGAATTGTCCAAGGATGTTACGGATTTGATCTTAACTTCCTTATCAAATTCAGCAACGATAATGTATTCTCCATTTTCTCCCTCATTGGTAAACTCAATAGTGATGTCATTCCCTGAGATAGATGCTTCATCTCCGTTTAATGTAGCTCCAAGAAGTCTTGGTGAAACATATGAGGATCCACCACCACCGCCACCACCTGATGTTGTGGTTTCTTTTTCAACTGTGGCGGTATCACCTGCATCAACCTCTTCTTCTCCTGCCATTACTCCCTCAACGCCTTCAGCAGCAGTAACCTCTGTTCCTTCAGTGACCACAACTACATCATCAGCATTGGCTTCCACAGCTTCTACTGAGCCTTCGCCTTCAACAGCTGTCCCTGCTCCGTTTGCAACTACAAGGCCAACCTTTCCATCCTTTTCAACAGTGATCAATGCATTTACAGCGGATTCAGCTGTTTCAATCTCCTCTACCTCGCCATTGACCTCAACCGCTGATTTGGCTCCTGACAGAACCACCTTTTCAACAGTTGAGTCCTTGTCGATAACCAGTTTTGATTCTTCGCCCATTACCTCTGAAGATGAGATTGTTGCCGCTCTGGCCCAAACAGTAATGTCCGGTGCATTCACAACTATATTCTCAAATGTTCCTTCAATAATTACATCATCCTTGCCATCTATAAGAACAGTGCCTACGTCACTTCCATCCTCTGCGAATATCCTAACCTCTCCATCTACCTTCGCCACAGTTATGGTTCCTATTGTGGATCCTCCCTTTATTATTACTGATTCAGCTCCTCCACCTCTGACAAGAAGCCTGCCTTCAACATTTACACCATCAAGTGTTACTGCTCCATCTCCAACTCCATCTCCAATGATGACATCCCCAACTACTGTTGAGTCGGTCAAAACAACACCAGGAGAATTTTTCATTAGGTTTCCTTCAACATCTATGGAATACTCTCCTGCTTCACTGATATATTCCTTGATTGTATTGTACATAACCTGAGCAAATTCTGCTCTTGTAATATATCCCTGTGGATTCAGCATACCGTTTGATCCCTGGATATACCCATTGTTTACCAGAGCATAAACCTCACCAGTCGCCCATCCAGATATCTCAGATAGGTCTGTAAATCCATCTGGTGCAACATCAGATTCTCCAAGGTTCAATGCCCTTGCGATAACAGCAAATGCCTGTTCCCTTGTTATTGGGTCATTTGGATTAAGCTTGCTTCCACTGCCCTGGAAAGTTCCCATTGCAACAGCCTTGGCCATATCCAAGAAGAACCAGTCAGAAGCAGTAACATCATCATATTCTGCCAATACCGCTACCTTCTCGGCTCCAAATGCTCTGTTGATTACAGCAGCCATCTGAGCCCTTGTCAGGTTCTCCTGTGGCATAATCTTGCCATTGGCACCATTAAGTAAACCGTTGTCCACTGCGCTTTGAAGTGCAGCTGTTGACCAATCATCTGGCATGTCGCTAAAAGTTGTCGTTTCGGCATAAGCACCCACTGGCATCATACTTAAAACCATAACCAATGAAAGTGCAATTACCATCCATTTCTTTAACATGTAACCCCTCCTTAAATTATGTGCTTCCTTTAGATATAGAAAATTGTATCTCAAAGGATACAATTAAAAGGAACTTACCAAGCAGCCCGGCTGCCATGGAGTTTCCTTTAGGCCCGTAGCTTTGCGTCCTTACCTTTCAATAAGTTTGCCAAAATATATAATTTAACCCAATTGTAACATACTATTATAACAATTGGAACCTATTCCCATTCGGTTGTTCCTAATTTTTTTGCTTTATTTTGCCTCCAGCTCATCATTAATTTCAATCATAGTTACCATATTGTACAGACATTCCCTTTCCCTACTGTTTAACCCAATTGTAATATCTTTAGCCCCATATTTAATGTATAATACATTTATAAGGAATAAAGAACAAGGAGGATTGATTCCATGAAAAGAATATTGTCTTTAGCCCTTGCATTAACAATGCTTCTGGGTTTGGCAGCACCAGTTTCAGCAGCAAGCCCCTACCAAAAGGAGGGTGAATTCCTTAAGGATCTTGGAGTACTCCAGGGTGACCTTCAGGGAAACCTAATGCTTGAGCAGGGTCTTACAAGGGAGCAGATGGTGGTACTTATTTCACGGCTTTACGGACAGGAAGATGAAGCTGAGATTTATTCAGGTTCACACAACACTTTCTTCGATTTAAAACCTGAGCATAAGTTCTATATTCCCTACATCCTTTGGGCCAAGAATCAAAATCTCATATCAGGATACAATGATGGGACTTTCGGCATCAAGAAAGGAGTTACTGTCCACGAATTCCAAACAGTCCTGCTAAGAGCCCTTGGCTACAACGAGGAAGCAAAGGACTGGCACGGTGTACCTACTCTAGCTGAAAATCTTGGAATTATGAAAGGACTTAGCTTTTCAAAGGATGCCACACTCAATAGAGGACAGGTGGCTGCAATGATTGTAAATGCACTCGCAATAGAAGTCAAGGGGAAAACTACTCCCCTTGCTGCTATGCTCGGACTTAATCCTATCGACATTACGGAGTCCATGGTAATAAAAAACAACAAGGTCACATTCAGCGGAAGGGTACATGACGATGAAGTGGATGAACTCAGACTTAACATAAGACCAAAATCCACCTCCCAGGGAAGCTCACAGGACTTTGACATCCCACTGGACCTTGACGGAGACTTCAGCTTTGATGTTGACGGTCTACTACTGGGAGAGTACGAATACAGATACTACACCGAAACAAAGGCAACATCATATAAATCATTCAGAATATCCAATGTTAAATTCGATCTGACAGATGCCTACGCAGACAACCTTAAGGAAATAAAGCTGGAATTCAACAAGTCTGTTGACACTACACTTGCAGGTTCAACCTACAACTATTCAACCAGCGCGGGAACAATCAACAGGGTAAGGTTTGAAGACAGCGACAGGACAATTGTACTGGTACTTAACGGAACCATGACTGACGGAAACCAATATACAATCAAAGCTTCAAACATACTTTCAGAATCAGGAGAAGCACTGGATGTGAATGAAGCCTTCGGAGCATTGGATAATGAAGCTCCCAAAGTCACCGGAATAGATGTTCTTGGCTACAAGGGAATAAGGATATACTTCTCAGAGCCAATCAGAACAATCCCAACGATGAACAACTTCAGCTTCAACACCTCAAACACCCTTGGAAATCCGGTGCTTAAGGACAACCACATTACACTTAGCTACAGCTCAGCAAGTACGGTTCTCTCTTCAGGAACATATTCAATTGAGACTTCCGGACTTGAGGACTATTCAGGTAAGAGAATGAATGTAGATTACAGACAGTTCAAGGTTGACAGGGACACAGTTCCTCCTGAGGTTGACAGCATTAATGTGACCACAGAAAGGGTGACGATTATTTTCTCAGAAAACATCGACCCAACAGGTACAATGATGGGAAGCAATATCTTCCAAAGGGAAGGGACCAGTATCAACTATGCTGATGAGATATTGATAGATGGAAATAGGGTGATCGGACTGTTTGAGAAGCAGCCCCTACCAACTAAGGAAATTTCACTTTATGTCAACACTTTCTCAGACTACTGGGGAAACAGGATGGAAATCAAGGAGTTCAGAGTTACTCCAAAGGATGAAACAGTTGATCCGCAGGTATTAAGTGCCATTGTCTCAGAGGATGGCAGGACA
This sequence comes from Gudongella ferriphila, assembly GCF_046224405.1. Classification (NCBI taxonomy): domain Bacteria; kingdom Bacillati; phylum Bacillota; class Tissierellia; order Tissierellales; family Tissierellaceae; genus Gudongella; species Gudongella ferriphila. The sequence goes on along the minus strand of NZ_JBJXRK010000005.1, from coordinate 26,578 downwards.
ATAAGGGTCACCTTCAACAAGAATGTGGTGGCGGATGATACCTCCTACTACAGCCTGAGGGATTCTGCAGGAAAGAATATCTTCATAAGACAGGTGACAGGCTCCGGAAGGGAATATGTCCTTGAGCTGTATACAACACTTCCTGCGGGAGACCTAAGACTTGACATAACAGGGGTTAAGGACCTGTCAGGAACCACAATCAAGGACTACAGGACCACTCTTCAGATGAAAGACCTTGAGAGACCAAGACTTCTAAATTACACAGGATACGGCAATGTAATCGTAATGGAATTTGACAAGGAAATGGATAGACAAAGTGTAAGCTACATCTCAAACTATGTGATGACCTTTGACGGATCGGAGCTTCCGCTTTCATCAGGAACAAACATATACCTTAATGATACAGGAAAGACACTAACCCTAACACTTCCTGATACCATCTCCGGTAAGGAGACCATGGTAGGAATGAAGAACAATCTCACCAAGCTTGAGGTTGTGGGACTAAGAAGCAAGGCAGGAAACCTTACAAACCCCCTTCTTTTAAGCCTGGAATTTGACGAAAGCTCGACAGGTGAGGCTAGGGTTGTGGATTACTACAGTTCAATACCAGGAAAACAGGCTATTCTATCTGAGCCGGAGGTTGTGAAGGTGAAATTCAACATGCCTATCATCCAAGCGGATGTTGAGGACTTTGATTTCAACGGTATTTCCATCTCAAGGGTCATAGCCGATGGAACAAATGTAGTTACAATAATCCTGGGGGAATCGGTAACCTGGATTGAGGATGGAGATGCTTCCATAGTAAGAAGAAACGAAATCCGAACGTCGATTGATACAGGAGTTGCCTACGGAGGCTTCAATGTTCATGACGAAGTGTCGCCAATGCTAGTAAGCAACAGGGTTGATATCAGAAACGGCAGCCTGGAAATTGAATTCAGCGAGGACCTTGAGGATGACGGAGCGAGCCTTTACAGAAGGGATCTTGAAGTGATCAGACTTGCTGACAACAGAATCCTCAGTGAGGATGAGTATTCCACCTCCCTCTTGTCAAGCTACCCTGACACCATTGTAATAGCAATCAAGAACAAATCTATCCAGTCGGAATATGCAGTTAGGATCATTGACTCACCGTCATATATAAGGGACCTTTCAGGAAACCTTGTATTGCCATCATCACCAATTCAAACTAGAGACACCCTATAGGTGCTCCAATCCTTATAATGTTTCAAAGAGACGTCAACCATTAACACTGGTTGGCGTCATTTTTAGTTTTACAAAATTCATGACAACCATTTGACATTTTTGTAAAAATATAGTGAATCCCCGAGGAATTAACAGTATAATGGTAATAACACATTTATTTTTTCCAATCACAACTTTAAATTGTACTCTGGGGAGGAAATCAAATGAATCCGAATGAATATAAAACCATTACACCAAAAGATCATCCAAATGGGTATAGCAAGGACACCCTTTTCGGACAGTCCTCTATGTTCCATGCAATACTCAATTCAACAGAGGATATGATATTCTTTAAAAATAGGGATGGAGTATACATACACTGCAACCAGGCATATGCAGATCACCTTGGAAAATCCATTGATGAAATTATGGGACTTAGGGAATATGATTTGCATAGACCTGAAATAGCTGCAAGGTTTGTAGATGAGGATAGACAGATACTCCAAACCCTCCAGTCTCAAAGATATGAAATCTGGGGCAGGAAATCGTCTGGAGAAAGGGTTAAGCTTGAAATCATCAAATCGCCGTATTTTGATGATAATCATAATATAGTAGGAATCGTGGCAATAATCCGTGACATAACAAAACGTCACAATGTTGAGCTTGAACTAAGCGAGAGCAAGAGATATCTAAGAGCCATCCTGGAAACTTCTCTTGATGCCTTTTGGGTGGTGGACAAGGATGGTAATTTCTATGATTTTAATTCTGCATTCTGTGAAATGAGTGGTTATTCAAGAGAAGAGCTTTTGAAAATGAATATTGAAGATCTTGAAATTACCGAGAACAGAACAGCTATAGAGAAGCGAATTAATAGGATCCTTACAGAAGGAAAGGACAGATTTGAAACAGTACATAGGAAAAAGGATGGCGCCACCTATGACATTGAGATAGTTTCCTCTCTTTTTGACAGCGACCATTCCCTTGTTGTTGGATTTGCCAGGGACATATCCCAAAGCAAAGAAGAATCAAAGAGGATTAGTTTCCTTAGTTTCCATGATCACCTGACAGGGCTTTACAACAGGCGCTATATTGAAGACTCAGTCAAGAGACTGGATACCAAAAGAAACTATCCCTTTACAATAATGACGCTGGATGTTAATGGCCTCAAGCTTACAAATGATGCGTTTGGGCATCACACTGGCGACCAGGTTCTAGTGTCTGTATCGGAAGCTATAAAGAAGGTCTGTCGTGAGGATGATATAATTGGAAGGACCGGAGGAGATGAATTTATCATTTTGCTACCAAAAACCGATCGCTCTGATGCAGAAAAAATAAAGAAGAGAATCGAGAAAACAGCCACTGAAGCTGATCTTGACTCAGTACTTGTTTCAGTGGCTATTGGGTACTCAATCAAAAATCATCCAGATAAGGATATACAAGAAGTTATGAAGGAAGCGGATTCTATGATGTACCGGAACAAGCTCAAGGATGGAAAGTCCTTTAGAAGAAAGACCATTGAGCTCATATTGGACAATATTAATAAGAAATACGGTTTGGAAATGTATCACACGAGAAAGGTCTCAGATTACAGCAGACAGCTAGCCCTTGCAATGGGCTATGGTGGAAGGATAGCTGATGATGTTCAAAAGGCGGGAGAACTGCACGATATTGGAAAGATAATCCTTCCTGCAGAACTTTTAAACAAACCTGAGCCCTTGAATCAATCAGAATTTGAGCTTATCAAACAGCACCCTGAGGCCAGTTATCAGATTTTAAAGAGCACAGACGAATACGCTTATCTTGCGGAGATAGTCCTCCATCATCATGAGCGATGGGATGGCACAGGATATCCCGAAGGTCTGAAGGGAGAGGAAATACCACTCCTGTCAAGAATCATTGCGGTTTCAGACACCTATGAAGCATTGACAGGGGAAAGACCCTACAAGGAACCATTGGAAAGGGCTTCAGCAATCCAGATACTCAACCAATCTGCAGGGACACAGCTTGATCCTAAAATGGTCAAGGTTTTTGTGGAAGAGGTACTATCACAAAAGAGTTGAAAGCTTGAAATTCAAGCTTTCAACTCTTTAGTTTATTTTGCTATTACATTAGCCAGTTCAGTGATGCTCTTTGTGAGCTCGTCCAGCTTCCCTTCTATCCTGACCAGAAGATAGACTGAGATAACAATTGGAAACCCAAGATTGGCAACACTGGAATAGATATCCTCCACCTCTTCACCCCCTTGCTGGATATGGAAAAAGGGCCCTGAGGCCCTATTTCTAAACTGTCATCTCATCAACTGTAGTGGTTACAACCCTTGCTCCCACTTTTTCGACCAAATCGCCGTTTCTAGACTGAAAAATCCCAGCACCAAGAAGTGTATCCATTACTGCAAAAACCTCCATGTCCGTAATATCAGCTCTTGGTTCATTGATGCTGATCCTGTAATTCTTGTTCTGATCATCCAGAAAGTCCATTTCTAGCTTTGTCTTTACCATCCTTTCACCCCCTTGTTAGAAAAGCCTACGTTTACTAAACATTTGTGATTACAGATTCCTCCACCTTCTTGACCTTCATAAGTGGAAGCTCCTGCAGTCCTGCCAATGCCTCTCCAGATGCATGGATATTGTCATCCGTAGCATCCAGCTTGACATTGCTGTAGGATTTTGAAGAAATCCTCTGTTTGCCGTCTACCATCCCGGCATCCAGCTCAAGCTTCAAGGTTCTCTTTTCCGCCATAACTTCTATCGCCATTGTCTCACCTCCCTTCTACCTATTACATTGCATAAGGGAGGAAAATGTACCTATGCAGATTCAAAAAAAGACAAAAAAATTAGAGGGGCTCTCGCCCCTCAGATATACTATGGTTGTTTTCTATTGTGGTATCATTATAATCTGGCCTGGGAAGATCAGATGTGGATTTGCAAGGCTGTTATACTCTGCAAGAACTCTCCAGTCCACTCCATATGCTCTACCAATCTTGGACAACCAGTCTCCTGACTTAACTGTATAGGCTATGTCAGCTGGTGCTGGCTCGGGAGTCTCAACCAATGGAAGGGCAACTATTCTGCCTTCTATTGCCGGGCTTACCTCAGGATTAGCTCTTAGATAAGCTTCAAGAACCTCTGAAAGAAGACCTGAGTATGCAAGGATTTCCTTGCCTTCGAACATTGTGTAGCCGTCTCCACCTGCAGCAAGGAAGTCATTTGTTACCAGTGTATAGGTTGCTTCCATGTCAACAGGCTCTTCACCTATCATAAGCTGGGTTATTCTTGATCCCACCTCCTGGTTTGGATCAAAGATATAGCTCATTCCACTTACATGTGGGAAGTGTCCAGCTGTAGCAGGGTAGTCCTTGACTCCATGCTCCAAAGCTGCCATAAGCTCTGCTCCGGTCACTTCAATGTTTGTTAATACATTTGTGAATGGGAATGCAGTCAATACATCACCTAGGGTAATATCTCCCGCTTCAATGCTTGCCCTGATTCCACCACCATTTGTAAGGGCAACATCCGCTCCTGATGCAACTATCATGGCATCGGTGATAAGATTACCCAGGTTTGTTTCACCTGATCTAACATTGTCTCTCAGACCGTCAAGGGCTACAGTAGTGCTTCCTACTACCTCCTCCTGCATCTCCTCGATTGGTGCAGTGGTTTCCTCAATCAATCCAGCTATATACTCATCTGCCACAAGCCCCTTAAGGTCTTCATACGGATGTTGGGTCGATTCGAATACCGGTACTCCATCAACCATGGATACCTTTACAACTCCAATGTGGCTCAAATAGTTTCCAGCCTGTACAATATATGCACCATTTCTCTCCTCGCCTGTAACATGATGGCTGTGACCATCCACTATAAGGTCTATGCCTTCAACATTGTCTGCCAGGGTGTAGGCTGTGTCAACTGACGATCCGTCAATCCCAAGGTGTATAAGTGCGACTATAAGGTCAACCTCCATCTCGGTAAGAGCCTCAACAGCTGCATTTCCCGTCTCGATAACATCAGCGAACTCTATTCCTATTGTATTGTTGGGATGTGACTTTGTCTTGGTCCCCTCGGTGGCTATACCGAACACTCCAACTCTCATTCCATTCTCCATCTCATATACCATGTATGGGTCAAAGTCTGAGGTTCCGTCTTCCTTGACCACATTGGCCCCGAGAATGTCGAACTCGGCCATTGCCTTAAGTTCAAGCAGTCTTTCGTAGCCAAAGTTGAAATCATGGTTACCTGGTACCATTGCATCGAATTCCATGGCATTCATCACCTCTACAACCGCCTCCCCCTCAGTCAGGTTGGCAGGGATCGTACCGTGGAATGAGTCTCCTGCATGAAGCAACAGAAGGTTTGGATTCTCTTCCTTCAATCCATCCAGGAAGGTCTTCATCTTTGGATAACCCAATGTGCCGTCAAAATCATTCTCTTCAAGTCTTCCATGTACATCATTAACATGGACAATCGTCAGGGTCTCATGTCCGTCAGCGAATGAAGCCGTGGCTGGCATTATCATCAGACCAAGAACCAGTACAAATGACATTACCATACCGATGATTCTTTTGTTTCTCAACATTGTCTCTCCTCCTTTAATTTATCTTTTTAATGCGCAATAACTATATACCCCTGATGACAACGTTTTACCAACCTTTTTAAATATATGTTTTAATAATATGTTTGTTTAGCCATTTAAATAGGTGGTATAAATAGGTAAAGAGAGAAACATAAAAAGGCAAACCTTGTGAAAGCAGGGGGCGCAAAGCTCGAAGTCTACAGCCATCTGGCTATGATAGTTCAGCTGCTATGTGAAAGCATGGCAGCTTTTCGTATTCAATCAGGAAATAATTGTAAGTGTTGGGATGTATTTGCCAAATCAATATTAAGCCTACAGCATACAAAGGCAAACCTGTCGAAAGTCAGGGGCGCAAAGCTTGAAGTCTACAGCCCACATCGGGTATGGCCGTTCAGCTGCTATGTTAATCCATAGCGGCTTTTTGTTTGGATAACTATAAGGAGATGAAGCCTATGGGAAATGAACTGTTGAATTAAGAAGACATAAATATTTCAAGCAACACCACTGCATGCACAAGCGATACATAGACTCACAAGCGTAGAGTCTAAAAACAAGAAAAGGAGTGAGAATAATGATGAGAAAGTATAGCAAGCTGCTTACGTTTCTAATAGCTTTCTCGATGATACTGAGCATGCATGTATCCTTTGCTGTGCCGGAGTATATTGATTATGAGGGCAATGACAGCTACACCTACAAGGAAAATTCAAACAAATCCAGTACTTGGTATTTTGATGAGGATGGCAATAATGTTGATGGTCCTACGGACTACTGGGTTAAGTTCAAGGTATCTGGAGATGAGCTAAGCTTTGAGACCAATAATCTGTCACTTGATCTGGTTTCCATAAAAGGAGGCCCCATGTACAGAGTTTACACAAACTTGGGATCAAGTGAATCTGGGCTTACAGCACCCTTGAATGAAAATGGAAATGAACCCTACGAACCCTATGGAATATCCCATTATTCATTCGAACTGGATGAGATTATCCCACCTCCTCCACCAGAGAAGGCTGATGTGAGAGTGGAGAAATCCATTGATGACATGGAAGATGAAGAGAGCCTTGCAGGATTTAAGTTTGTATTACAGCAAAATGATGAAACAAAATATGGCCCTGTCACAACTAACAGTAGTGGATATGCACTGTTTGAGGATGTTGAGCCAGGCACCTACGATGTAGTCGAGCTTCTTACAAATGATCAGAAGGAAATCTACACTCCTGAAAAGGATGTAACCGTAACTGTTGAAGAAGATGAAGAAGGACTTGTAAGGATTGGCTTTGAAAACAGCAAGGTTCCTGAAGATGAAGAACTTGGAAGCCTTATTGTTCACAAGAGAATCATGAAGGAAAATGGAAGCATAGTTGGAGCCCTTGACGGCGGTAAGTTTACAGTAAGACTGACTGGTCCAAATGATTATGACGAAGAGAAAACCATCAACGAACCAGACGAAAATGGTGAGCATGTAGTATTTGATGATCTTCCATTTGGAACCTATACACTTTCAGAAACAAAGATTGATCATGAAGGTAAAACTTACGGAGATCCAATCTTTGCCACATCAGGAAACAAGAACTATACTGTCTTAAATGATTTTGATGGTTTGGTCTACAAGGACACAGTAACAATTGAAATTGAATCTACTGGACAGGAAGTAATCTGGTTGATAAATGTTTTGGAAGAAGCACCACCACCTCCTCCTGAACTAGGAGAAATAGAGATATCCAAAGCATTGGTTGACGAGGAAGGCGAAGAAATAACTGATGACAACACCAATTTCACATTCAAGATTGAAATAAAGGTTGCAAATGATGATGAAGGATTTGATTGGGTTGAAATCGATGAAAGTCCTATTATCCTAAAAGGTGGAGAATTTGAAAAACTAACAGATTTACCACTAGGTGAATATAGGATTACAGAAATAAATATTCCAGATGGATATATGCTTCATGAGGATACTGACAATCCACAAACAACCACTCTTGAAACTAATGGGGATGTGGATGAAGTAATGTTCACAAATGTAAGAGAGGACGATACTCCTCCACCTCCTGAGCTAGGAGAAATCGAAGTAACCAAAGTCGTTCAGAACAGATTTGGAAACGGGATTAGCAGCAGCACAAGATTCTACTTCGAACTTCAAATGTTCAATGATGATGAAGAGTGGGAGGTAAAGGAAGAAAAATCAATCCTTGGCAATGGAACCGTTACCTTTGATGATCTTGAGGATGGTCTCTACAGAGTTAGGGAGGTCAGAATCAACAGTGACTTCAGACTTTTCTCAAACAATAATCTTGAGGTGGAGGTTGAAGATGCTTCCTCCGAGGAAGTTGAATTTATCAACAGACTCCGTCCACCACAGGATGACGAGGATGATGACAGACCACCTAGACCTAGACCAGAGCCTGAAGAAGAGGAAGAGGAAATAATTACCGAGGTATTGCCAGAAACAACAGTTGTCCCAGAACCTGAACCAGAAATAGTTGTTGAAGAAGAACCAGAAGTTGAGGTTGTGGAAGAAGTAACACCACTTGCAACACTTCCAAGAACTGGAGCTTCCGACCCAGCAGTATTTGCAGGATTTGGAGCAGCTTTCATGGCACTGGGATTGTTTCTTAAGAAGAAAAGATTTTAACTAGGAGCACTCAATAGGAGGTTTCCCTCGAGGGAAACCTCCTTTTATTGTAATTATTAGTTTCTTGGTATCATAATCTTCTGTCCCGGGAAGATCAGATTTGGGTTTGAAAGTTCATTGTACTCAGCCAATACCTTCCAGTCAACACCATAAGCCATTCCAATCTTGGACAGCCAGTCCCCAGGCTTGACTATATACTCAATATCATCCTTTGGTGGTTCAGGTGTAGGCTCTGGAACCGGTTCAGGTGCAGGCTCCATCGGGGCAACTTCAATTCCATACTCGGCTAGAACCTCATCTGGAATCAAGCCCTGCATTATCATATCATCCGCATTTATCGCCTTGGCATTGTAGCTTCTTCCATCCTCTGATACAGGAAGCTCAAGATTTCCAGCCTTTATCTCTTCAATAAGATATGGTCTTAGAGGATGATCAAGATCAGCACCTACAACCTCCCAGTTGTTGTCAACCACTGGTGCAATAGGGGTGTTTTCAGCAATATAATCTGCAATATAGCTTCTAAGTGATTTTGGATCAGACTCAAAATATGGCTCTCCACTGATGATTCCCATACTCTTCAGGCCACCGTATCTGTAGTTGTTTATGGCAAGCTTAAGTGTATCCTCTGGCATTACAGGCTCACCTTCAAACATGAGGTCAACTATCCTCTCGCCAGCGGGCTTTGTTATATCCACCTTGTAGTCCACTCCCTGGAACATGTCGTAGTTGTAGCCCCTTATGTTGGGGTTGAAGCTTATGTTGATGTCACCAGGTGCATAGGTGTTGTAGTAGCTTGCTGACCACTCCATGTAATCCTTCAATTCTGCCCCTGTTACCTCAATACCGATAAGAGTATTGGGATACTTGTAGATCTCAAATATGTCGGCGTAGGTTACATCCCCCATTCTCAGATTTGAATTCTGGCTGAAAAGTGCTGCTCCTGCAACATCCGCTCCTGTGGCCTCAAGCTGTGCGATATTAATCAGGTCCATTACACCTGTATCTCTTATCTGCGCCTCTGGAATTCCAGGAATTTCAGATGGAGGTGCAAAATCCTCCTCTACCTGTCCTATTACATCCACAAGGAAATCTAGTGTGTTCTGATGGTACTCAGCTGCATATTCCCTCAGCTCTTCACTTGCTGTATACTCCGCAACATCAATTACCTGAACTCTGCTGTCATCAATAATCCATACATCGTCCTCCATAGCAAGGTCAAAGTCAAATCTCACTACCTGTCTTCCTGCATCCCTTGCGGCTCCTACAAGTGTGTTTCCAACCTTCTGGCTTTCAGTGACATGTGCATGTCCCGTAAGTACTCCTGCTATCTCAGGATATTTTTCCACGAAAATCTCCGCTCCATCCCCAGAGCCTTCATACTCCTCCTCATAGCCTATGTGTGAGGTTACAAATATTAGGTCTGCTCCCTCATCCTTCATCATTTCAATATGCTCTCCCACTGAATCGGCAGGATAAATGAATTCCAGCTCCGTTACCTTTGGTCCGTCCCATCTTGGGATGTTTGGATTTGTAATTCCAAGGATTCCAACCTTTACTCCGGCAATCTCCTTGATTACATAAGGAATACCAGTCAAGTAATCACCGCTGTGGGAATATTTCACATTTGCTCCAAGTATTGGGAATTCTGCCTCATCAACAATCTTGTCAACCAGGTCAAGTCCGAAGTTGAACTCGTGGTTTCCAAGAACCATTGCGTCATACCCCATGAAGTTCATCACATCAATAACCGGATGTGCAAGGTCCAATCTTGTGTTGTACAGGTCGTCTGAAAGGATTGTACCTTGAACGGTGTCACCGTTGTCCACCAGCAATGTGTTTGGATTTTCCTCCCTGATTGCCTGAATGACCGAGTATACCTTTGCCATTCCCCTGTCCTCAACATCCACACCATCCTCGTAGGAATAGTTGTAGATATTTGCATGCAAGTCGGTTGTTCCCACAATGGTTATGGTGACTTCATGCCCATCTGCAAAAGCCCCGGCGGGCATTACAAAGGCACTGAGAACCATTACCAAAGCAAGGGCAATGCTAAGTAGCTTTTTGTTGAAATACATCAAAACATTCCTCCTTATACATAGTTTATTGGCCTACACTATAATTCTACCCCTACTGCAAGAATTAAACATTTAACAAGAAAAAAGATGGAGCAAAAGCTCCACCTCCTTCTCTATATCATCTACCTTACAAATATTATCTCAACCTCAATATCAATCTCAGGGTTGAAGACAACTGAAACCGTGTCACCGGACCTTACCGAAGAGTCTCCAAACACCATGTAATCAGGTGCAAGCCAGAACTCCTCGCCATCAAGTGATATTCTCTCATTTCTTGTGCTTATTGATGTCACCTCAAATCTCACACTGTCAGAATCCAAAAGAACATTTGCAGCAATTACCTTCCCATCCTCAAGAACAAGCTCAACAAGCTCATCTGTGCTCATTGAGGGAAGAACTGCAAAATCAGCCACATCAAAATCCACTGAATCCCCTTCTGCGTTCGTTCCAGTGATCTCATCGTCCCTTGAAGGGTTGAATGCGTACTCAAGCAGGAGTATCTCAACATCCACAAATTCATCATCAAGCACGAAGTCAGTGAACACTATTGTGTGGGCGGTACTGTCTGAACTTCCAACAGAAATTTTATTTCCAAGGTTCATATCTGTAATGTCCTTGTTTGTGATCACAAGAGCCCTCAGTTCACTATCGCTGTCTATTGTATCCATAAGTTCCCTTATTGATATATTGTCAATTCTGGTGGCAACATCAGCCTCCGTATTTACAATAAACACGTTTGTTTTTGAGGTGAAGTCATAGATTTTGGATTCAGTTGCAATTGTCATTCTGCTCTGATCAATCTCAAGCCTACCCCTTGAGTCCTTCAGGACATTCTCAGCGTTTGCTTCAATATATTCTGGTGTAGCTATCCTTACCAACCTGTCAATCAGGCTTCCATCATAAATGAGGTATCCCACTGATCCTCTTGTAAAATCGTCAAGTCCAGCAGATCCGGAAGGGTTTCGTCTAAGCAGCACTGAGAAGTTGTCCGTTCTGTAGCTTTCCTCGCTTCCATCCATAAGAAGTACATCCAGGTCTCTTGTTCCAGAGTCACTTACAAGAATCATCTTTTCTGATACTTCAATTTGTCCACTTATAAGCTGAAGAGAGTCATTTACATCCAGCAAGAACCTAACCTCATCATCCTCAAGAAATATCAGATCATCAGCTGCATTGATGTCCATCAGTGTAAAGAAGTTGGACCCATTAATGGTATAGACAGGTCTCTTGTTGTTAGTAGCCCTTATCTGGAATAACTCATCGTCGATCTCCACGTAGAATACATCACTTGACTCCCTGATTCTCTCGTATTCACCAGTAAACTCTCCATCTGTCCTTACAATGGCATAGCCATCGTATACATGAACCACATCTCCCGCTTTAACCTCTGACAGCTCCATTTCAAAGAAGTCGCCAGCCTCAAACCCAACTACATGATCCAGGAAATATGAATCTTCATCTGCTGATGGGTAATCAGTCCATACCATTATCTCTTCCCCATCATCCTCAACATCAATTACAGGTGCAATGTCTTCAAACATATATGCCTCAATGAAGAAAACAACATCTCCCTTGACTGTTACCCTTGCAAACTCAGCTACAAAGGCGCCATCCAAGGTTCCGTCTGAGCTGTCATTATCCTCAACATAATCAAGATAATCGTATGCCTCCTCGTTCAGGTAGACACCATAAAGCTGCTCAATAGACCTAGATGAGCTGGCTTCCTCAATAACATCAAAGTAGTCACCGGTACTTAGCATAATCTCAAGGTCCATGGCTGCAAATGGACCGGTGTAGTAATCATAGCTACCATCAACTACAGCACCAACAAGGTTGTCATCCTTGTCAATTGTTACATCGACAACCTTTCCAAGGAGCATTTCCGGATCCATGCCACTTGTCAGAAGAAGTGTCACTTCATCATCCTTCTCAAATCTCAATTCTGCCTCAGGAGAATTTGTTCCCTCACCAAGAATTACCACAGCCACTTCATTTTCATCCAGGTTTCCGACTCTTTCATTTTCCACAACTATAGCCTTGTAGACCTCTCTCTCGGCCATCAGTCTCTTCATAACGGTATTGTACACCATCTCAAAGACCTTTTCCCTGGTGGCAGCAGCATTGTAGTTGCTGTCTGGAACTGTCACTCCTTGTGTTATGCCCTGCTCAATAGCTTCGATAATGTATGGAGTTGCCCACTGTTCGCCGGTAAATCCAGTTGTATTAACCTCTGCTTCTGTTGTCCTTACAAGAATTGTTATGATCTCCGCATAGGAGATATTCCTGTCAGGTCCGAAGGTTCCATCAGGATAACCGTTAACATACTGCATGCTTGTAGAGTAGTTGATGTACCCGTTTGCCCAATGGCTCAATGGTACATCTGAGAATGCGCAAGGTATTCCCTTAAGCAACTCCGATGCTGACTCTGCATCAAGTGCCCTTGCAACCATGGCTGCAACCTCAGATCTCCTGATTGGGTCATTAAGCCTGTAGCCTCCTGCATCCCCCAATACAAGTCCTTCCTCAATAAGCCAGTCCACCTTCTGGTTCCCTGTCTGTGCGCTTACAAATCCAAATGATCCAAGAACCATTACCAGTGCCAGCACCAGGGATAATATCTTTTTGTTCATAATATCAATCCTCCTTTATCTATACATCACAGTTCTAATATACCCATTCAACTGACAAGTTATCAGATATGAGTCATTGTAAGTACATAAATTAGAAATGCCTGGAAATATTTCCAGGCATTTCTAATAATTATTAATTTTTAAAAGTATCTAATGTTTTTTCTGTGTCATTATCGATTATTAATCCATCTATAGTTGCTTTTGGGAAATCATACTCAACATCGTAAATTATATCATCCATTAGGTCCTCTTGATCTCCAGAACTTAATCTATCCCAGTCTCTCTTATAAACGAACACATCAAGAAATATTGTTCCTGTAGTCGATCCATATGCTTTTATTTCTTCTATACCTCCAAATCCAACATATTCATCCTCAAGATAATCTACTAAATCACTTAAAGTTGTACTGGAAGTACTTGATGATTTACTTATTGAAACTACGCCTCTTGAGCTCACAGTAAATGTTGCCAACTTGCTATCATCAAAGTCATCTTCAACATATCCCTCAATATCTGCATCAGGGAACTGATCCAATACATCGTCTACCATTTTTTGGATTGTTGACTTAACATCACCATCATCATAAGCATTTTTCCAGTAATCTACAGCTGCATTGGTATTAAGATTTACATAAACTCGTATTTCAATATCATCCGTCTTGCCTTTAAGGATAATCTCATCAATGCTCACATTTCTTGTGAACCTTGTATAGTCATCATTCAAATCTTTTTGCATATCATCGAGGCTATATGATGATTTTTCCTCCAACTTCGCTTCCAATTCAGCTATTCTAGCCTGGAGAATCAGAATCTCATACTGAGCTGAGGGATCCACTCCACTCCCTGTGATGTCAATCCTGTAGGTCTGTGGATTAAAACTAACCTCATACCCAAGCATCTGGCTTATTCCCCTTAGCGGTACATAGGTTGTTCCCTCGTAGATGAACGGCTCAATTACCTTGCCATTTACGTCTGTTGCCTGCTTATACTGATTGTTTACAAAGATTGTAACATTTCTGTACTGAGCTTCAATGGTCTTGCCCATCCAAGCTGCAAAGCCTGTTGTTGAGAATGCCATAGTAAGCATAAGAACTGCAATTATAATGGCAATTCTTCTATTCCTCTTGTTGTTCATCTTCTTTCCCTCCTATTGTTTTCACATTATTCTCTCAATACCATTCTACTCTCTGCACACTTTTTTGTCAAAGTAATAACGTGTAAAATGTTGATTGTAACTGGATTGTAAACAATAATCCAGTTCACAATTCATACCCTTCTGATGACTTTAAGAAAAATCAAAGATTTTTAAAAGTCTATCACTGGGCACGTGTCAGATCACAGTTCTCAATTAAATGAGCTTGAATTATGGCTCAATAATGGCCAACTCAACTAATATTAATCACTTAGCTTTAATTTAAATCTTAAAATCTTTTCATTGTGAATTGTGCATTGAGATTTGTGAATTATCTTTTCCCAGTCCACTAAATATTAAATCTATGATCCTTTCCATCTGAACCTCTTCCGGTTTCTGGTTGAATATTATGCATTGCACAACATAGTTTTCATTTATTGCACCCAGGATTATGGCGGTAGCGGACTTTGTGTCAATTCCCTCTCTCAGCTCACCTGCTTCAATTCCATCCTTCAGTACATCCTCAACAAGCTGGAATATCTTCATCTTCCATCCAAGCATCTCCTTCTTGATATCTTCTGAAACGCTTGTTGAATCTGTCATGGTGTTCTCTGCCAGCTCCATATGGCTCTTTATAAAGCTGCCGTGGTTGTTGGCAAAGGACAGAAGCCTGCTTTTGCAGCCCTTCCCTTCTGAGAGAGCCTCGTTTACATCATCATAGTAGTCTTGGGCAATGAATCTGATCATTTCCTCAAACAGGTCCTTTTTGCTGTCAAAGTATTCATAAACGGTGCTCTTGCCGATTTCAGCCTCCTGGGCAATCTCACCGATCTTTGCCCTGTGGAATCCTTTTTTGCCAAATACCCTTATTGCAGCCTGGATGATCTGGTCTCTTCTTTCCTCTCTTATGCCAGCCATCAGTCCATCACCTCTTCCGACTCTTCATTCCTTCGGATTTTGGCCTTTGTCTTTTGGGACAGGTCATCAAGGATTGTATACATTACAGGTACGACCACAAGGGTCAGCAGTGTTGAAAGGATCAATCCCCCGATTACAACGCTTCCCATGGGAGCCATAAGCTCAGCACCTTCCCCTATACCAAGGGTAATCGGAATAAGGCCAAGGATGGTTGTAAGGGTTGTCATAAGAATTGGTCTGAGCCTAATTGGCCCTGCTGTCTCGATTGCCTCTCTTCTCTCCAAGCCCTGCTTCCTTAGGGTGTTGATGTAGTCAATGAGGACTATACCGTTGTTAACCACAATTCCCGAAAGGATTATCACACCGATCAAGGCTGTCACTCCAAGGGCTCTTCCAGTAAGGAAGAGACCCAGGGCTCCCCCTGAAAAAGCAAGGGGTATGGTAAACATTATGATAAAGGGATAAATCAGGGACTCAAACTGTGCTGCCATAACCATGTAGATTAGGATGATGGCAAGTACCAGTGCAAGACCAAGCTGCTGGAAGGCATCGATCATCTCTTCGTTCTCTCCACCGATTGAGTAGGAATACCCGTCGGGGAAGGAGTACTCTGCAAGCTTCAACTCCACATCAGAAACTATGCTGTTTAGGTCCCTGTCAACAATCTGGCTGCTTACAGTCACAACCCTTTCCTGGTTTTCCCTGTTTATGGATGTGGGCCCCTTTTCAACTGTGACATCAGCTATCTGGCTCAGTGGGATGTTTGTTCCCATTGGGGTTGATATCTCCATATGCTGGAAGCTTCCGATGCTCTCCGTGATTTCACCTGTGGACCTGATTACAACATCTATTTCCTCGCCGCCATCCTTAAGCCTTGTGATTGTGCTGCCAGCTGCATTGCTCCTTACGCTGGATGCCACCTGGGCCGAAGTGAGACCGTAGGTTGCTGCAAGCTCCTTATCAACAAGGACCCGAATTTCAGGCATGGAGTCGCTTATGCTTGTGCCTACCTCTCTGGTTCCGTTAACCGACTCCACAATATCCTTGATGTCCTCGGAAATCCTTTCAAGTTCCTCCAACTCCGGTCCCTTAATTGCTATGCTGATGGGGCTTCCCGATCCGATCATGGCTGTTGATGATGCCTCTGATACTGAAATTTCAGCACCTGGTATCTCCTTCACTTTCCTTCTGATTTCCTCTGCAACCTGGGCCGTCGAACGGTCCCTTTCTGACATTGGAATAAGCAACAGTGAAATGGATGAGCTTCCTCCTCCGCCCATTCCCATCATCATATTGCCTCCACCGATGCTGGTTGAGATAATATCAAGCTCGGGTATGTCCAGTATCCTTTCCTCAACCTCCTGGGTAACCTTGTCTATCTTATGGATTCCAGAACCCAGGGGCAGGTTTATGGACATGTTGATCATTCCTTCATCTGTTGATGGAAGGAACTCCATTCCCACCACAAAAAGGCTTGCAACGCTTCCTGCAAATATTGCAAATGCCAACAGCAGGGTCAGCTTCCTCCTCCTAAGGCCAGTGGAAAGAAGCTTTCTGTAAAGCCTGTCCACCCTGTCATATACGCTGTCAAAGGCATTGTAGAGCTTCTCAAGCTTTCTCTTCTTCCCCTTCTCCTTGTCTGCAACCTTCAGAATCTTTGAAGAAAGCATGGGGATAAGGGTAAGGGATACTACCAGTGATGCGGCCAGGGATAGGGTAACGGTCAGGGCAAAGTCCCTGAATATGGTCCCCACAATTCCCTCGACAAACATTATGGGCACAAACACCGCAATTGTTGTAAGGGTTGATGCGGTTATGGCCATACCTACCTCTGTCGCTCCCTGGATTGCAGCTTCCTCCCTGGAGTATCCCTCCGAATTGAACCTGAAGATGTTCTCAAGAACGACTATGGCACTGTCAACTAGCATACCCACAGCAAGGGCCAGACCTCCAAGGGTCATCATATTCAATGTGATTCCGTTAAAGTACAACAGGATAAACGATGTTATCAGTGATATGGGTATTGCCACACCTATTATCAATGTTGTCCTCAGGTTCTTGAGGAATATATACAGGATAAAGACTGCAAGGAGTGATCCAAGTATTGCATTCTGGGCGACGGTGTTGATTGATTGCACGATGAAATCCGCCGTATCCAGGACAACATCAATTTTCACATTTGGATAGTCCCTCTGCAGCCTGTCCACTTCCCTGGCAATGTCATCTGATACCTGGACAGTGTTCCTGCCGGACTGCTTCTGGATGGACATGGTGATGCTGTCATTTCCGTTTGTCCTTGAGATTGAGCTGATGTCCTTTCTTACAAGGTTGACCTGGGCAATGTCCCCAAGCCTTATGACATCACCTGAACTGAGGGGCACCGGCATGTTCCTGATATCATCAATTCCCTGGAACTCTCCCGTTACCCTCACTGAAAGGTCCTGGTCACCCTTGCTGACACTTCCTCCTGGAAGGTTCAGGTTGGATGCACTGATCATCTGGGACAGCTGGGCAGAGCTTAGCCCGTAGTTTGCCAGCTCGTTCTGGTTCACTGCAATTTCAATCTCCCTGGAGTATCCACCAAAGATGTCCACCGATGCAACTCCGTCTATTCTCTCCAGCCTCTGGCTGAAGGTATCCTCCGCAAGGTCCTGAAGACCTGCAAGGTCCCCTTCTGTTGAAAGGGATATCTGGACAATTGGAATGGAGTTTGGGTCAATCTTCATAACCATAGGAGTCTCCGACTCCTCAGGCAGGAAGCCCTTTACCATGTCCACCTTTTCACGCATTTCCAAGGCGGCCATATCCATGTCCACTCCGAAGTTGAACTGAGCTATTACAATGGAGGATCCTTCCGAGGATATGGACGAAACCGTATCGATGTTTGCAACAGTTGAAATGGCGCCTTCAATCTGCCTTGTAACTAGGTTCTCCATCTCCTGGGGGGCTGTACCTGAATAGCTTGTCACAACAACTGCAACCGGTACCTCAATTTCAGGAAACAGGTCAATTGGAAGCTCTGTCAGGGATATTGCACCAATTAAAACCACAATAAGGACTATCATGGTTATGGTGACTGGTCTCTTAACCGATAGTTTAGAAATATTCATAACTATTCACCCCTGACTACTTTCACCGTCACACCATGGGAGACATACTGCTGGCCTTCGACAATGACCTTGTCACCCTCTGATATTCCAGATACGATCTGTACTCTATCTCCTGTGTCAAGGCCTGTCTGGACCTGTCTTTCAACAGCCCTGTCATCCTCCACGATGTAGACAACCTGAATGTCGTCCCTGTCCACCACTGCATCAGATGGGACCACAATTGTATCCTCGGCCCTGTCAAGGTCAAGCTTCACTGAACCTGTCATACCGGACCTGATTCCATACTGGCTGTTATCAACATATATCCTGACCTCATAAAGCTTATTCATAGGGTCGGCGGATGGGCTTACATAGCCAATCTCGCTTTCAACATAACCCTCAAAGGCAGCAGGCACAGATATCTGTACCCTCTGTCCCTCTGACAGTCTGTTTATAACATTCTCCACCACATTGATCCTGATGTAAACTGTGTCCATGTTAACTATTGTTGCAGCTGGCTGTCCGCTTGCTGCAATCTGTCCCTCCCTGACACTGAGGGCTGAAACCACCCCTGTCATTGGAGACTCCACCACTGTGTTGCTAAGTCCGCTTTGTGCCTGCTGGTAGGAAATCTGGGCCTGTGAAAGCTGGCTCATTGCCTGCTGGTAGGATATTTCAGCCTGTGTAACCTGTGACTGAAGGGCATCAAGGTTAAGCTCGCTTGCTCCAAGCTCCGCCTGCTCAAGCTGGGCCTTGGATACTGCCCCCTCCTCATACAGGGTTCTTGTCCTTTCCAGATTAAGCTGGGCGTTTTCTATCTGTGATTTGTTCAGCTCATAGTTGATCCTTGCAGCATTAAGGCCGTTCTCTGCCTGGGCAACGCTTTTTCTTGCCAGCTCCACCCCATTGGCAGCCTGTGATACTGAAAGGTTCATATCTGTCTGCTCGATGGTGAAAAGCACATCTCCTTCATTCACCTGGTCTCCAAGCTTTACATTAAGGGCCACAACCGTACCCATTGCCTTTGGAATGACGGACACCTCCTGGTCCGCTGAAACACGTCCGTTGATGGTAACCGAGTTCTCGATTGTTCCCAGCTGGGCTGACTGCACCTCAACTGCAGTAAAGCTTTCAACGGCAGCCTCTTCTCCTTCATTTCCCCTGCAGCCTGAAACAAAGGCTGTTATCATTATCATTACCAAAAGTAGTGATATTTTTCCTCTATTCATATTAAACTCCTCCTGATCTAATTGACATAATTCAAAAACCGAATGGTCGGTCGGCAACTAATATTATACAAAACCATAGGTCAATTAGCAATGGAGAATGTGTTAAGAATTCGATAGAATACAAAAAGATTCTTCGTTGCGTATAAAATTGCAACAATGTATGATGCAATCCTAACCATAACGAAGAATCTTCACTAGCTTATCTTTTATCAAAATCTTTATCTAACTGAAAAATTATCCAAGTAATAATAAACAGATATAATGGAGTCTAAAGAATATGCAGTCACTTTTATTTCAATACTTTCTCCTCTATAATCGGTTAAATCAATGTTATACTCTTGCCATCCATTGCTACTACCATTCCATCTTCTCATTTCAGTCCCATTAATAGAAAAATACATCCCATCAAAGCTTCCATCATTACCTACAATTTGATATTCAAAATAAAGACTGCCAGGATTGGTATCGGAGACTACTATATTTTGGGAAATTGAGGTTGTGCCTCCTCCTCCAATAATACCGTTTCCATCTGACATATATACATAATTATTATCACTATCGGTTATAATCTGAGGTAATGACCCGGAATATATAACCGTCCAACCTTCAAAATCTCCTGTTTCAAAATCACCATTTTTTATTGTACTTACAACATCATCCCTGACTATCCTCTCAGATTTCGTTCAGGTCCACACCGTACGTGCGACTTTCACCGCATACGGCGTTCCATCGATAATAGAATGTGTAAATCAATACCCCCATATTGATTTTATAATACTATTTTACATAGCATAAAAACATAAGACAACAAATATATTCAGTAGATGTCAACTTTTATGACAAAAATGAAGCTCCGATTTTATACGAAGCTTCATTTTCTCAGTTATATTTTACATTACTCCACATTAGTATTAATCTTCATAATCTAGTGTCAATTGGTAGTCACCATAGCTCAAACCCCAACCTGCAACTTCTAAATAATAGTTACCAATGGCCAAATTTCTAATAATTAATGGTTGAAGATTTCCTCCACTATCATCATTAGATTGAATTTGCACCATATTGACATCATATAGGTAAAGCATCGGGTCAAAATTACTGGTTGTAAACATAACGTACGTATCTTCTGTTGCAACTACAAAATTGTATAGTTTGCGATCCCCACTTTCTTCTAAACTTCCACTAAGTGTTTCCCCAACTTCAATTCTAATTCCTTCCATTTCATCCCTGACTATCCTCTCGGATTTCGTTCAGGTCCACACCGCACGTGCGACTTTCACCGCATACGGCGTTCCATCGACAATAGAATGTGTAAGTCAATACCCCCATACTGACCTACACTTCTATTGTATACAGCATTAAATTATCTGACAATAATTTTCTCATAAGTTGTCATTGCTCGTGACAAGAAAAGCTCCAGCAAAAAATGCTGAAGCTCTTTCTCTTTAACAATCACTTTACTTAATTATCTTGTTCTCCAACTGTTACATGATGACCCTCAGTATTTCTTAGGATTATTGCATTTTCAAGATAGTAACCATAGTCAGGAAGTGTTATGCGCAATTCTCCATAAGGAAGATTCTCAGAGACTACACCTGATATGGTTAGCGTACCGTCACTTGCAGTAGTTCCTGTTACGGTCATATCCATGTCATTTAAAATTCCACCTGAATCTGGGTATTCTGGTTGCCCTCCTCCATCGGGGAGGATTATGAACGAAACTTCAACTTCTGTCTCCTGAGCTAAGCCATGAATGTAAAGTGTAAAATCATCTCCGGCATCATAATGCTCCTGTGTTAAGCCACTTGTAGTAATCTCATCCCTAACTATCCATAAGGATTTCGTGTAGGTCCACACCATACGTGCGGCTTTCACCGCATATAGCGTTCCATCGACAATAGAATGCCTTAGGTATCCCCCAATACCTTGTTAACCCCATTGTATTTAATACTGTAAAGCATTTCAACCCATATTACTGAAAAACTTAAAATGGCATGTTCTGTGACAAAAAAGAAAGCTCCGGTTTACCCGAAGCCTCCTTCAATTACTTATTTTGTACCATTTCCTCACTAACCTTTATTGTTAGCGATCATTACCATCCCTGACTAACCTAACTTGGTAAATCATTCCTCACTAACCTTATCTTAGGTTTTCGTGCAGGACCACACCGTACGTGCGACTTTCACCGCATACGGCGTTCCATCGACAATAGAATGTTCTGTACCCCCATACAGAGTATTTTCTTTATGATATCAACATTGCTTTTATGTGTCAATAGATTGAATTTCAGATTTCTTAGATATTATATCTTAACTATTCCTTGCATCCTTGCATTTTTTCTATTTTGTTATTGTTCATTGTAAGCTGTTCACTGAATCATTACCTCAACAGCCTTCCCTTCCTCCAGCTCACTATCCGGAGACTGGATAACAACATCTCCTTGGGAAAGCCCTGAAAGCACCTCCACTTCCCTTCCGCTCCTTATTCCAGTCTCGACTTCACGAAGGGTTGCAGTTCTATTCTCAACAACAAACACATGATCCTTGTGGTCAATTGTGAATACGGAATTCTCGGGGATCAAAAGTGTCTCCTCACTGGAGTCTATAATTATCATTATCTTAAGGTCATAGCCAGGTCTTAGTCCCATTGGAACGGAGTCCATTTCAATGTCAACCTTTATCCTCTTCTGTTCAACCCCAAGGTCTGATATCTTGCTGAAGGCATTGGGATGTATTTTTGTAAGCCTTCCTGTGGTTTCAATCCCCAGGTCTGTGTTTGTAATCCTGACTTGCTGTCCTTCCTTCACTTCCGCAATTTCACTTACAAGGATATCGCTTTGGATGTACAGGTCATCTGTATCCCCAAGCTCAACAAGTCCCATTCCAGGCTGAAGGAAGCTTCCCTTCTCCACCATCCTGTGAAGCACAGTTCCCGAGGTGCCTGCAACAATTGTGTAGTCTTCCCCTGAGGAGGCCAGCTCCTGTTTCTGAAGGTCAATCTGCCTGATCTGGGCTTCGTACTGGACTATGAGATTCTGTGAAGCTGGGCTGTTCAATTGGTCCAGCTGGAGTCTAAGCTTCTGCAGGTTGGTCTTTTGGGTCTCAAGACTCCTTTCAGCTGACCTTAATTGGTCTTGACTGATGGCTCCTGCCTCATACAGGGTCTTCGTATCCTCCAGCCTTTCCTCTGCCTCCTGTATGTTCCCTGTCAGCTGATTTATGTCCAGCTGAAGGCTTCGTATTGCATTGGCATCTCCAGCCCTTCTGGCATCATTCAAGGCAGCCACAGCGGCACTTCTCTGGGCATCCAGCTGAGCAAGCTGATAGGAAAGGGTCTCCGAATCGAGCCTTGCAATAACATCACCTTCAACCACAATGTCTCCAACCTCCACCAGGACCTCTGTGACCTTTCCTGCAGCTGGTGAATACACCTGGATGTTGTTTCTTGCCATTACGGTGCCTGTCTCCTCCACAAAGTCCTCAATACTCCCTCTTCCTACCTGAGCACCATTGACCTGTATGCCGTTTCCCTGATTCATAAGGAAAAATGCAACAGCACCTGCAGCAACAACAAGGGCTCCAACTATCAAAATCTTCTTTTTCATCCTCTCACATCCCCGTAATAGATTAGAATCAAGATATCCTGTTCTTCAAGGCATCTATAAAATTAAGGTTCTTAATTTTCTTGTAGGTTGCAAACTGTGCAACTATAACAAATACAATGGTACCTATTGCTGAATAGACATAGACAAAGGGTTCCACTATTGCCGGTATTGTGTACATTTCAGTTGACACTGAATCAACTATCCCCTTGCACATTGAATACCCCAGGGGCATTC
Source organism: Gudongella ferriphila (assembly GCF_046224405.1). Classification (NCBI taxonomy): domain Bacteria; kingdom Bacillati; phylum Bacillota; class Tissierellia; order Tissierellales; family Tissierellaceae; genus Gudongella; species Gudongella ferriphila. The sequence continues at coordinate 3,284 of NZ_JBJXRK010000005.1, read as the reverse complement.
CAAGAATCAGTCCGAAAAAAGTCATAAAGGCATTTTCCCTGGTTACCAGCCTGAATATCTCCTTTTTTTCAAAGCCCAGAACCCTAAGGGATGAAAACTCCATGATTCTCTCGTTTATGCTTACTATTGTTATGTTGTACACTATGGCAAAGCCCAGAACACCTCCAAAGAGCATTAGGGCACCCATTGAAGCTATAATCATGTCCATGTATTCCATCAGCATATTACGCATATCCTGGACAGAGTTTATAGCCTGGATGTTCCTCACATCCCTAAGGTCTGGAACGATATCGTGGTCCGTAAAGATCAGGGCTCCTGTCACCAGGTCCTTTTCCTCGAGGATCTCATACATCTGATCCAGGTCCATATATGCATTTTTTCCGAAATATTGTTCAACCACTGCCTTGACCTGGATTTCCTTTCTTACCGCCTCAGGAAGCACACTCTTGATTGAGATCATATCCCCTGCCTGGACCTGAAGCTGCCTGGCAAGGATATCCGTGAGGATTATCCCCTTGCCCGGAAGCTCAACATCCATTCCCGAGGATGTCCTGAAGCCATACATCTGGGTGTCCTGGTCCACCGCTATGACAATTGCGGTCTCCTTCCTCCAACCATCCGCCAGCTCAAAGCGCAGCTCAACCTTGGGCTCAATACGGTCAACCTTTGTAAGCTTCTGAATCTCCAGCAGAGAATTCTTTCCCTGAGGGGCTGAAAAGTCAATGCTGTAGTCCATCCTCTGAAGCTCAGAGTACTGCCTGTCAAACAGGGTATTCCAAACTGTTGACATAAAAACTGGGACCATTGTGACCGCATAGGTAAGTGCAACGCCAATGACCAGGAAAGCAGCCCTCCTCTTTGTCCTTGAGATATTTCGAAGGACCATCTTCCAGCTGAAGGTAACCCTGCTCCACAGGCCCTTGAAGCCCTCTATCCACATTCTCTTTCCTGCCTTTGGAGCCTCCGGTCTCATTGCATCGGCAGGTGAGATCTTAAGGACGCTCCTTGCTCCGAAAAACCCAGCTATGATGCAGAAGGCTGTTGTCAAGAGGACCCCATATATCAGGTACTTGTTGTCAATGGTCGACCTGAATAGAGGGATGTTCATGTAGAGAATGTATATGTTAACCAGCATCCTCGATACTGGTATGCTTATGAGAATTCCAAGTATTGAACCTGTGAATCCTATTGCCATGGAGTATTTGATGTAGTGCATAAGGATCTGGGAATTTCCATAGCCAAGTCCCTTCAACACCCCAATTGCAATCCTGTCCTTCTTCACTATCCTTGAAAGCATTATGCTTATTATTACCGATGCCACCAGAAGAAAGATTATTGTCATGGACCGGGACATAAGGTGAAGGGAATCCACCTCCTGCATCATAACGCTGTGGCTAAGGTGATCTTCCCTTGTTATTACGCTCCTTACCCCGTATCTTTCCAGCATGTCCTCAATATCATCTGCAATCAGGTCCAGCCTGTTCTCATGACTTGGATGGACCTTCACAACTATGCTGTTGTAGCTTCCGTGAAGTCCAAATGCGGACTGGGCGAACTCCTCAGGTACAAATACTACCCCAAATCCCTTTTCATCCGGAAGTAGGGTCTGCTCATTCTCCATTAGATATATGTACTCGGGACTTCCAACTTCGGAAACCACCTCCAGTGAATACTCTGTCCCTCCAATAAATGGATTCAGGGTGTCCCCAAGCCTCATTTCACGTCCCCTGTAGAACTGCTGAAGGACACCTACGGTTCTTGTGCCTGGCCTCAGCTCCTCTCCCTCGATTACATAAAGGCTGTTTATCTGGTCCTCAGTTGAGGGTACAGAGACTACCCGCACCCTTACCTTCTCATCAGCATCCTCAACCCGCAGAGGTACATCTGAGACGACTCTTCCCTGGACCTGACTGATCCCATCTATTTGGAGCAGGTCATCAACTGCATTTCCAGGAACCCTTGAAACATCCACAAATATATGGGCAAAGTTCGTCTCATTGTAATACTGCTGTATTGAATTGTACAGCTGGTCTGCAACCATTGAAAAGGATACATATACCAGGAGGGCAACAATGACCACAACCACAATTGATATGAAGGATCCCTTTGATTGCCCTATTGACCTTAGGAGTCTCTTGTCCAGCTTTTTCATCACCATACAATCCTTTCAGGGTCGATTGGATTCTCGTTTTCCTTGATTTCTATTATCTCACCGCTTCGCATCTTTATTACTCTGTCACCCATCTCTCCGATTGGCACGTTGTGGGTAATGATTACAACGGTCTTCTTGTACTTTTTGTTTATGTCCCGAAGCAGGGCCAGTATCTTTATTCCAGTTTCAAAGTCAAGGGCTCCTGTTGGCTCATCACAGAGAAGAAGGTCGGCATTTTTTGCAACAGCACGGGCTATTGCGACCCTCTGCTGCTCTCCTCCTGACAGCTGGGCCGGGAAGTGGTCTTTCCTGTCTCCAAGACCAACTGTTTCCAGGACCTCATCAATATCCAGGGCATCCTTGCAAAGCTCAGTTGCAAGCTCAACATTTTCCTTTGCTGTCAGGGTTCCCATCAGGTTGTAGAACTGGAACACAAACCCCACCTTGTCCCTTCTGTAGGCAGTAAGCTTCTTGTCGTTAAAGCCAACTATGCTCTCTCCGTTCATGGTCACATTACCCTCTGTAGGCTGGTCCATTCCTCCAAGGATATTCAAGAGGGTACTTTTCCCTGAACCGCTGGGACCAAGAATAACAGCAAACTCACCATTCTTTATCTCTATATCAACATTCTTTACAGCAGCCACCGTCACCTCACCCATCTGATAGATCTTGCTCAGGTTCTCTGCCTTAAGTAAAATATTCTCGCTCAAACTATCTCACCCCCCCATAACCTCATTTTACCACTATTGCGCTAAAGTGGATACAGACCTTGTAAATTTTCTGCCCAAAAAATGAGAAAAATGCACAGCTACCCAAATTCGATTTGCTGTGCATACTGTAATCTTCTTTCTTGTTTTATAAACTACTATCTAAACAAATCAGAATGACTTCCAATGCGATTGAGCATTAATATCAATTTGTCATCCATTATTTCGTAAATCAGGAGCCAATCTGGTTCTATATGGCATTCACGAGTCCCTCTATACTTTCCGGTTAATCCGTGATCCAGATATCTATCTTCTAATTTATCTCCGTTTGCAAGAGTTTCAACGTAAGCGTCCAATAAAAACATGTATAAATGAACAAAATTTTAGCGGCTGATTTTCAGCCGCTTGTTTTTTTATAATATTTT
>NZ_JBJXRK010000049.1:0-7798 GCF_046224405.1 Gudongella ferriphila | reverse complement strand
AGCAGGAATGCTACTGATGTTCTTCGGTTAAATAATTCGACTCATCCTCGTAAGAGGGTGAGTTTGTTTGTTTTTTGCCTAATAAGGGTAAAGAATATCTACCAAAAAGTGGGAGGAAAGATATGTATCCAGGATATATTACAGATGTTGAAGGAATAAAGGTAGGTCATGCATCATCAGAGGAGGCAATGACGGGCTGTACAGCTGTCATATGTGAGGAGGGAGCAACTGGAGGTGTTGATGTGAGGGGCTCTGCTCCAGGCACACGTGAGACCGATCTGTTCAAGGCTGAAAAGATGGTTGACAGGGTCCATGGGGTTGTGCTTGCAGGAGGCTCAGCCTTTGGTCTGGAGGCTGCATCCGGGGTGATGGATTATCTTGAGGAGAAGGGAGTGGGGTTCGATGTTGGGGTCACAAGGGTCCCTATTGTTGCATCCGCTGTGATATTTGACCTTCTCATAGGAGATCCAAAGGTCAGACCTGACAAGGCCATGGGCTATCTGGCAGCAAAGAAGGCAAGTTCAGAGGAAAGGGCACAGGGCTGTGTAGGCTGTGGAACAGGGGCAACCGTCGGCAAGATACTGGGACCGGGAGGCTCAATGAAATCTGGAATAGGAAGTGCGACTGTCAAGGCTGGTGAACTTGTTGTAAGTGCCTTGATAACAGTCAACAGCTTTGGGGATATATTTGATGGAAATGTTCAAATAGCTGGTGCATATGACTATAATATGGATCATCTTGTTTCAACCGAGTCCATCATGAAGGAATCAAAGGATAATATTCAGTTCGCAAATACCAATACAACCATAGGCGTTGTTGCAACAAATGCCATCATCACAAAGGCTGAGGGGAACAAGGTTGCACAGACAGCCCACAATGGGCTGGCAAGGTCAATAAATCCGGTTCATACTGCTGTAGATGGTGATACCATCTTTGTTATGGGAACAAACAAGGTACAGGCAGATCTGAATCTTGTTGCCATGATGGCTGCAGAGGCTGTTGAAAAGGCAGTGATCAATGCTGTAAGAGCTGCAGATTCCTACCAAAATATGATATCTGCCCGGGAAATAACGGAAAAGGTATTGTAATTAATGGGGTCAACCTATATAATGTTACTGTTGAAAAGCCGGCATCCTGTAAATTGGAGTCGGACTGTAGGAATGTTAACTTGTTGAATCGACTGGTATCCATGGGAACCAGAGCGGAGGGATAATAATGAAAAAAGGAAATCGTTTTGACATCAGGAAGCTTACAATCATTGGAGTGCTGGGTGCAATTTCAGTTGTGCTGGGGATGACGCCGTTGGGATTTATTCCCGTGGGACCCACTAGGGCAACTATAATGCACATACCGGTAATAATCGGGGCAATAGTGGAAGGTCCCATTGTAGGGGCGTTTGTGGGACTTATATTTGGCATGTTCAGTATTTATCAGGCTATAACAGCACCGACGCCAGTGAGTTTTGTATTTCTTAATCCAATAGTTTCAGTACTGCCTAGGATTTTAATAGGAATAACCGCCTATTACACCTACAAGGGCCTTAACAAGCTTGGTACAAGGGGAACTATGGGCATGCTCTACTTGATATGGGCAGCCATAATTGCATACCTTTCAAGAGGGATATATCTTAGCATTATTGATTACACCAGCATTTGGCCTTTACTTATGAACGTTGGACTGCTGATCTTAACAATCGGCATGATATACCTTACAGCTACCCAGCTAAAGGGCAAGGCGCTGGACACCGTTATAGCTGCGGTTGTTGGAACAATGACAAACACAGTGGGCGTCCTTACAATGATATATGTATTCTTCGGTGAAAGGTTTGTGGAAGCACTTGGTCAGGACGTTGAACTTGCCAGAAAGGTAATAGTCGGAATAGGAATAACCAACGGAATTCCTGAGTCAATAATTGCAATAATTATAGTAACAAGTGTAGTCAGTGCAGTAAAAAGAAGAAGATAGAGGGTGAGCCCATGTTATTGGTAATAGATGTAGGAAATACAAATATAGTTTTTGGAGCCTATGAAAGAGACAAGCTTGTCTATGACTGGAGAATATCCACTGACAAGGAAAAGACCTCCGACGAGTACGGTCTTCTTTTTGATCAGATGTTCAAATATCACGGGATAGATTCAAACAATGTGGATGACATAATAATATCGTCTGTTGTGCCTACCTTGATGCATACCCTACCGGCAATGAGCAAGAGATACTTCGGTAAGGATCCAATAGTTATAGGCCCTGGGGTAAAGACAGGGATGAATATAAAGTATGACAACCCTAAGGAAGTGGGTGCAGACAGGATCGTGAATGCCGTAGCCGCCTATGAGAAATATGGTGGACCGGTAATAATCGTGGACTTTGGTACTGCCATAACCTTCTGTTTCGTTAACAAGGAGGGAGAGTACCTGGGTGGAATAATTACACCGGGAATCAAGATAGCATCAGAAGCGCTTTTCCTTAGAACCGCAAAGCTTCCCAAGGTTGAAATAATCAAGCCGGATAAGGTGATTTCAAAGACCACCATCGGTAGCATTCAATCTGGACTTGTTTACGGCTTCACTGGAATGGTGGATTCCCTTATCGAAAGAATGGTCAAGGAGATGAATCATACCATGGATGAGGTAAAGGTTGTTGCCACAGGAGGCTTCTCCACATTGATTGCAGGAGAGAGTAAATATATTCAATATAACGATAAGTATCTAACATTGGAAGGATTAAGAATCATATATGATAGAAACAGTAAGTAGGGATGTTCTACTTACTGTTTCTTTACGAGAGGTGAACCATGAAAATAGGAAGCTTTAACATAGAGAACAAATTGATGCTGGCTCCCATGGCAGGGGTGACAGACCTTGCATTCAGGATAATCTGCAAAGAAATGGGAGTGGGGCTTACAGTAACAGAGATGGTAAGTGCAAAGGGCATGTACTACAATGACAAGAAGACAGACAGCCTGACCCAAATCGACCCCAGGGAAAGACCGGTCTCCCTACAGATATTCGGTTCGGAGCCGGAAATCATGGAGCATGTTGTAATAAACAAGTTGAATAATAGAGATGACATAGATATCATTGATATAAACATGGGTTGTCCTGCTCCCAAAATTGTCAAGAATGGTGATGGAAGCGCGCTTATGAAGGATCCAAAGCTGGCTGAAAAGGTCATCAGGAGCGTAGCCAAGGCTTCAAACAAGCCTGTAACCGTTAAAATCAGAAAAGGCTGGGATGAGAACTCAGTTAACGGAGTTGAGATTGCAAGGATAGCGGAGGCTTCCGGAGCGGCCTCAGTCACTGTACATGCGAGGACAAGGGACATGTTCTATGCAGGGAAGGCAGACTGGGACTACATCGGAAAGGTTAAGAATGCGGTAAAGATTCCTGTAATAGGAAACGGAGACATCTTCACTCCACAGGATGCCATTGAAATGATGGATAGGACAGGCTGCGACGGTGTTGCCATTGGAAGGGGTGCCATGGGCAATCCCTGGATATTCAGACAGATAAATCAGCTTCTTGAAGGAAAGGAGCCAAACAAGCCATCCCCTATGGAGGTGCTGGAAACCGGCATAAGACACATGAACATGGTTTGCGAGATGAAAGGTGAGCGGATAGGAGTAAGAGAAATGCGAAAACAGCTTGCCTGGTATATAAAGGGGATGCGAAACTCCAACGAAATCAAGAATCAGATCAATACAATGGTGGACAGGAACAAGATAGAAGCATTGCTTAGAAATTACATGGAGCACCTGTCACAGGAAGATAATTCCCATAGTGGGCTATAACACTTGACAACAGCGTTTTATATGCATATAATATGTTGCATACAATAAGGGAAAAGTTGTAATTTATAGGATTAAAACGGCATATTTGAGGGAAGAAAAGGGGAGACCCTTATTTTTATATTTATTAAAGGAGAGAGTTTAATGGCAGAGAAGGACGTTTTTTTAACCCGTGAGGGATTGGCTAAGCTTGAGAAGGAACTGGAAGAGTCAAAAATCGTAAAGAGAAAAGAGATAGCTGAAAGAATCAGAACTGCGCTGGACTTTGGAGATATCAGTGAAAATTCAGAGTACGACCAGGCCAAGAACGAGCAGGCCAAGCTGGAGGAGAGAATAGCAAAGATAGAAGCAATCCTAAGGAATGCGAAGCTAATTGAGGATGAGGAGATCTCAACGGAAATCGTTGGCATAGGCTCCAAGGTTGTTGTTCTTGATGTGGAATACGACGAAGAAATGGAATACACAATTGTGGGCTCCGCCGAAGCTAATCCCTATGAAGGCAAGATATCAAACGAATCACCGGTTGGAAAGGCTCTTCTTGGAAGCAAGGCTGGAGATGTTGTAGATGTACAGGTACCTGATGGAGTGATAAAATACCAGATCCAGAAGATTAACCGATAAATTCAAGGAGGTATAGTATGCAAACAGGTGAACAAAGCTTAAATGAAATGCTGCAGATAAGAAGAGAAAAATTGGCTAAGCTTATTGAAAAAGGCAAGAATCCTTTTCTGATAGAAAAGTATGACTACAGCCACTACAGCACTCAGATCAAGGAGAACTTCCAGGATCTTGAGGGCAAGGAGGTATCAGTGGCAGGGAGAATCATGTCCAGAAGGGGACACGGAAAGGTAAGCTTTATTGATCTACAGGACAGCGAAGGAAGAATTCAGGTATTTGCAAAGCAGGACCTGATTGGCGAGGAAGAGTACGAAGACCTGTCATACCTGGACCTTGGAGATATAATCGGAGCAAAAGGAACAATATTCAAGACTAAGACCGGAGAGATATCAGTAAGGGCAACTGAAATAGTGCTTCTAACAAAATCACTTCAGATACTTCCGGAGAAGTTCCATGGCCTTAAGGACCAGGATCTAAGATATAGACAGAGATATGTTGACCTGATCGTAAACCCTGAGGTAAAGGATACCTTCATACTTAGAACCAAAATTATAAAAGCTGTTAGGGAGTACCTTGACGACAGGGGATTTTTGGAGGTTGAAACTCCAATTCTTAGCACCATAGCCGGTGGAGCCAATGCCAGACCATTTGAAACCCACCATAACACCTTGGATGTGGATATGTATCTGAGAATTGCAAACGAGCTTTATCTGAAGAGACTTATTGTAGGTGGCTTTGAAAAGGTTTATGAGATGGGCAGAATGTTCAGGAACGAGGGAATGAGTCCCAAGCATAACCCGGAATTTACCAGCATAGAGCTTTACCAGGCATATGTGGACTATGAGGAAATGATGAGGTTGACTGAAAACCTGTTTGCATTTGTTGCGGAAAAGGCATTGGGTACGACAAAGATCAATTACCAGGGAACTGAAATTGACCTTTCACCACCTTGGAACAGAATGGACATGGCAGATGCCGTAAAGGAATTCGTAGGAGTTGACTTCTCCCAAATTGATACTGACGAAGAGGCAAGGGAAATCGCCAAGGCAAAGGGCCTGGATGTTGACAACAATATGACCAGGGGACACATAATATCTGAAATGTTCGAGGAGTTCTGTGAGAGTCACCTGATTCAGCCTACCTTCATAACAGGTCACCCGGTTGAGATCTCACCATTGGCAAAGAGAAATCCCGATGACCCTAGAATCACAAATAGATTTGAAGCCTTCATAAACACATGGGAGCTGGCAAACGCATTTTCTGAGCTGAACGATCCAATCGACCAGAGGGAAAGATTCGAAGACCAGGTTAAGCAGAAGGAGCATGGGGATGACGAAGCCCATCCAATGGATACTGACTTCATCAACGCCATAGAGGTTGGATTGCCCCCAACTGGTGGTCTCGGCATAGGAATAGACAGGATGATAATCCTTCTTACAAATCAGCCAAGCATAAGGGACATATTGCTGTTCCCGACCATGAAGCCAATAGGCGGAGAAGAAGCCTCAAATCCAGGAGTGGATCCAGTTGCAGAGACTGGGGAAAAGATAGACTTTTCAAAGGTTAAGGTAGAACCCCTATTTGAAGAAGATGTAGACTTTGAAACCTTCAGCAAGTCAGACTTCCGTGCTGTGAAAGTCATAAATTGCGAAGAGGTTCCAAAGAGCAAGAAGCTCTTGAAGTTCACCCTGGATGACGGTTCAGACTCTGAAAGGATTATCTTAAGCGGAATTCGCGAGTATTACGAACCAGAGGAGCTTATGGGTAAAACACTTATTGCAATCACAAATCTTCCACCAAGAAAGATGATGGGAATTGATTCCTTCGGTATGGTCATAAGTGCCATTCATGAAGAAGATGGGGTGGAAAGACTGAATCTCTTAATGGTTGACCCACATATTCCAGCAGGGGCAAAACTGTACTAAGTGGTCAGCTGAGAAATGACAACCTTAATAAGTTTACCAACAAGTAAAAAAGATTCTAAAGAGGCCCATAAATATGCGGGTCTCTTTTCATACACGGAGGTAGTCCATGAAAATACTGCATATCACATCCCAGTACCCGGGAAAAACCGGAAGCGGAACATATCTAAAGGCAATGATAGCTGAAGCCCACAAGGAGGGTTATGTTCAGGGACTTCTTGGAGCTGTCCAGGATGGATTGAATTACAGCAACCCCACTCTGGAGTATGCTGATATGGTCCAATTCAACACTCCTGAAATTCCATTCCCCATAATTGGAATGAGCGACAAGATGCCATACAGTAGCAGTGTCTACAAGGAAATGACCTTGGAGGACATATCCAGATGGGAGCGGGAATTCACTGAAAAGCTTATAAATGCCCTGGAGAATTTCAGTCCGGACATCATCCTCTCCAATCATCTTTGGCTGGCTACCTCCATAGCGGCAACAGTGGCAGAAGACATACCTGTGTTTGGAATAAGCCATGGAACAGATATAAGACAGCTTCACAAGGTGCCCTGGCTGGGGGGAAAAGTTGTCAGCGGAATACAGAAGCTCAAGGGGATTTTTGCTCTTACTGTTGATCAGATGGCCACAATAGAAAGACTGTACAATGTGCCCATAGATAGGATCCATGTAGCTGGTGGAGGTTATGATGAGGAAATATTTTATCCTTCAGAAAACAGGAAGGGATCCGAAGTTACAAGGATGGTTTACGCAGGAAAATTAAGCTATGCAAAGGGACTTATGCCCCTGCTTGAAGCATATGAGCACCTTATCCAGTCAAATCAAGTCAATCTTACAATAGTGGGAAGCGGTGATGGGGAGGAAAGGGACAATATAGTCAAGCGGGGCAAGGAGCTTGGAGTCAGGTTCACAGGGGCAGTTAGCCATGAGGAGCTGGCTGGTGTTTTTAGAGCCTCGGATATTTTTGTTCTCCCATCCTATTATGAGGGACTGCCCCTTGTCACCATGGAGGCACTTGCCTGTGGTCTTATGGTTGTTTCAACGGATATTCCAGGATTAAGGGGATATATGGGTGAAAAAATAACATCTTCTGGTCTTGTTCAATTTGTCAAGCTTCCCAGAATGATGGATATTGACACACCATTACAGGAGGATTACAACCAGTTTGTATTTAATTTAAAAAAAACATTGGATAAACAGATTAATATTCATAATGACGGGTATAATAGTTTTGCACCCTATAAAAGTGAAATAGAAAAGCTGTCATGGCAAGGAGTCTTTAAAAGGATAGAAAATCAATTTTAATTTCATTATTATCCTTGACAAGAGATCCATTAGGGTGTATTATAGACAAGTTGTCTCTTTTCGGAAGACCATCAGGGAAACGACATAAAAAACTTCAGAAAAGATGTTGACACAGGGTTGGTATACATGGTATACTAATCAAGTCGCCTCAAGAGAGCGCGG
>NZ_JBJXRK010000048.1:0-9218 GCF_046224405.1 Gudongella ferriphila | reverse complement strand
CTTATACGAACTACATAAGTCTTTAATATAGTATATCACAAAAATGGATATACTATTCCAGCTAACTCTACCTATCCATCGAATCAGATATTTAAAAAAATTCTCTGCGAAGCAAGACGAAAAACCATTAATAAAACATATAAAGTTATTATCAAACCACAATATATGCTGGTTTAAATAACTAACCATACAATATGTTGTATATCAACGGTTATGCCCCTCTAAATGGAATATATAAGAGCAGGATTAGAGCAGGAAAATACGCATTTACAACTGCTATTAATACTCCTTTAACAGCGCCCACTCCGCCTGAAATCTCTGATGAGATCAGTCGAAGCGTGGCTGTCAAAGAAGGGAGGTAGACATCTCCCTTAAGCGTGGTTCTAAGCAGCTGTAATGGCTTCTCAGAGGCTTGAGTTGGGGTTTCATAGGATTCCTTCTCTTATCTTTCTTCCCCTTTTTAGCTTGGCACACAGTGCCGAGTTCCATGATCCTTCTCCTGCTCTAACTCCTGCTATTATCATCCCTTTTCTCTCTTGATTCTTCTAATCCTATTCATCACTTCAGGATCTCTTTTTCAGATTCTTTTTCTCATGTTTTTATTCTTTTTATCAGGGAAGAACATTTAGCCAATTTGTCTAAATGCTCTTCCAAAAGGAGGGGTTTTTGAGGTAAAAAGATGAAAATGAAATGGAAGAACATTTAGACAGAAAAATGGAGGAAAAGAGTTTGAGATGTAGTGAGGGAGAGGGGGTGAGAAGGATTGGAAGGGGAGGGGGGAAATGGAAGGGGATTTTTAAACAGGGACAATAACTGTCCCTATCTAATAATCCTCTTCCGCCAATCAAAATGTTCTTCCGCCAGCGGAAATGAACTTCCAAAACTATCAGGAGTAAGCGCACAAAACAGCGCCTACTCCTTTTTCATGTTCTTTTTCAAAATGAGGACAACACAATTTTCAATATTTTAAAGAGTATTGACAATAATAGCAAACAATTATATTATATTGATAATAGATATAACGAATATCGATGTAATGCTTTGGAGATGATTTTATGGCAAGAGAACAACTAAAAACTTTAACTGAGCCAATGTATTACATTCTCTTAATGCTATCCGAACCTCAGCATGGATATGGAATTATGCAAGAGGTGGAGAGACATACAGAAGGCAGAGTGAAAATTGGAGCAGGCACTTTATATAATCTTCTATCCAGATTTGAGGAGGAGGATATTATAGTACAGCTATCAGCGGAAAACAGAAGAAAAACATATACTTTGACAGATAAAGGATTTAACATTTTAAAGGATGAATATCAAAGGCTAAAGCAACTGGTTTCAGATGGCAGTGATCTATTTGAGGGGGTGAAGTAGGTGAACAATAAACACAAATGGGTTTTTTGGGGATTCTTTTCTCTGGACTACCAAGCTATGAAATCGTATTTGGAGGAAATGGCTGAGGAAGGCTGGATGTTGGAAAAGATAGGACTGCAACAACAATTTGCAAAATTTAGAGCCATAGAGCCTCAGAAACTGAAGTTCTATGTGGATGTATTCAAGGAAGGCGGACCCCTCACTCCGGAAAAGACTGAAGAATCTGAGGTGTATAGGAGATTATGTGAAGAATCAGGATGGAAATTTATAACATCACAAGATTATTTACAGTTTTTTTATGCTGAGGAGGGAAGTGATCCTGTTCCAATTCAAACAGACGAAGCAATTGAACAAGAAATTGTGGAGCATACGTTATTAAGAAATGAGTTACGAGGTTACCTTATACTTTCGTTATTTGCCGCCTATTTATTAATTAATATAATCCCTTTGAAGTATAGTATTCTTTTGTCTTTTACAGGAGTTGCAGGCATCATTTTATTACCTATCAGTTTTATACTTGCTACAGTACCTGCTCTGTACAGCATTATAAGGATACTGAAAGCAAGAAGAAACATTGAAAAAGGTTTACCAATCGAAAAGCCTACTATGAAAAATGCACGCAGGCGCATAATATTATTTTATGGTTCCTCATGGATCATACTATTACTTTTAGTGCTTTTTATTATAGTTGATGCGTTTTTTACACCTCAAATTGTAATAAAATCATTGTTAGGTCCAGGTATTGGAATCATTGTAGGATTAAGCCTTAAGTATTATACAAAGAAAAAGGCAACTAAAAGGGAAGATAGTATACCAGTAATAATATTTGCATTATTTATGGTATTCATCTTTATTTATACAGTAGTTCCGTTTGTTTATGAAGGATTTGAAGATACCTATAAAGTAACTTCAGTACCTGAGGGTTATCCAATAATTACAATAGACGAAATATCAGAGGAACCAAGCAAAATAAGCACATCGACCAAGGAGTTTAAACATGGAAGCAGTCCAGTCACACCAAAGCACTATTCCTATTTGGAGTTTGTCAATGGTAATGGCTATGAAGAAAGAATAAGTATAAAATACTATAAGACAACCGATCCATACTTTGCTGAAATAATATTTAATGGTATAAGACATGATTTGGAAAAGGGAATTAAGTGGAAGGGAATGACCTTCCTTGATAGAATTATTGTATCCGATGAAGAGATGAAGAATTCATGGGATGTTGATAATTTGGTGCTGACACAAGAGCGGGATCTTATAATAATCCAAAAGGGAAGTACTGTTCTAAATATTTCAGGTGATTTGGATTTTAACGATAATCAAACAAGAGAGTTGATAATTAGTAGATTCTTTTCAGGTTCTTCAATGGTGAATTAATATTTGTAATGTTTAGTCTTGGTTAAGCTCATAGTCAACCTTCAATTATTTTCACCCAATTAAGAAGGAACATAGTGGGGAAGTTAAATATTCAAGAGTCAAACCAAAATAAATGTAATAACTATATCCAACTTAAATGTTATCCAATATGATCAGGAGTAAGCGTTACCAGACAGCGCCTACTCCTTTTTAATACTCTTTTTTCAACTGTTATTTTTGTTGGGGAAAATTTACTTAAAAATAAGAGGAATTAATTCTTTGTTCCCATAAAAATGGTAGAACTGAACTGATTAAATGTTATAATGTTATTAAATAGAGCAAAAATTAGGTTGTTACTAATGGTGACTAATATAAATGGAAATCATTACATTAGATGTGATAGAGCAGAAGAGGAGGATTTATGATAACAATATTCAATCGCAAGGAGCTTTGCAGCGTCTATTCAATGAAGGAACAGAGCAATATCCGCATAGCCTTAACAAGAAGCAATATTGACTACCATATAAAGACCATAAACAGGATGTCATCATCACCATTTTCCAGTGGAACCAGGAGCAGGACTGGATCATTTGGACAAAAACAGGAACTAAATTATCAATACATATTCTATGTACACAAGAAGGACTTCAAGAAAGCTTCAATGCTGGTTGGCAAGACAAGGGTATAAGATAATTATTTTATGGATTTGGGAGGGATATCATTGAAAGATGAGATGAAATGCTTGAGATGTGGAAGTGAGATGGAGGTAGTGAAAGACCTTGTACTGAGGATTGGTGAACCTGAGATGCTTATGATGAGAAGGGTTCCAAATGGTATACAGGTTGATGTACACCAGTGCCTTGGATGTGGGAAACTTGAGTTTTACCACCATAAGGATGAGTTGATTACCAAGATCAAGTGTCCCAGTTGTGGAAAAGTTCATGATAAAGACTATCCAAAATGTCCATATTGTAAATATGACTATAGAGGCAAGTAGTATACCTGGTCCTTATAGGCTTATTAAATAAAGCACTAATGAGTTTAGAGAGAGGAGAAATGAATGGTGAAAAAACAGTTGGTCATTATCTCAATCGCTTACTTTCTTGCAACATTGATTCGTGGATTAATTGGAGTATCTTACAATCCATTTTTTGATGACTTTGACCTAATGCTATTATTAAAGGATTTCATGATTTGGGTACTTTCGTACACTATAGTAAGTATAATCGTCTCACGGGTTACCAGAGCAAAGCACAGATAAATATATTATTTATGGGAGTAGTATACTAAGTAAAAGATCAGGCAGCCCTCTACTAATTTTGAGGTCGCAAGTTGTGACCTCAAACAGCTTGAGTGAAGTAGTCACATTTTGTGACCGGATTCTTTAGGATTATCATTGCCATATTCAGAAAATATGAAACTTAACATATTGCATCGATCAAAAGGTCTAATTTGTGACATATCATGGAAGGGATGGATTATAATGAGTAGAGTATCACTTGGTAGTTTTGCGGTTATTGTTGGTGGCTTAGTCTTATCTTTAGAATTGTACGGATTAAAAATCATTCAGGGCCTTGAAATACAAAAAGGTTCGTGGAAATCAAATGCTATGGACTATGCCAAGGAAATGCCAATCTCATTGGCAATATGGATAACTATTGCAGTAATTATTTACGGAATCATTTTGACTCTTGGGATTGAAAGGCTAAATAGAATATTTACCAAATAAGGTGTACCGCATTTAGATATACATTGTGAATTTTCCTAATTGGTGGGTGTAATATATGAAAGTTGCATTTGTAGATAGAGATGGAACAATAAATAAGGATTATCAAGACGCTACATGGAGGTGCACATTTATTTAAGAATATACTGCGATGATAAGTGTTTGAATAGTGTTTGATCTTTTTAAGATTATACATATAATCTCAAGCAGTTTAAGATAAAAACGTAGAGGAATTAGTGTCGAATAGTCTAATTATCGCTGGTTTTCCAAATGGAGGTTGATGATTATTATGCGATTGGAAGAATACATTTTCAAACGAAAAAAAGAAGATGGGATCAACGAGTATGATATGGATAGGCGACAAGAGAATACTCGTATCTGTGTAAATTACATATTTGAGTACTTCAACAATTATCTGGATACAAAGCCTGCTGATGAAAAAACGGTACTACATGAGCAAAAAATTGAAAGGTATCGCAAAATAATTCGTGATTATGATCCTGAAGTAAGAGATTGGTTAGTTTCACTCTACGGATCATACGGAAAATATATGCACAAGTATCTAATGAACTCAATAACAGATGACTATTTTTTGTTATACGAGAGTGAACCGGAATTTAGATCATTGTCCTACGAAATATACCCTAAGGTGGTAAAGAGGTTTAAGTTTCTTGAAGGACAATCAGAAATGATTTACCTGTTTATTAAAGATGCCCATAAGGTGAGAAATTTATTTGAGCCTTATAATCAAGGAATTTATATATCTGAAGAAATTAATGAATGGATTCATGATACATACAAGAATTATGGTGTAAATATCTACAATTTTTGCTATGAGTGGGCTCACTATTTTTTCGAATATCCTGAAATATGGCCTAAAGGTCATAAGAAAAAAAGTGAGTTCTACGATAAGAAATCCCAATACAAAGATATTAAATTAACTGATACGATACTCTGGGACTACGATTATAAGCAAAAAAATAATCTGTTTGGCCTGGATTCGCTCTATAGAAACATGCCTAAAAAGAAATTTACCAGAGGGAAAAAACAAGAGTTTGAAGTTGTGATTATGTATTGCTGGTTACATGGAGTTACAGGCGATGATGAGTATTGGGATAGCTATTTAAGTAATGTACTATAATAAACGTCTTTCAATTTACCAAGACAAAGCACAAATAAATATATTGCTTATAACTGAAGATACTAAGCTAATTATCAAGTAACTCTCATCTAATCTTGAGGTCGCAAATTGAGACCTCAAAAGCATGATCGAAGTGGTCGCATTTTGCGACTGGTTAAAGACTGGTTTTATATGTGATGCTTAAGTCAGTGTTTTTATATCCACAGTAGAACACTCAATGAGAATTAATTAGACGATTATTTTTGATATTATTTGCAAACTTTTCATGTTGGAAAGTCATAATGGATTTATGGATTAATGTCAGTCAAGATTAAGATAAGAAGGTGAGTGAAAAAACCAACAGATCTTTATGTCTTGATTAGAAATAGATATTTTGTATTTAGGGTTATATATGAATAATTATGTGCAACATGAAATTAATCAGATAAGTAGTAGTTTATTAGGAGGCTATATGGCAAATTTAAAGTATGAAACAATACAATGTTTAGAAGAATTGTTTGATATGCAAAGTGGATATGTATTAGATTTTTCAAATAGTTCATTCCAAAGATTTATAAAAGGAATTATTGGTATTGATATTTATAACGATAAAGGGTATGAAAATTATTGTTCAAAAGCTAACAAATTACGGCAAATTTTTGAAACGGAATCTAATTCAAAAGTTGTCAAATTAATAAGTGCGCTAATCAATTATTATGAGGATTACAAATTGAAAAACAACAACCTAACAGATTACGATAAAAAGAAAATTGATGAAACAAAAAAAGCTATTAAAGATTTAGAACAGGAAGATGATGAAAAAATTATTGTAAGCCAGGACTTGGGCGAATTAATTCAGAAGATATCAACGAGAAACGCACAGTTTCGTGAGATGGCTCTTGATGAAAAATTAAAAGAGGTAGGAAATTTAATTGAATATTTATTAAAAAAAAATGGAAATTTCATTACATTGAATTATGATTACATTTCGTTAGGATTTATTAAAGAAAATGATGTGAAAGAGTATAGAAAGAAAATTCAATGTTTCAGGCATTCTTCACAAGAAAGTCTTAAAGAAAGAAAAAAATATACGGAGAATCAGAAACAATTCTTGGTAGAAGTAGGAATTGTTATGTGTAACTTAATTTACAATGAATTAAGTTAAGATGATAAACTCCAAATTATCTAATATGGGATAATCATAAAAATGAGTTCATCAATGACACAATCTTAATATTTTGTGTCACACAGAAGTCCAGCAGAATGTATAGAATTGACTATACACCAATAAGTCTAATGAATGTGTGTTTTTAAGGGAGGGAACTTATATATGAGCAATATATCTGCAGGATTAATTTTTCTGCCCATTTATGCTACCTTGCCAGCTTTAGTATTATATTTCATAATCAAAATGGCAGTTAAGAATGCAATTAAGGAGCTAAAGAGAGATAATATTATTTAGCATAAACCAAGAATTTATCAAGTACAAAAGAATGAGATTATTGGTGAAGCATCAATTTAGAATGGAAGTATCACATAAGGAGATGGATATGTGTATCAGTATGAAAGTGTAAAATTAGCCATGAAAGGATTCGTAGTATCAGAGCTGACAGACCATAATGAAATCATTGATAGATACGCCAAAGAAGGTTGGAGATTTAGTACAGATTCTTCCTGTTAAGTATACATCTAATGGCGTGCCAATGGAGTTTGAAGCTATATTTGAGAAAGAGATAGAGAGCTAATAATACTAAAGCTCATTATAGAAAATAAGAGTGATCACAAGATAGCATAGCTTAGGAGGTATTTATATGATTAGTTTCCTGTTGTTGGGAAGTTTTGTTCTTGGATTGATTGCCTGGATACTACCCGGTGTGAGTATAGGCAGATATAAGATTAGCCATAATAAAAACGGAGCATTTTATTCCATTGTAAGCATCAGTGCATGTGCAATAGCAATTAGTTTTCAAGTTATGTATAGCAATCAAATCGTACAAGCAGGAGATTGGTCTGCACTTTTAGATACAAGTGGCACAAGTACTACACTTTCGATAATTTTGCTAATAGTAACCTTGGTGCTTAATGGCATTTCTTTAAGCCTGCATTATGTTAAGAAGTAATTGAATCAAAATAATTATTGCATAATATTAACAAACTATCTACGAAGGGAGCATGACTTATGGAGTTTTTGATGGCATTGCTTGTTTTTCCAATGACATCATTCTTATTTGGAATAATTGGTCAAATTTTAGCAAGAAAGATATTTGTAGTTGTTGGAACGACCTTTTGCGTTTGGTTAGTTGCAACCTTTACTATATTCAATGAAAGCTTTCTGATTTGGGTTTTTATCTATTCATTGTTTTCTTTAATAGGGGCCTTGATGGTTGAATTTGTAGGAAAATCTAAATATGAGTAGGAGGCATTGTTTATTAGTTGTATCATATAGGTGGAAACAGGTGAAATAAAATAATTAGAACATGGAGGTGTTAGTCATTAAGAGGTTTGAATATAAATTTGTTAAGAAAGAGCAGAAGTTAGGATTCTCAATAAATAGAAAAATAGAAGATGCTGAAAAGGAATGGAATGAGCTTGGCAAAAATGGTTGGAAGTTTTGCAAAGAAGGTGATGGAGTAATTATTTTTGTTCGAGAAATTATCGAATAAAATGTGCATATAAGTAGATTTATGTGTAACAGAGAATAAAGGAGTGTAAGAAATTTATGGGAAAGAACCTTGTCTACTGGATGGTCAGTATTGTATTCTATGTAATTTATTTTCTAATATTTAAGTATTCTATAGGGAATCTCTTTCCTATTAGTCCAATGTCTAATTTTATTATAATATTTGTTCTCACTGTTATAAACATTCCATTGTCCATATTCAGTGCAGGAAAAATATTTTCAATAATTGAAAAACAGCAACAGTATTAGTTGCGCATCATTTATAGTTAACGTCGTTATAGTAGATAATACTAAGTAAAGAGAATTTATAATTTAGGAGATGGAGTATTGAAGAGACTTAAAAAACCAATTATTTTGAGTAGTTTATTATTAATATTATTAGTTTTATCATCTTGCCAAAATAGGATGATACAAGAGCCAGCCATTAAAATATCATATGATTCTAAAGAATTAAGACCAATTTATTATGGAGATAGATATAATGAAGAGAAAGAAGATATTGAAGAAGCAATAAAAAGTATTATGGTTGGTAAAAGATTTATTGATTTGCCAATGATTGATTTTGGGGAAAGAATTGAAATTGAAGCTTTAAACTTTGAAACAACTGAATTTGAAGTTTATGATTATATAGTAGATGAAAGCGGTAATATCGTTTCAGACTTTAGTATAGAGCCATTTGCAATAACTTTAGTTGATAATGGTAATGCAGAAGTTGCATTTGAAAAAGGTGTGGATATGGAAATATATAATGATTATATGGTTGAAGGAAAATCGATACATTTCTTATTAATCAGAAGTAAAATAAATAAGTCTTCTTTTGCATTCGGAACACTTGTGTTAGGCGTTAACAAAGAGTAGTCATTTTAAGCAGATTAACTCTATGTTAATGCAAATTATCTATAGTATGTTCAGCATTGACTATTCGAGCTATTATTCAAATTATTATAAAACCTACCC
>NZ_JBJXRK010000047.1:0-9825 GCF_046224405.1 Gudongella ferriphila | reverse complement strand
GAAAAGCTATCAGGAGTAAGCTCATAAAACAGAGCCTGCTCCTTTTTTATGTTTTCCATCCCATTGTAATTTTGCTGGAGATTAATTCACTGTTTCCATAAAAATGGTATAGATAAACTGATTTAATGTTATAATGTTTTAAACAGGAATTCAAATTATTTTTCTAAAGTGGATTGATGTAATTAGAAATCATTTCAATATATAAGAAATCATAAATAAGGAGGACCTATGATTACAATTTTCAATCGCAAGGAACTTTGCAGCGTCTATTCGATGAAAGAACAGAGCAATATCCGAATAGCTTTAACAAGAAGCAATATTGACTACCATATAAAGACCATAAACAGGATGTCCTCATCACCATTTTCCAGCGGAACCAGAAGCAGGGCTGGATCCTATGGACAAAAACAGGAACTAAATTATCAATACATATTTTATGTGCACAAGAAGGACTTCAATAAAGCATCAATGCTGGTTGGCAAGACAAGGGTATAAGACAATTTTTAGGGAGATTCTGGAGGGATATCATTGAAAGATGAGATGAAATGCTTGAGATGTGGAAGTGAAATGGAGATGGTGAAAGACCTTGTACTGAGAATTGGTGAACCTGAGATGCTTATGATGAGAAAGGTTCCAAATGGTATACAGGTTGATGTACACCAGTGCCTTGGATGTGGAAAACTTGAGTTTTACCACCATAAGGATGAGCTGATTACAAAGATCAAGTGCCCCAGCTGTGGAAGAGTTCATGATAAAGACTATCCAAAATGTCCATACTGCAAGTATGACTATGGAAGAAAGTAACATACTGGCGTTCAAAGTACAAAGAGACAGGTTATTTGTCCTATGTTCCAGCTTTAGAAAATCATGGGAGGATGAGCTTGTGAAGAGGGATATAGTTCTGTATATTGCTGTAAGCTTAGATGGGTATATCGCAAGGGAAAATGGTGCAGTTGACTGGTTGGGTGGCGAAAGCGGAGATTCTGATTTGGATTCTGGTTTCAATGAATTTTACAGCTCAATAGATACAGTTGTTATGGGCAGAACTACGTATGAACAAGTTGTTAATGAACTTTCTCCTGGGGCTTGGGTATATGAGGGAAAGAAATGTTACGTAGCGACAAGTAGAAATCATGTAGCTGACAATAGGGTAGAGTACATATCAGAGGATATTGTTGGATTTATTAAAAAAATAAAAAGCCAGCCGGGGAAGGATATTTGGCTTGTTGGTGGTGGAAGGCTGCTGGACCAGTTTTTTAAACAAAATCTATTAGACAGGTATGTTATAACAATAATACCAACTATTTTAGGCGCTGGCATTCCGCTATTCTTGGATGAAAATCCAGAGATTCAACTTAAACTAATAGAAACAAAAGTTATTGATGGTATGGTTGAGCTCACTTATATTAGGAGAGAATACCATACACTACCACTTGATTTCAAAGAATGTTAAAATATGCTATAATTAGCCAATTAACAGCGAGGAGTTGAAAGAATGATTGACATTGATGAGCGAATGATAACAATCAAGGATTTTCCCTCAAGAAATCTAGAAAACAATAGGGAAATCAACATATATATTCCATCAAGCTATTATGAAGACAACGAGAAGTCCTACCCTGTACTCTACATGCACGACGGTCAGAATGTCTTTGACGGTGAAAGAGCTTATGCAGGCGTAGGGTGGACAGTTCATGAAGTCCATGATGAGCTGGTCAGCAGGGGGATGATCAGAGAGCTTATAATTGTTGGGATAGACAATATGCAGGAGGATAGACTGAGCGAGTATGCCCATGTGAACGGCAGGTTTAAAAGACAGAGAATAATGGGTAAGGGTAAGCTCTACGAAAGGTTTCTTATTGAAGAGCTCAAGCCTTTTGTTGATGAAAACTTCAGGACATTGACCGGTCCAGAGGATACTGGTCTAATGGGATCATCAATGGGAGGGCTTGTGACCTTCAATATTGGATTTAGGAATCCTCATGTGTTTGGAAGGCTTGGAATCATATCCCCGTCTTTCTGGTGGGGGACAAGGGCAAATATCAATACTGTGGATATTTACCAGGATGCCCTTGCCAATAGCCGCATATGGATAGATATGGGAACCAAAGAAGGGGGATTGGACAGGTCCTTTGATAAGGTTGTTGAGCGTATTTTAACTAAAAGCGACAGATCAAGAGGCAATATCGAGGCCCATTGGATCATAGGAGCAGCCCATACGGAAACCGATTGGCAAAGAAGAGTCCATTGGCCCTTGATTCACCTGTTCGGGCTTGATTGATAGTGAAGGTATGTATAAGACTTTATGGAGCAATCACAAGATAATGTGACTGCTCCTTTTGCATGTAATTTTTCAGGATTTTCCATGTAGATGGTAGAACTGCACTGGTTTAGTGTTATAATGTTGTAAAATAGAGTTTTAATCATCTATGATGCAGTAATGATTAAATAAGAACAGAGACTTAAGAGAGGTGGTCATATATGCAATGTCCTTTTTGTGGTGAAGAGATGGTAAGAGGCTATATCTATGGTGACAGGTATGCTTTGAAATGGTTACCTGAAGAAAAGGATTTAGTTCTTGGGCTTTGGGCAGTTGGTGGAATCAAGTTGGGTGAAGATAGTCCTGCCGGTAGACCAAGAGTGCAGGCGAATAAGTGCAATACATGTAGCAAGATGATAATTGACATGTGTGAGGAGAATGATTGAATATTTTACAATTAAGTTGGGTATGATAATTCTAAAGGATGTGTTAAAAACCAGAACCTGGTCCGAGGGAGTGAAAAGATGAAAAAAGAGCACAAGAAGACAGGTTCTTTGTCCTATACATGATTGAAGACAACAACCAGTACCTGGAGAAAAAAGAGAATCTGGTGATTTTGTATTAACCATTAGATTGGAGGATCTATGAGATATCTAAAAAAATGTCCATTATTACTAATTCTTATTTTAATTGTAGCAATGCTTTTTGTCGGTTGCGAAACTACAAAGGATGATAGGGTATTTTTTGAAGCAATATTGGATCTTAAAGAGTTAGATGAAGACATGGACCTTTTTGAGTTTAAGGAGTATTTTCAAAAAAAGCTAAATAGGCTAAATGTGGTTTCAAAAATGGATGACAATACTTTTTACAACGGTGAGTTTGAGCATTACACCATGATTTTCAAGGAGTTGGATATTGTAGATTATACAGATCTAGATGTATATTTGGTGGATGAAATACAGAACACTGATATTTTATCTACAAAGGAGTATAAAATTTCCTATACACTGATCAGTTCAGCGGGCGAAGAATATGAATTTATTGATTACTGGGATGTTTATGTAGAGGATGACAAAATTTTTAATGGGTTTGTTAAGGATAAAAGTGATATCGTAAAGTGGTCAGAAGAGAAAGGTCATATTGATAACGGCAAAATAGTAGATGAGCAACTCATAGATGGAGGAGCAGAGCATGATGATATTGTCATGTCTAAAATTATCTATATGAGTGATGGACTTGAAGTTTTCGGATATATGACTAGACCAGCCGATGAAAATACTGAACTTCCACTTATTGTATTTTTGCGTGGTGGATATGGAGATGAATATTGGCGTGAAACCATTACTGGAGATGGTAACTTATCAGAAATTGCCAGAAAGGGATATGTAGTGATTGCACCTCAATATAGAGGGGGAACAATTGGCAAGGATGAGCTGGGTGGTGGAGACCTAAATGATGTAATAAACATGATTGAGCTGGCTAAGAACCTAGATTATGTTGATGCTGATAACATATATTTGATTGGTGAGTCTCGAGGTGGCCTTATGGCTCTATTACTGGCAAGAGAACATATTGAAGGCGTAAGAGGTGGTGCGATCTTGTCAGGACTATACTCATTGCTATTCAACTATTATTACTATGAAGGAGCTAGTCGTTTTTACGAGAAAACTATCGGATTGGGAACACCAGCAGAAAATCTTGATGGATATGTAAAACGATCTGCAACCATGTGGGCAAATGAAGTTGATATACCTTTTTTAATGATACACGGAAAAGAAGATGTTGAGCATTGCCCAATAGCTCAGGTATATGAATTTATTGATCAAATGGATAGATATGGTAAGGATTACGAGTTTATAGAATTAGAAGGTGTTGGTCATCAAATATGGGATCATCCAATAAAACCCTTTGATAAAGCACTGGAATACATAGAGAGTATTAGCAATTAACTATACTTTTCCAGCAGAGGACAGAATCCGTATAATGTAAGAGAAAATATTTATAGAGGGAAAGTTTGAGATAGTATCTTTTATAAGATAAATACAATCCGGTTGCCATAAGTTTTTCAATTCAAATCTTCTACTGTCATGTCACAGTTAAACTGGTGGTTGATTATGCCGAAAATCCTATAAAAGTTCAATAAGTGAATTTTTTGTGGTGTAAGGGTAGAATCAATGTACAAGAATATATAGTTAAGAAAAGACCAATGATAATACAACGTAGTCCATAAGTTTTTAAAATTTGAATAATGATGGAGGTCAAACGAATGTATGAATATAAATATGTGCAGGCAACTTTGGGAGGATTTTTTACAGAGGCAAATCACCATGACATCATTGACGAACATTCCAGGGAAGGTTGGAGATTGGTACAAGTTCTTCCCACTGAATACAATGGTCATGGTAAACCTACAGCTTTTGAGATTATTCTTGAACGGGTGATAGATTAGTCTGCTCATGGAAACAAATGTCTAAAGCTGAACATAATTCGAAACAAAAGGGTATTGGGAGCATATAGGGATATTTGTACCTAGAACAAATCCAAAGGAGGAAAAGGATGAAAAAAGAGCACAAGAGAACCCTTAAGATTTTGGTTCCTGCAATTGCAATAGAATTGTTCTTTCTCTATCGAAGAGGCTTTGTAATCAGTGAGAGTTTCTTCTTTGTATGGTTTGTCGTATTTGGTACATTTTTCGCCTTCCGTTGGATAGGGGGAAGTGCCAGCCCCATGGGCATTGGAGGAAGGTCGGATAGATTTCTTGCTGCCAAGTTCAGTGAAACCATGTATCAGGGTGAGACCTCTGAAAAGGTTAAGAACAGTGATTTTGCCCTGGATTTGATATTCTTGTTCCTTGCTATCACAAATCTAATATTGTCATTGGCAGCCTATTACATAGAAAGATAATGTAGATTTTGAAAGGTGTGATCTTATGGATTTCGTGAAGTTTGGGAATAAATATGTTTTAAGACTTGATAAGGGAGAGGAAATCGTGGAGACCCTTAAGGAATTTTGCACTCAACAGGGAATAAAGCTTGGATGGATAAAGGGGATTGGAGCTGTTGGAGAGGCCACCATTGGACTTTTTGAAACAAAAGAGAAGGAATACCATTCAGTTGACCTTAAGGGTGATTATGAAATCACATCACTTCTTGGCAATATCTCAACAATGAATGGGGAAACCTACCTCCATCTTCATGCAACCCTTGGAGACAGCGAATATAATGTACAGGGGGGACACTTTTCGAGAGGTGTCATCAGTGCAACGGGAGAGTTTGTTATTGAGTCAATTGAGGGTGAAATTGATAGGAAGTTTGATCAGGAAATTGGTCTTAATCTATACAAATTCAAGTGATAAAAAGATTTTAGAAAATTTAACAAACTTTTTGTTGCCATATAGAATGGGCTATGGTATAGTACAGTGTAAGAAAACTAAATATGTATATGTTGCTTTGCCATGAGGGTTTCACTTCCCGTGGAGCCATAATCAGGTAAAATCCAGCTCTAAATAGTAATTACTATTTTTGGGCTGTTTTTTTTTGGAAAATCAATATGGTCACACTCAATACTATTAACTGGGAGGTGCTTGTGAGATAATAGAAATAAAAAATGGAGAGTGATACCATGAAATATCCTGAAAAGACAATCTATATCAGCAGCTTTTCAAAGCTGCCAGCAGGAATACCATCAGAAAGCGTTTACAAGGCACTAGATGTTGGGCTTATAATAAATACAGAAACTGGAATTATTGAAAACGCTTCAGTAACTCTTTTAACAGATGTAGCTGCAGAATTTCTTCGAGATATCATTGTAGGGTTTAACCTTAATGAGGATGATCTTGAGACTCTGTTTGATGAAATCAAGACCAGATATCACGGGTCCGCACAGAAGGCAATCATTGTATCAATCAAGAAGATCGTGGGGAAATACGAGGCTTTGATTTCAGGTCAATAGCCTCAATAAAGGGAGGCATAGTATGAAAAAAAAGTTTACATGGAAGTTGTACCACAAGATATTTTTAGGTTTGTTCTTAGGTATTACAGTAGGTATTATACTTAGTTCAATGGGTGGTCCAGACAACCCAACTATTGCAAAGATGATGGAGTTTTTTGTATTTCTTGGAAACCTTTTCATCAGACTTATAAGAATGGTAATAGTACCGCTGGTTTTCTTCTCAATTACCAGTGGAGTTATAAACCTGGGAGATATTAGAAGGCTAAGAAACATCGGTGTGAAGACAATAGGACTTTTCCTTTTAACATCGGGCTTTTCAGTTAGTATAGGACTTCTGATAGCAAATATTATTAAGCCAGGTTCAGGCATCGACTTAGGCTCGGTTTCAGCGAACAATATCGAAATTAGGGAATTGCCAGGCTTCTATGATGTTGTACTCGATTTCTTTCCAGAAAATCCAATTGCATCAATGGCAAATGGATCCATGTTACATATAATATCTTTTGCCATATTTACAGGAATAGCACTTGTAATTATTGGTGAGAGGGCAAAACCAGTTACTGAACTTGTAAACATCCTTTCAGAAACCATGTTTAAGATCATTGACATAGTTGTTAAATTCACACCTTACGGAGTTTTCGGACTTATGGCAAACGCAACTGCCCAGTTTGGAGTGGAAATATTCGGACCGATTGCTAAATTCATATTGGCAGATTATTTAGCGGCAATTTCACACACAATAATTGTATTGATGCTGATACTTCTTGTGGGAATTGTTAAAATAAGTCCCATCAAGTTTTTCAAGAAGGCATTTGAACCTTGGTTGGTTGCTTTCAGTACTTGCACATCCTCAGCGGCTCTACCATTTTCAATGAAGGTAGCAAAGAAGATAGGTATACCCGATGAGAATGCCAGCTTTGTACTTCCCTTGGGAGCTACAATGAACATGAATGGTACCTGTATATATTTCGGACTGATAGTTGTATTTGCAAGTCAGCTGTACGGAATGGATCTTTCAATAGGAATGCAGGCAATGCTAGTACTTCAGGCTACTCTTCTTGCAGTAGGAGCAGCTGCAGTTCCCCAGATAGGACTCGTCATAAGCATCACCCTGCTTGAGAGTATGGGACTTCCACTTGAAGCCATAGCTTTGGTTGCAGGAATATACAGAATCGTAGACCAGATTCACACAGCAACTAACAACTTTGGAGACCTTGTAGTTGCAACTGTTGTATCCAAACTAGAAGGAACTTTTGACTACGAGACATTTGAGGCCGACAATATGACCAAAGAGATAAAACTATCAGAGCAAATCTAGTTACTAATTACAGGGAAAATAGATAAGGGGGATTATAATGAGTTTAAACAAAGCGCCTAAAAATCACGTGTTCTACAGAAACCAAAACTGGCATTACCCAAAGATTGAAAGAGGTCAGGGAATATATCTTTACGGTGAGGACGGAAAGGAATACATCGATGGCTGCTCTGGTTCAGCGGTTGCAAACATCGGTCATGGAAACAAGGAGGTTGCCGAATTTGCCAAGGAGCAGATCGAAAGAATAGCCTTTACACACCTTTCCAGATGGACTGTTGATGTTATTGAGGACTGCGCAGAGAAGGTGGCAAGCTGGTGCCCAGAAGGACTAGACCACGTGTACTTTGTATCAGGTGGTTCAGAAGCAACTGAGACTGCAATGAAAATGGCAAGACAGTACTTTGTCGAAAGAGACGGAGTCCAGTCAAGCAAGTGGAAAATCATATCAAAGTGGAATTCCTATCATGGAGCTACCTTGGGATCACTTTCAATGACAGGTACAATCGGAAGAAGAAAAGTCTATGATCCAATGCTTGTAAACTTCCCCAAGATTGAGCAATTCTACCACTACAGAAACCCATGGGGAGCGGAGACTCTATACGAAACCAGCGTAAAGGCTGCCCAGGAGCTGGAAACTGAAATACTTAGACATGGACCTCAGAATGTTGCAGCTTTCATAACAGAGCCTGTCGTTGGTTCGGCAGCACCTGGAGCACATCCAGAGAAGATTTACTTCGACATGGTTAGAGAAATCTGTGACAAGTACGATATCCTGTTTATAATGGATGAGGTAATGGCAGGGTCAGGAAGAACCGGGGAGACCATGGCATCAAAGCTGTTTGATGCTACACCGGACATTATTGCTGTTGCGAAGGGCCTTAGCAGCGGTTACACACCAATGGGAGCTGCAGTATGCAACAAGAAGGTGTTTGATGCAATAATGGTGGATGGATCAGGAAACTTTATCCATGGGCACACCTATGCTTCAAATCCTCTATCATGTGGTATCGCCCTTAAGGTAATGGAAATAATTGAAAGGGAAGAATTCATCCAAAACGGAGCAGCTCAGGGTGAGTACCTTATGGAGAAGATGCAGGACCTTTACAAGTACCCAATCGTTGGAGATATAAGAGGAAAGGGTCTTATGATAGGAATGGAGTTTGTTAAGGATAAGGAGACCAAGGAACCATTTGATCCTTCATTGAAGATGAATGCCAAGGTGAACAACGCATGCATGGAGGAGGGACTTGTACTTTATCCAGGTGGAGGATCCGCCAATGGAAAGGGAGACCATGTTCTTATAGCTCCTCCAATCAACATAACAAAAGAGGAAGTTGATTCCCTTTATGAAAGAATGGAAAACGGAATCAAGAAGGTTTGTGAAAGCCTTTAATAGTGTGGAAGGGGGATTATTATGGAAAAACTTATTGTAACCATAGCACTCACGGGGAATGTTCCAACCAAGGAGCTAAATGACAGCACACCAGTTACTGTGGATGAGATAGTAAAGGATGCAAAGGATTGTGCAGACCTTGGAGCGGCAGTTGCCCACATCCACGTTAGGGATGAAAAGGGAATGCCAACCAGTAGACGTGACCTGTTCGAGCAGGTGGTCAACAAGATGAACCAGGAGAAAATCGATATAATTAAGCAGCTTTCCACAGGAGCCCGTGGTGGAGAGAACACAATTGACTGGAGAGGGCAGATGCTTGACCTGAACGTTGAGATGGCAAGTCTTGCAACAGGCTCATCAAACTTCCCATCAAGTGTAAATGCAAACTCGCCAGATTTGATAAAAGAGCTGGCACAGAAGATGTTGGACAATAACATCAAACCCGAAATCGAGATATTTGATACAGCAATGCTATCAAATGCACTTTTCCTTGAAAAGAAGGGAATCCT
Source organism: Gudongella ferriphila (assembly GCF_046224405.1). Taxonomy (NCBI): domain Bacteria; kingdom Bacillati; phylum Bacillota; class Tissierellia; order Tissierellales; family Tissierellaceae; genus Gudongella; species Gudongella ferriphila. Next base: position 397 of record NZ_JBJXRK010000047.1, on the reverse strand, counting down.
AAAGGGACCACTTCACTTCAACCTGGTTATGGACGTTAAGGGTTCAATCCCTGGAACTCCAAGGAACCTCATGTTCCTTGTTGAAAGCCTTCCAAAGGGATCAACCTGGACTGTATCGGGTATAGGAAGATCTCAGGTTCAAATGATAACCATGGCAATCGCACTGGGAGGTCATGTGAGGACAGGGATTGAGGATACCATCGAGTTTGAGAGGGGAGTTCCTGCAACAAACAAGATGCTTGTTCAAAGGGTAATAGATATTGCCAAGGCAGTGGGCAGACCAATTGCTACAACCGAAGAGGCAAGAAAGATATTGAGCTTAGCATAGAAATAAGACAGAAAATAGGGGGAGATTAACACTTTCCCTATTTTCTTTTCAATTATTATGTAGCTTCAG
>NZ_JBJXRK010000046.1:0-9906 GCF_046224405.1 Gudongella ferriphila | reverse complement strand
TTTTGATTATGAAATCAATAAAGCTATCACTTAAATCAACTGCTTTTGTCATTTCTTTGGTTCTAGGATTATCTTTTCTCGTTGTAAATTCTTTCAGTTATGGATCTTCAGAGGGTTACTGGAAATTGGACAGCACCAGTATTGACAGTAAAGATTTTAGCGATTCATCGGGTCGAATGAATGCGGTTTATGAAATCAAGCATGGTGGTCCTGAAGATGGATTTGATGCTGTGGTTCAATTGGGTACCATTGAATCTTTTGGAAATGGTGTCTACAAGGCTGGCTTAAAGTGGGTACCCCTTCCAACTGTTCTTGTTCCAAGCGAGAAATATACTCTCGACCTTCAGTTGGCACAAATTAAGTCCACCACAAAACTCATGATAGGTGCAAACGCAAGTATGTCTCACGGAATAGAATCTGTTCCACCTCCTCCAGGCAAATCGGGAGGACCTTTGAAAATTTCAGTGCAGACATTTTCTACTGAAGGAAGAGAGTACAGCCAGCAATCCTTAATCTATCAACCATTCCCAAAGCAGTCAAACACTGGTTTACCCTACATAGTGCAAATCAAGTTTGTTGCTGACTCCACTAAAGATCACTATACCTTCAATTATATCTATACATGGGTTGACGGCCCCGTACCTGCTTCAAATGAAATACAAATCATTCTTAATGGTCAACCCTTGGTGACAGATGTCTCTCCGATTATAGTAAATGGACGAACCCTTCTACCGCTTAGAAGCATTCTTGAAGCACTTGGTGCAACAGTAGAATGGAACTCCACAACACGAACCGTTACAGCAACCAAAGGCTCAACAATTATCCAGCTTGTCATAGATAGTTCAACAGCAACCGTTAACGGTACTCCTCAAACACTTGATGTTCCAGCTCAGATCAAAGACGGGAGAACACTGGTGCCTGTCCGTTTCTTGGCGGAAACCTTTGGTGCCACCGTTTTATGGGATGGTGTAACCCGAACCATCACCATCTATTAGAGGTTCCGGCCACGAAGGAATCAAAATAAATGAAGGCTTCATTAACCTTTCTGCTTGGAACATGCTATAAAAAGGCCCTGCCACTCAAATATGAGCTTGGCAGAGCCTTTTTGTTTCTAATATTCCATTTTAAGCCTAACCGTTTCTGGTCACAGCGTAGGAATGTCTCACCTGGCTTGTCTTGTAGAACAGTCCCATTATTGCAGCCACTATAAGAATTGCAGCTGATACGTAGAATGCCATTTCATAAGAACCTGTTGCATCGGCTATCCTGCCACCCAGTATCGGGCCAAATACGCCCCCTGCTCCCCATGCTGAGAACATGACCCCATAATTGAGACCAAGGTTTTTGGTGCCATAGTTGTCTGCACATGCAGAAGGATACACTGAAAGCATTGACCCGTATGCAAAATAGATGGTAGCCGCTGCAATCAATACTGTGGCAAAGCTATTTAGTCCGTTGAAAAGGAATAAGGCCAATGCCTGAAGAACGTAGAGAATAGACATTGTTTTACCCCTACCAAGTTTCTCTGATATGACCCCTGCCATCGGTCGTCCAAGGGCATTGGCAACTGCTGCAAAAGCCACAAGCTGAAGTGCGGCACTTTCTCCAAGCATCACTTTTACTATTGGCTTTAAGCTACCTATGGTCATAAGTCCACCCGTTGCACCTGCAAAGAACATGAACCAAAGCATATAGAACTGCTTTGTCCTAAGCATCTCACCTACAGTCCTGTCCTCAACTGGTGGTTTTGCATCCTTGTTGGTTGAAACCACTGGTTTATCAGGATTTTTCACAAATTGTGCCAGAGGTAATGTCATGCATAGAAATATCACACCCATGATCCTGAAAGAAGTAAATACATCATATCTGGAAAGTAGAAAATTACTAAGTGGCACGATGTAGAGGGTCGCAAGACCAAATCCTCCAACGACAATTCCCGATATCAGCCCCTTCTTTTCAGGCGGAAACCATTTTAGTGCCGGCGGTGTTGTGGATGCGTAGCCAAGACCGATCCCTGATCCAGCCAGAACCCCGAAGGATATTGTAAGTCCCAGTATGCTTGTCATTGATCCAGCCAAAATACACCCCAAACCTATCAATAGTCCCCCGATTGTTACTACCTTCTTTGGTCCTATTTTATCCTGTAGACGTCCTGCGGGAATCATTACAAGTGCAAACATTATAATTGCAACTGTATATGGAATGGAAGTTTCCGTATTGCTCCATCCCAAGGTTTCCTGAAGTTTTCCTGCAAAAATGCTCCAGGCATAAAGCACCCCAAAGGCTAGATTAATTCCTGCTCCGGCTGCGACCACAATCCAGCCTTGTTTATTAGATTTCAAATTGCATCCCCCTTAGTGATTTTATAAAGTTTCTATCTTCATAGTGTAGCTTGTTGATTCTAAGCAATTACTTAATAAGGCAAAGAGCCTCTTAAGATCCTTCACTTTGTTTATAACTTGCCTAACGCCTGATCCAAGTCTGCAATCAGATCTTCCACATCTTCAATCCCAACGGATAAACGAACCTGTCCGTCATATATCTCCACTGCTTCTCTCTCTTCTTCTGTCATGTCGAAATGGCTCATGGATGGGGAGTGTTGAATCAGGGAGTCCACGTTCCCAAGACTTGTAGCCAAGCTGAATATCTGAACATTGTTCAAAACAGTTTTGGCGGATTCCAGTCCACCCTTGATATTAAAGCTCATCATACCTCCAAAGCCTTTCATCTGCTTTTTCGCGGTCTCATGGCTAGGATGATTACCAAGCCCAGGATAGTATACTTTTTCCACCATGGGATGTTTCTCAAGATACTCAGCCACCTTTATGGCGTTCTCGCAGTGACGCTCCATTCGAACTCCAAGAGTTTTCATACCCTGCATAATCGTCCAGGCGGCAAAAGGATCAAGTACAGCTCCAAAGCACTGCATAAAGGGCATCCTGCATCTGTCTATCAGCTTCTTGCTTCCTGCAATTACACCAGCTGTAACAGTCCCGTGCCCGTTCAGATATTTTGTGGCACTGTGAACCACAAGATCCGCTCCATGAACCAATGGATTCTGTAGATAGGGTGAAGCGAAGGTGCTGTCCACAACTAGGTGAATATTGGGGTGGTCCTGTTTTATCCCTGCAATTGCTTCAATATCCGTAATCTTCAATACAGGATTTGCCGGAGTCTCCACGTAGATGACAGTTGTGTTTGTCTTTATTGCCTCTCTCACTGCATTCACATCGGTTGTATCAACAATTGTGTAGTCCACTCCAAAGTTCGGCAGGATTTTCGTAAATAATGCGAAGCTGCAGCCGTAAATTACATCTCCAAAGATAATATGATCTCCTGCCTTTACCAGTGACATCACTGCAGTTGAAATGGCTCCAAGTCCGGAACCAGTTCCAAGAGCTGCCTCAGCCTTTTCCAGATGGGCAATCTTTTTCTCAAATTCGTCCACTGTGGGGTTCCCGAACCGGCTGTAGACAAAGCCCTGATCGATGTTCTGATTTAGCCTGACGGCTTCATCGTAGTTCGGAAGTATATATGTTGACGTCTGATACAAAGGACTTACGTGAGATCCGGTAACCGGGTCCAGTGTTTGTTGTGCATGAATTACCTCGGTGTTTCTTTTCATTAGAATTCCCTCCCAAGTCAAATTTGCATCCTACACCACTATTTTCTTCAATGGGCTTACTAGACTCCTAATAATGCTGTTCCTCCACACAATTTAAGTTGTTGGATATTGTTAAGAATCCAGACTTTACTCCTACTAGTTTTCAAGGTTACTTCAGTGACTTAACCCAAATTCAGTATATATGGTCAGGCGCACCAAACCTCATTGTATGTGATTGACTAAGAAATGTCAATATAAAACAGACAAGTATATGAGTAAACTTGGAGATAGTATTATTACTTGCTAAGTTATAGTCAAAACCGCCGTAATCACTTTCAAAACATGATTACGGCGGTCTTTATTTCTACTCTATTAATTAAGATTGATCATGGTTGTTTCCAGTTTTTTTGCTTCAAATTCTCCAATTCTAAAAATCATATCTAAAGTCCTTGTACTCCATGTTGATCTTACCAATTTATTTTTGGTCCTTATAGCCTTCCCTTAATAACTTATAGTCTCCTGTTTCAACATTCAGGTCGTAGATGTTGAAGTTTGTGTTCATGTCAAATCCTTCAAGGTGTGTTGCAAGGTTTATGGAAGCAGATCCATTTTCCCCACTGGTTATCCTATGGAATACATGTGTGGTCCAGGTAACCAGACCTCCCCCTTCCAAAATCCTTTCCCCATTGTGTTCAATATAGTCAGGTGTGATCGTGAATCTTTCAATCTTGCCATGCTCTGGTTTATAAAGCTCCACGTATCTTATTCCATGAAGTACGAACAGATTGTCCTCCTGATGGGTGTGCATGTACCAAGCCTTTTCAACAGAACCCACCTTACCTGGAGAAACAGCTCCCTTTTGGTGTATAACCCTGTCGATGGCATCAATCTTTGGTATCATTGATTGAACCATCACATCAAAGGTCACACCCTCAGTTTTTCTGAATTCTTTAAGTTTTATCACCTTGTAAAAACTCTTGACTTCCTTAACGATGTACTCCACATTATCACCCTCCTATTTTACATCCATACATGGGCAGCCTTATGAAATTTCTTAAACATCATCATATGTCTACAATAAGACTATACCCTATTTATCATTGCCATATCTATTTGGAATACCTAAATATAATTAATTAGTCCAAAAGATATGATAGAGGTTGTTGCTGCTGAAAATGTTCCCCATGCCAAATCGAGAAGTGTGAGCTTTATGGGCCAATTTTTAAGCAGGGCAAGATTTGTAAAGTTGTAGGTACCATACATGGCAAAACCTAAAAACCCACCATACCCTAGTGCTTGAATTATACTTTGCTTCTCAACAGATGGATTTATTACAAACACCAATATGGCTGCAGCGTTTATCAGATAAAATAAAATTGCTGCATGTACTTTCGCTTTTTTTGCCATAAGATGTCCAATTTGTTCTCGAAATAACTTGGGGGCTATGAAAACATGCCAAAACATATCTACAAATACGGATGTAATTAGAATTACAAGATATCGATTTATCATAATCAAAATTCCCTTCAGAATAGTCCAATGGATGGTTAGGCAATTTCACTGCTAAATTAAAGTCCTCGATGATACTTGTATTCTACAGATCAATCTCAAGCAATATTGGTGTATGATCTTGTCTTGGACCTGAATCAATCATCTCAGATTTGATGACCTTGTCAGCTATGCGATCACTGACAAGCCAATAATCAATCCTCCAGCCTGAATTGTTGATTTTACTGGTCTTAACTCGCTGGGCCCACCAAGTATAGGTATCTGTTATATCTCCATGCACATATCTGAAGGTATCAGTAAATCCCTTAGCCAAAAGGTTTGTGAAGCCTTGACGCTCCTCATCTGTAAATCCGGCTGATTTTCGATTGTTGTCAGGATGAGCCAGATCTATCTCCCTATGTGCTACGTTGAAATCACCAGTTGCGATGACATACTTGATCTTATCAAGTTCTGCAAGATAGTCTGCATATTTATCATCCCAAACCTGACGTTCTCCTAGACGATTCAGACCATCCCCTGCATTGGGAGTGTACACTTGGGTCAAGAAGAAATCATCAAACTCCAATGTGATGATTCTACCCTCGGAATCCATTGTATCCGGTGCATCAATTACCGGATAGGTGACAACAGGCTCCAAATTCTTCTTATATAAAAACATTGTACCTGCATAACCCTTTCTTGCTGGCTCAACAGAACTGTTCCATACAATTTCATAATCCGGAAACTTCTCCTTCAATATTTCCAGATGCTTTTTTGTGGGACCATTGCTTGGTAGCTTGGTCTCCTGCAAAGCGATCACATCTGGATTATGGTCTATAATTGTCTGCAACACATCCTTGGATAATAATGCACGTGCTGAACTGCTCGTCAGTGCTGCATTTAGTGAATCGATATTCCATGAAATAAATCTCATTTTTTATCCTCCTTTAATTATTCAATACTTGTGATACCCAATTGAAGCCTTGCCAATCAAAATTAACCGTCTCCGCTGATTTGTGCATAGTTTATACTAGAATTAGTATTTTTAGCTCCCCTATAAAGGGTATAGGTATATACATAAACATGTAAGCACAAGGAGGCTGAATATGACTGAACACGATTTATCCCATTTTGAAAGCAAGCTCGTAGTTAGAAATATTGAGAAGGAGGATTTTGACGAAATAATAGCATTACAGAAGCTATGCTTCCCTAAGATGATCCCCTGGGAAATTGACCAACTATCAAGCCATATAAGAATATTCCCGGAGGGGCAGATTTGCGTTGAATATGATGGAATCATCATTGGTTCAAGCTCAAGCTTGATAATAAATTTTGATGAGTACAATGAGCAACATTCGTGGGATGAGATTACAGATGAGGGATATATAACCAATCATGATCCTGACGGTTATAACCTGTATGGAATGGAAGTGATGGTTCATCCGGATTATAGAAACATGAAGATTGGAAACAGGCTGTACGAAGCAAGAAAAGAGCTTGCTGAGAAACTGAATCTAAAGAGCATCATCATTGGTGGGAGAATCCCAAATTACCACAATCATTCCTCAGAGCTAACCCCTAGACAATATGTCAATGAGGTTATAAGACACAACATCTATGATCCCATCCTTACTTTTCAGCTTAAGAATGACTTTGTTTTAAAGAGAATAATAAAAAAATACCTGCCTGAGGACAAGGCTTCATTGGAATATGCAACCTTGATGGAATGGAGCAATATCGAGTACCAAGGAAAGAGTAAACACCAGTTTAAAACTGCATATCCAGTAAGGGTCAGTGTAATTCAATATATGATGAAAAAAATCAACTCATTTGAGGAATTCGCCCACCAATGTGAATACTATGTTGATGTCGCCTCAAACTATAATTCTGACTTTGTGGTATTTCCCGAGATATTCACCACCCAACTGCTTTCCTTCGTTGACCAGGATACTCCCAGTCAGGCAGTTAGGGTCCTAACCACATTTACTGATAGATACCTGGAAATGTTTACACACTATGCAGTAAGATATAATGTTAATATAATCGGAGGTTCTCATTTCGTTGAAGAAGATGGTAAAATCTATAATATAGCATATCTCTTCAGAAGAGACGGCACAATCGAAAAGCAATATAAATTGCACATAACTCCAAACGAAAAACAATGGTGGGGGATTTCAACAGGTGATGGCATCAGGGTATTTGATACCGATTGCGGGAAAATTGCAATCCTCATTTGCTATGATATGGAATTTCCGGAGCTTGCCAGAATTGTTACTGAAAAGGGAGCCAATATTATCTTCACTCCTTTCTGTACCGATGAAAGACAAGGCTACTTAAGGGTCAGATACTGTGCACAGGCAAGAGCGGTTGAAAACCAGATATACACCGTAATCGCAGGTACTGTAGGAAACCTTACCCATGTTGAAAACATGGACATCCAATATGCACAATCCGCCATTTTCACACCTTCAGATTTCTCGTTTGCAAGAGATGGGATCATGGCTGAGTGCACGCCGAATATTGAAATGGTAATTGTTGGAGACTTGGATCTGGAACTGCTGAAGCGTACCAGAAAGTCAGGTACGGTTACTCTTCTAAGCAGCAGGAGAAATGACTTGTATGAATTAAAGGAGAGAGAAGAGAAATAGATGTTATTATAGAAATTGCTGCAGAACTTCATTACCCCAAACAAAAGTCCGGGAAGGCTCATATCAAGCTTTCTCGGACTTTTGTTTGATTTCCCACAAACACTACATGGTCATTCATGAAAATTAAATGAACCTAAGACAATCACATCTAGCAAATAGAATCCTTTCAAAATCAACCACCTTGTCCCTCTATCTTATATCATTCTTTTTATTGAAACCTTTTTAGAACTCCACCCAAGACTCTTTGCCCAGGCAAGAGCATTAGATGACTCTTCCATATCTTCTCCTTCATAAATCAAACCAAGCAAATCTGCGAATCCACTTAAGCCCCCAACATCATCAAGTACAGATAGCCCCTCTCTATTAATGCAGACTGGTTTGTGCTTATCCAGTACAATTCTTTTCGCCTCTTCCAGCTCATATTCAGCAACTATATTTTGCCCTAGTAAATCTTCACAATCACTGTACTTGGTTATTTTAATTATCCAGTTGTCTCCAAAATCATAATTATAGATGAGTTCATTGGTGACTGGAAACAAATTGTTAGAATCCAAATATTCACCCTGATTGGCAATAACCTTATTGACTTCTAACCGTTCCAATAAACTTTCAGTGCCTCCATCAATGATAATTGATGAATTTAGCTCTTCAAGAGTCAGATCAATTAACGGTGCTCTTTTTATTGTTCTCAGTTCAGAATTTTTATCCTGCTCTACTCTTTTCATATAGTCCGCAAAGACTCTCTGACCTCTACCATTTGGAAGTGTTCCAAGAGTTCATGTACATCTTGTTTCGCAATTTCCGGGTGCTCCATCATTCCTCCATATGTATAGGGGCCTGTGTATTTTCTCTTAAGCCAGACTTTGATACTGCCGCTATTATAATCATCATCCCAGAAAACATCTTCTTCAGCTTCAGATGGCGGTTGAAATAAGATCCCAACTAAATCTGCCCAGCCTTTCACGGTTCCTCCTGTTAGTCTGCCATATACTTCTTCCGGTAAATAGAAACTCCGTAAATGTGAGTTTTGCCACCCAAATAATTTTTGGATTGCATAATGCAGGTTGTGAAGTGGCATATCCGATGGTATAAGGATATCCCTAATTATTGAATCCCCACTAATAGATTCTCCGTATCTCTTAAGCATTCTCTTCTGATAGTCAGACAAGTACTCATCTTTCAACTCCAAGCGAATACGCACTGGAGCAATTTTGGATTTTGTCAAATGTGTATTATTTCCCATATTCTTCCCCTTTCTGCTCATTTGTCAAATTAAATTCAATCATAGCCATTAATCATTATATATGCATCGTTTTTGTTGTTTTAAACTTCTTTACATTCTTATCTGCCGTTTAAAACTAAAAAAAACTAAACGGATTAGGCAAATCTGGATCGTTGTAGGCCTCACAATCTTCTACCCATGACTCCATATTATCTTTTATCGTTTCCATCAATTCTGTGTAGTTTGATTTCTCAATATGCCCTCGTTTAAACATGCTATCATAGAATTTCTTAATGCTTGCTGCATTACTTCTAATTGTGCTTGGAGTTGACCACATACATTTACGGATAAAGAAATATCCAAGATAATCTTTAATATAAAAACTATCTGTTCCAGATATCATCTCCAATGGTTCCTCCCTCAGAAGATATGTGTTAATATAAAAGTCGACGTTGCTAAAATGCCTATTTATGGTTTTTTCTTTTAAACCCTTATCTTGAAGATCCTTAATAAACTCCTCCAGATAAAATTCATTTGTCTTTCTTATTTCATTGCATTTCTGTTCATAGTCGTTATGAATCATTTTGTGTTCATCAAAATTCATTATATTTTACCTCCTTCCTTTTTAAGGGCCAGGACAAATAACTTGCCCCCTTGCCCTTCTTATTCTTCTATGATTTTCAAATTAGTACTCATTCCATAACAATGTGCAACACCGTCAGTTACTTTCCCCTGAGCATATGCCATTTTACCATCATAATGAAAAAATACATCGAACAAAGTAGACCCCTCAAAATCGTAATCCATGAGTTCCTCTTTAATTATCTGTGCCATTTCATTAACATTATAACCTTTGCCTTTTAACTCTCGGATAATTTTTTTGTCGAATTTTAGTTCCATGGAATCCCTCCTTGTAATAATTGTACACTAGATTGGGACAAAAA
>NZ_JBJXRK010000045.1:0-10089 GCF_046224405.1 Gudongella ferriphila | reverse complement strand
GTTTCAACAACTGAAAATAGTTTGTCCAAGTCTTTACCTTGTTTCTTCGCCAACTTTATGTCCCTTTTAAACCTACCAGTAAATTGGATGTGGTACTTCATACTTCAAGAGCCTTTCTCAAATCATCTATTGAAGCGTATTTTTCGGAGTTTAAATCTTCTGCTATCTTCTTACCCTCAATTATGGCTTTGACTGTGGTCTCATTTGGTTCAGATAATTTCAATTCAAATGGTATTCCGTTAATTCTAATTGTTTGCCTAAGAAACATATTTACTGCAGTTGTCATATTAAGACCAAGTTCCGCAAAAATGTTTTCGGCTGCTTCTTTAATCTCTTTATCAGTTCTAATATTTAAATTAGCGTTAGTCATATTATACCCTCCCTTCATCATCACTATAATACATAAAGCGCACATTGTCAATACATCGTGCGCTCATTTGCATTATAAGTTGTTTTGTCTTAACTCTTATTATTTAATTAATAGACCTTGATTTTAAAATTACTATTTCTTTTACAATTGTGAATTGTGCATTGTGAACTGAGAATTGACTTTTTAGAACCCTTTCCCAATCCCAATGCTATACTTGTAATCAAGCAATGCCATATTGAATGCATGTATCTGCTGAGCCAAGTTCTTCTTGGCATTCATTAGATTAAGATTAGCCTGTCCAACCTCTGTTGCTGTGTTCTGTCCAAGCTCAAAGCTCAGTTCGGCAATCCTTACTCCCTCACTTGCTTGAAAAACTGCCTTTTCAAATGTAGCAATCTGCTTCTCTGCAGTTGTAAGGTTAAGTACTGCGCTTCTAACCTGCATCTCGACTCCAGTCTTAGCGTTCTGAAGATTCATTTCAGCATTCAGAACCTCTTGCACCTGGGTTCGATACCTATACGTGTTGGGTGGAAATCTACTTAGAGTTGCCTGCAGAGTGAGTTCATGTATTTCTAGTGATCTTTCAGCTACCATAATATTTGAATTATTCTCAATAGCCAATCCTATCGAATCCTCAAGTACTATTGTTTCATAGTCCTCCACTTCAATACTATCTGTCAACTCAAATTCATCCTCCAGAGGCAAACCTATTGTATTCTTGAAGCTCATTCTCTGAAGTTCATAATACATCACTGAATTGTCGTAACCACTTTGAGCCTGGGACAATGATAGCTCCAATCCCAATAATTGTTGTTGTGATATCATCCCGACATCAAACCTAAGTTTACCATGGTCATATTGCTTTGTTGCCAGTGCAAGGTTCTCCTCTGCTATATCTAGTTCCTTCTCCATCTGTAAAAGGTCGAAATAAGCCTTCTCAACATTATATCTAATCTGATTCTCTGTTGTTTCATAGTTCCATTTTGACATATCGTATACTAGCTCCACCTGTTTCATGGCACCACCATTTCTGATAAGTGCCCTGTTGACATTATCATCCGGAGTTACTTCATACATCCTAGGAATTGGTAAATCCATAATGTCCTTCTGGTCATTTACAGAATTCCGATTCTGTCTGTATGCCAGCTCGGCCTTCTCCAACTCAATATCTTGAATTAACATTTGTTTGCTATTTTCAAGCGCGTAATCAATAGCTCCCTGAAGCGTTAATTCTAGAATTTCACCTTTAATCGACTCCATCTCTTTAACTATTGACTGCGCTTCTTCAACTGTCATCTCTCCTGCAAAACTCAAACTACCGTTAGACATAGTTAGTATTATGGTACCTATCAATCCAAATATGATAATTTTCCTATTCATTATGTTCCTCCCCTGTTAATACTTTAAGTATTATGTATATACCTAGATTATATCAAATGAAACATGGAATTGAAAGTTACCTTGGAAACCTAATTTAAAACCACCATGCATGGGGGTGCATGGTGGCAAAAAAATTTATTCAATTTACATCCTATTACCGACTGGGCTCCTTCGCTCCCTCCAGTTTTATCCTCCACATATGTTACCATACATGTACAAACGGCTGAAGATCAACACTACTATAAGCCCGCTGAGCCCGCATATGAATCTTAAGACCTGTCAATCCTCCTCACACACAGCATCAAACGTTCCACTTTACCTATCCCTTTTTTTGATTACCGTAGACATCCACTAAGTGCATACTTTATTCAGGTTTAATAGCCAATTACTCCTGAATCCGAAAGGTATTTCAACCTTACGGGTCTTTGCCAAGCTGAAGATAATGTCATTTTAACAGCAAAGACTATATTTATATACCCCATTTTCATGGATTAGCATAAGTTTGTCATAGCAACTTTTTAAGGAGTCCCGCACTCGGACTTTCACCGGCTACGACCTTACCTGGCTTCACAAACAATACCTGACAGAGTATTGTTTGTGCAGGGGGATCAGACTCAATGCTTAAAGGCTATTTGCATTGGATGAGATTTGCACCCACCAATTCAGTAAAGCAGTTGGAGTAAAGAGATAGACTGAGTTTCCTCAGTCCTATCTCTAAAGCTTCCGCTCATTTCGTCCAATGACTTATAGAGCAACGTTTCGCACTTTTATTATTCAGCTTCTACTACTTTCACTAAAGATACTACCACTCCATCTTCAACAACGATATCTTCTACAATATCACCTACTACTAAAGCATCTAGCTCAGCAATATCTTCAAATCCAACGGCAACTATAGCACCATCTTCCCAGATTTCTGTGTTTGAATCTATAACGTAAGTTGTTGTACCATCAACTACAATTCTTGTATAAGTTGAGTTTATATATGTTATTTCACCTTCAACAACATCGTCTCCTCCTGGAGCAGGTTCAACATCAACCAACATGTAGATTACCCAGTAATCTGTATCTTCCTCAAATACTACATAGACATTAGACCCTTCTGCAACATCTCTAAGTCTCATTGTATCTTTTGTTCCTGCCTCATAGATGTAAGCATTAGAAGCAAGTTCTACTTGTCCATACTCTTCAAGAGTAAGTTTTCTAGCTGAAGCATCAACGCTATCAACTACATAATCATCACCAAGATCACCTATTATATCAGTAATTTCACCTGATGTGTCGCCAACAACTAGAGTGTATATCTCATAAACTGTTACTTCCTCAATATCCCAATCATCAGCTGTTGTAAATATGTGCTCTTTTCCTTCAACAAGGATTGTTACTTCCAACTCGCCAGTTCTTAGCTGTCTTGTTTTCGTAACTAGACCTGTATAGTCTGTATCGTCAGAGTCAGCATCTGTAGAAGTTGCAAGTACAACTTTTACTCTTCCTTCATCTGCAAGTGCATATCCTGCTTCAACTACAGCAAATTCGTCATCTATCTCACCAAGTGCAAGAACTTCTCCAAACTCGCCATCATCATAATCATAGAATACAACTGTGGTTGACATTAGTCTGTAGTTTCTATTGTTAACTTCTGCATAAGTGTCATCGATTTCGAATCCATCTTCATGAGTCAACGCTTCTACTTCAAGTAAAGTCAATGCTTCAAGACTTCCATCCTCATCAACCTCAACTTCAAATAGGAATGGAACATTTTCTTCTGCTTCTGCATCAAATATTACAAGCGCACCTGCTAAGTCATAGTTGTCTGCTTCTTCAAGTTCAAGTACACTAAAGTCAAAGTCTTCATCGATAAACTTTAGAGTTATATCAAATGATACTTCTTCTCCAAACTCGTTCAACATATCAAGAGCAAGCATTTCTCCTCTTCTGCCATTGTATGCAACAGCATCATCAATCAATACTGCGTAGAATGTTGAGGTGTCGCCTTCTCCTGTTTCTCCAACAACAAGTACAACCTCTCCCTTGAAGTTAAAGAATGCTTCTACATCATTTCCTTCATCCATCATCTTGTCAAGAATATCAGCAGTAAGTGTATCAAGAGTATTTCCATCAATATAGATTGACTCTCCTACTAACCACTCATAGTTTGAACCATTCATTCTGAATGAATCAGTGTAGACTCTAGTTATTTCACCAACGATACTGCTGTTGTAAACAACTGCAAATCCATCATAATCTTTATAGTCTGCCTCAAAGTAGAATACTACATCGCCAGTTTCAAGATCGTCAACTGAAATGGTCTTGCCATCCATAACTATTAGATAGTCTTCTACTACAACTTCTTCCTCATCAAGATCAAGAATCATCTCATCGTCAATTTCTTCAACTACGATGAAATCTAGTGTTGTTATAGCGTCAACCCAAATCACGTCGCCTTCGTCGTCAAATACTACTTTCGCATACTCATACTCTGCTGATGCTGGAATATTTCTTACTTTTGAACCATCTACAAATAAAGTTACGTCATCAGCAAGATCATAATCTCTGTCTGCATCAACAAGAGTTATCTCATCCCCGTCAATTTCCACTGCGTCAAATGATACATCTTCTTGAGCAGCTGCAAGGATAACCATGTCTCCATCTAACCATGCCTTAACCTCAACGCCTTCCATTGCGTAGAAATCAAAACCTTCAGCTACATCATACCATCCTCTGTCAGCTAGTACTTCAGCATTAATATAGATTTCCATATCATCTACATCAACTTCTGTTACTCTACCTTCAACAGTGTCAAATCCCATTCTGTCAAGCAGGTATACTTCATCAGTATCTTCTTTGCCTGATACAACCCACTTAGTGTCTGATCCAAATCCAACCTGAATCATCATTGGAATCTCAAGAGCGTTGTCAGTGATTTGTGCTACAAATCCTCTAGTTGCCCAAGTTCCTTGAGTTCCCATAGCTCCGTCAAGAAGATCAATCTCATTAGCTACGATTAGGTAACCGAATGGATATCCACCTCTTGCTTGTGCCATTGGCTCATAGCCAAGTGCTCTTACTATCATAGTGATAGCTTCTTCGTACTTAACAGGAGTCTCAGGAGCGAAAAGTCCGTTTCCGATTCCGTTAACGATTCCCATCTTTGCAGCCGTTCCAACATATCCTGATGCCCAATGCCATGCAGGTACATCAGTGAATCCTGTTGGTAGTCCCTGTGCTGCAACTGCTACATTCTCAAGACCTGATACTCTAACCGCTACAGCAGCAAACTCTGCTCTGGTTATAGTGTTGTCAGGCTTGAAGCTACCGTCTGGGTAACCCTTTAGGACATTCAGTAATTCTAGTCTAGCAACCGCTTCTGCATTTGCGTGACCTTCCATGTCGGAAAAGTCAGGAGCTGCTGAAACGAAGCTGAAGCTAGTAAGAACCATTACTAATGCCAATACTAATGCTAAATGCTTCTTCATCAATAAAACCCTCCTTATAATGTATAGTATTTTTTCTGAAGGAATATTTCTGTTACGTCAGGGGGCTATTCCTTCAAAACCCTTCTGACTACTACTGTAGAAAATGGTAATAAATACCGTAATTACCATCATTCTACACTTGATTATAGCATTACACCCATCCTAAATCAAGCTTAAGATGGTCGTGTAATGAATTTGTAATATAGGAAACACTCCTAAATTACGTGTTTCATGCTTGTATTATACCATCATTGTTGTGTAATTAACATTACAAGCATATTACAAATCTGAGGCAGATTTGTAATATGCTTGTTTTTATATCTTTTTACTAAATTTTACTTAAACGCAGCATCGTAACCTAAAATTCACAGTTCACAATTCACAGATCACAATTACTTAAGTATTTCCAGTGCCTTCTCTATCTGCAGATCCTGTCCGTCCACATTATCAACAACAATATCCGGCTCTATACCGATTCCGTGGATGCTTCTGTACTTGGGTGTTAGGTATTCAGCTGTTGTCATCTTGATTAGGCTTCCGTTATCAAGAGGTATTATGCTTTGAACTATTCCCTTGCCATATGTTTTCTTTCCTATTAGAGTGCCCGCGTTCCTGTCCTTTATTGCTCCAGCAAGGATCTCCGAGGCGGAGGCGCTGTTTTCATTGACCAATACCACCAGTTCATAATTTGGAACTTGGTTGTATGAGGAATAGGTCAATAAGCTCGAGTTCCTCTCCCTGATATGGACGATCGGTCCTTCCGGCACAAATTCCTTTGCAATCTTCACGGCCTGGTCAAGAAGCCCTCCTGGGTTGTTTCTCAGGTCAAGGATGATCTTTCTTGTTTCTGACTGATTGAAGCTGCCCAATGCCCTTCGCATTTCAAGTGCAGCTTTCTGGCTGAATTCACTTAGCTTGATATAACCTATTCCCTCTTCGATCTCAGAATAGGATACAGGATTTATTATTACCTCATCCCTTACTATCTCAAAGTATAGGATTTCCTCAACACCAGATCTTTTTATTCCAAGT
The DNA here is from genome assembly GCF_046224405.1 of Gudongella ferriphila. Lineage (NCBI taxonomy): Bacteria > Bacillati > Bacillota > Tissierellia > Tissierellales > Tissierellaceae > Gudongella > Gudongella ferriphila. The sequence continues at coordinate 3,831 of NZ_JBJXRK010000045.1, read as the reverse complement.
TTGACAGTAGTTCCCTTCACTCCCTTTATCATTCCTGATGCCTCTGAAAGGGACATGTCCCTCGTGTCTATCCCATCTATTGAAATTATGACATCTCCTGCAAGAAGCCCTGCCCCTTTTGCATTGGCTCCTTCAATTGTTTCTACTATAGTAATGTAGGTTTCATTCTTTTCTATATATATTCCTATTCCAGTGAAGTATCCCATCAGCTCCATATAAAGCTGTGATGCCTCTTCTGGTGTGTAGTAGTCGCTGTAGGGATCGATTGCCTGAAGCATTCCCTTCAGTCCGCCTTCAATTACTGCCTTGTTGTCCAGTTCAAGGGGATATGCCTCCTGGATGTAATTGTAGACCTCAATCATAAGCTCCATATCCGCATCCGTATCGTGAGATCTTATTTCACCAAGAGCAGAATCCTGGGCAAAGGAAGCAGTAGGTAACAATAGTGTTAATGCCAGTAGCAGTGATAATAGTTTTTTTGTCATGTGTTACACCTCCAGATACTAATTCAAAATTCACAGTTCTCAAATCACAATGAAAAAGACAAATCACAAAGCACAATTCTCCATTCACAACAAAATATCAAGATTCAAAAATATCAGCAAAGTAGTCTTCCATGTTTTCTTGTACAGAATTATTCAGATTATGATTTGCTGTTCTTACAATTGCTGATAATATTCTACAAATTTCATTGCATTCATTTAATAACTCTATGTTATCTTCTCTTGATAAATATCCAGTATCCATTAATAATTTAATCCAATACTCAGTTTCATTAGCTTCTTTGAGGGCAATGTTCATTTTGGAAATAAAATCCTTTTTACTCTGTGCCCTAAGTCCTTCAATAACATTTGCACCAACACTTGTCCCAGATCTTAAGAATTGCTTTGATAATACAAATTCCTTCTTTGAATTCAAAATCTTGTAAACTTCAACAACTCTAATTGCAAAACCATATGATTTCTTTTCAACTATGTTCTCTCCGATTTTGAACACTTCCTCTCCAAATGTTTTTCAAATTGTGAATCGTGATCTGTGAATTGTGCATTAGTATTATCTTACCTAATTATATCAGATCACATCTAGTAATCTGATATAATTCTGTTATTTTCAAGTATATAGTTTGATATTGTAATTTCCTGTATTGCCCTGTTGTAAAGATTCTTGAACTTTTCGATGTCGACAGGTTCTCTTGTTATTCTATCATATGCCCTGCTGTGCTCGTATACTTCGTCCCTGGACATTTCAAAAACCTCCTGTTCTGTTATTACTGATCCAAGAGGCATGAAGCTTGCAGGGTAGACGTAGTTTGTCGTCTGAAGGTTGTTAAGGTCCCTTCCGAATATTATCCCCTTTTCGATTGGGTAGCCCATTATGTTTGCCATTGTGGGATAGAAGTCCAGCTGGCTACCTATTGTGGATATCCTTATTCCAAGGTTCTCTCCTGGGATGTTGATTATAAGGGGGATGTTCATCATATGGTCGAAGTCGTATTCAACCTGAAGATACCGGGTCATGATCTCCTTGTCGATTTCATTAACTGCATTGAGTCCAAAATGGTCCCCGTAGATTGCAAGTACAGACTCTTCCATTATATCCCTTTCTTTCAGACTATCGATAAATCTGCCAAGCTCCCTGTCTGTGTAGTGGACGGACTGAAGATAGTCACCAAGGATTGTTCCAGTGTGTTCCGGTTTAAGCTGGAGATGCTGGTCTTCCTCGGGAATCACAAAAGGGGTGTGGCTTGTCAGGGTTATAAGGAAAGCATAGAATGGATTTTCATCAACCTTGTCCAGCTCCTGGATGTATTCTGCGGATTGCTGCAGGAAGTCCTCATCCTTCATTCCAAAGCCTACCTCTTCTGTAAAATGGAAGTCATCCTCTGCTACAAACCTTTGCCACCCTTGGTTTACATATGCCACATCCCTGTTCCAGTACTCCCTTTCATTTCCGTGGAAGGCCCAGGCTGTATACCCATTGTCCCTCAGAAGCCAGGGAAGGCCGTAATATGAGTTTTCGGCGTATTCCATAAAGGTGGGCTCACCTGAGGAAGGGTAGAGGGAATTGTTTGAGACAAACTCTGCATCCGAGGTGTTTCCCTTGCCAACCTGCTGGAAGTAGTTGTCGTAATACAGTGATGACTGGCTCTTTATGAGCCTGTTCAGATTGGGGGTTATTTCCTGACCCAGGTAGGTTCTTCCTATTACAAAGTCCTGCAGGGCTTCCACCTGAATGACAATAAGGTTCTTATCCCTTCCTATTCCTGTGTAGTTTCCTTCAACGAGGTTTCTTCTGATCCTCACCCTTTCCATCCTGTCCTCCATTGTAAGGACCTCAGCAGCTGCCTTGTGCTCGCTTACAATGGCTCTGCCCATGTCCATCGCATGGTGGAAATAGAGCTCCTGTGAAGCCACTGATTGGAGCTGACCGGTGTGACCGAAGAACTGTATCAAGGCTGCCAATGCAACCACTCCCGCAATGAGAACGTTCTGTCTGTATTTCAAGGTGTCTTTGTTTTCTGGGTCATGGTTTCTCCTTAGCCTTCTGAAATAAAGATAGACTACCGGCAATTCCAGAAGCAGTGCAATCTTCCTGAAATCAAGAAGCATCTTAAGATTGTCCCCAACCGTTTTAAGCTGAGGGATCTGTCTGATTACATGTACAGATGTCAGGGTGTTGAACTGGGTAAAGTATGCTCCGTTAATCAATAGCAGAAGGGATACCACCCCATAGAAGCCAAAGATGTAACTGTATCTTCTTTTTCCTTTTATCCTTTTTAGAAGGGATAGGATTACTACGCTGATAAGGAAGCTTGTGAGTATTACCCCTATCCTGTTATGCTCCACCCTTATAACTCCCGTGAATATTATAAATTTTATCAATAAAAGCAGCTCAAGCATTTCTTTTCACTCCAAGTAAGTGTCTGTCTTTACTTCTCATGTTTTCTATACCCAATGATTGTTGGGTGAATTCTTACGATACCATTACAAAAAATAAATAGGGTGTACCCTATCCTAAATAGTGTACACCCTGTATTAGATTAATTCAAATTAATCTCTAACGCCTAGAATCCTTTTTTCTTCTTAAGAAGTACTCCTATTGCCATTAGCAGTGCTCCAAATCCTGCCATTTCTCCTGCTCCAACTGATCCTGTCTTTGGAAGTGTTGGTGCAGCAGCTGGTGTTTCCACTGGTACTTCAATTACTTCCGGTGGTGCTTGTGGTGTTTCAACTGGTGGTGTTATTACCGGTGGAGCCTCTGGAATTTGTTCTTCCTCAATAACTTCAACTTCTATTTCATTGTATCTGGCTACTACTGTTTCATTTCTTCTTACATTAGTCCAATTACCATCCCACTCTCTAAACTCGAAGCCAGGTCTTGATGGATTTCCAGGAGGAGTTGCATCCCTTCCAGGATTTACTCTATCTCTTTTTATTACAGTACCATCAAAGTCTTCAAAGGTCACTGTGTAGGTTGTAGTGGTAGGTCTTGGATCTGGATCATTCACCCTTTCATAAGTTGCATATACGTCTTCATCTTGTTGTACATCCGTCCAATTTCCATCCCAACCTTCAAAGGTGTAGCCAGTCTTGCTTGGGTTTGCTGGTGGGGTGGCGTTGTTTCCTTCGAGTACCTGTTGAGTCTTTAGTACAGTTGACTCATCGTCATCATAGAATGTCACTGTCCAATATACTGGTGTTGGGCCTGGTACTTGTTCATAGGTTGCTGTCACTGTTTCGTCTTTCATTACTCCTGTCCAGTTACCTTCCCATTTCTTGAATGTATAGCCTTGTCTTGTTGGGTCTGATGGTGGGGTTGCATCTCCTCCTT
>NZ_JBJXRK010000044.1:0-11173 GCF_046224405.1 Gudongella ferriphila | reverse complement strand
AAAATGGGGACGGTTCCAATTTTATCCATTATATACCAATCACACTTTTTCTATGTAAACCAGTTAGAGCAATTATCTGAGCATTGGTCAGTCCGTTGCTTTTTAGATTCATAATAAGCCTGACTCTGGATCTGTGCTCAAGACATCCTATGTCATCAATGGATAGGTCTCCAAGAAAACGTTCATATATTAACCTAGCTTCATTGTCAGTTCGCCTAATGTTGTTTTCATTTAGGTAAACAATATCTTCTTTCTCAAGATCCTTAAGCAACATGCTTCTTTGATGATTCATTATCATTGCTATACATTGATAAAAGCAAATCTGTGTCTGTTATTGATCCTGTAGTAGTATACTCACGCATACTGCTCCATTTATAATCAATTGCTGATTCTACAAGACCTGATTTAACAGGATTGTTTAGTATGTATCTTGAAACCGTAATAAAATAAGCATTTGTCTCTACGCATTCGCTCTTAAATCGGTCTTGGAACAAATGGCCCATTCTTCCGTGAATCTTATTGTATTTGTTGCCATTAGAACCACATATCCTTTTCATAATCTCACTTATTGAAGTACCATTTTCATCGATCAGCATATGAGCATGGTTATCCATGATGCAATAGGCATATAGCCTAAATGACATATTAATCTTTACTTCTTCAATGATCTTAAGCAACATACCTTTAGAGCTGTCACCTAGAAATATCGGGGAACGATTAATACCTCTTATCATTACGTGATAGATTCCTGTAGAACTTATTTTCCTTGCAGATCTTGGCATTCAAGAGCCTCCTTTACACCCTTGTTTTTTCACAAAATATATAAAAAACAATTCCCAAATAAATGGGTAAAAAAGTCACCGTCCCCACTCTCTTTATCTCTTTGCAATCAACTGATTGATATCACTAGACTCAGGTGTTGCAGAGATTATCATACATCCTGAAGAAAAGATCAATTTTTGATTTCATATTATCATTCTCTGCTTGTGCAATAAGGGATTCCTTTTCTTTAGCAACATCCTGGAATATTGATTTATTTCTGAATATATAGAGGGTATCCAAACCTTCTGCAGGATAATCCGTTGCTGCCTCGATATAGGATAAGGGATTCTTTCTATATAGCTCAATTATCATCTTTTGAAAAAGTTCGATATGTGCTCCGTCTGGATTTCCATAAAGCTTGATTGCGCCAGCGATTTCACCTTTAGTTTTAGATTCCAAGACAAAAGGAGAAATGATACGCTCTATGGATTCCTGGTCCAACTCACTTAGATTGCTCCAGTATAGCTCCTCTAGAATAAATTCCCTGTCTTTATCTCTTTCATCATTTTTTATTAGATGGATCAGTTCTGAAATTTCCACAATATATCACCTCAATACAACTATACCCACAATGCTGTTATATCAGATTATCTAGTTGATTTCCAGTATGACAAAGGTTACATCATCCTTTAACATATCCAGATTTCCAATATGATTACACAGGTTCTTCCTTAGAGCTTCCTTCAACTCACCGGCCTTCATAAAGCTATTTTTCTTCAGGTATCTTTCCATATTTCTCTGTCCAAATATTTCATTATCAGAATTTCTTGCCTCAACCAAACCATCTGAGTACAAAAAGAGCTTGTCCCCTTTTTCAAGTTGTACTTTTCTCTCTTCATAGGTGGGATTAACAAATTCTCCAAGCTTACAGATTGAGAAACCCTTTGAATCAAGCTCTTCAACATCTCCAGACCTTCTGATTACATAGGGAGGAACATTTATTCCAGCTGATGCATATCTGAATACTCGAGTGTTTCTATTGTAGATTCCATAGAGCATCAGGATATATGTTTCATCCTGAAAATTAGTCTCGTTGAAGCTCTGGTATACATCATCAAGAATAGTTGATGGAGGTGTGATTCTATCTTCCTCATTCTCATCAGGCTTAATAGGCGTTATATTTTGATTGGCAAAAATGGTTAGCATCGCTGCGGATACCCCGTGACCGGAAACATCACCAATGTAGATTGCCACATTGTCTTCATCAAGCCTAACCAGATTATAAAAGTCTCCGCTTAATCTTTCAGCAGGTAGATATTCCGCTTGAATCGATACGGATTCATCCTTTGGAAGCTGTGCAGGCATAAGTCTAATCTGCATTTCCTTTGCATACTCAATATCCTTTAGTAGCATTGAGTTTGCCTCTTCCAAATCCCTTGTACGCTTTTTTACCAACCTATTTAGATTATCCGAGTATTCCTTTAGTTCATTTCTCGCTTTCTTCATTTCCCTGTATGGTTCACTTACGTTATCCACGTAGATGGCCTTATAGAGAATCATATATGCTACCACCTTATAGATGTGTCCAATATAGTTGAACGCATCATAGACGCTACCATAATTGGTGAAGGCAAATTCGGAAAAAATCAAGAAAACCAAAGCTAACAGGTACTGGTAATCCCTAACTTGTGAAGTTACTCTGTACTGAGACAAAACGATCAGGAAGGTGATAGCCATAATAATTATTATAATATATTCCATCACTATTTTAATTGTTGTTAGCCCTGAGTCTTCAATGAGCATGGGAGGAAATACATTGGGGTAATAGGTAACAATTACAAACAGCAGAATGGAGAAAAGCAAGGTTCCAATGGCAAAGATACCATTATTGATCTTTCCCTTCTTGCTGTCAGGAATCAATACAGACACTAAAAACCCAAGACTACCGAGAGATCTTGAAAGGATCCAGAGGGTGGTTGCTCTGTTGGCAGTGGTATTTGCTATGAAAAAATCTGACATGCCCTTAAAGCTGAAGGTATGCATAGCATCAAGGGTACCCATAAATAGAAATGTACAACCCAAAAAAATCATGCTCAGCTTCCTTGATTCCTTGTAGACAAAATAAGTAACGGTGAATATGGAAAAGGATACCAGAACGCTGGCGAATTCAAAGATCATATGCCAGGTGAGATAGCTTGCAACAGAAACAAGTTTTATGAAAACATCGTTATATATGCCTGCAATAATGTAAAGGGAGATAGATAGTAAGAAAACAACTGTTATTCTGTTGTATAGCTTCAGTTCCTTAAAATACTGATTGTGTATGTTTTCCATAAGACCCTCATTCCTTGAATTATTTGTGTAAGAATCAACACAAGCCTAATGATGTGTAATTCTGCACCTTTTAATTATATAGGACCAGTATATATCTATCAAGGGATTTTCCCATTATTATAGGGTTCAAGCACAAAACACTGTTATTGCAGCTGAATCATCTGGACTGGGATACTCCTATATTGGGGACATCCTGGAATAGAAAGGAGAGGGGGAAAGGGGAAGGCTATATCCGATTTAGCTTGTTAATTGACAAGATAAAATGAATTGCATCTCAAGGAATTTATAGAGCAAGAGACGAAAAAAATGACGCCACCTATCCTCTGATAAGTGACGTCATTTTCATAATCATATCATGTAATCACACATATAATTCAATAAGTCTCGACTTACGCGTTTTGCTTGGCTTTTCTAGCGTTAATGCCTTTCCAAGTTTCAGCATTCTTGATTCCAAGTTTATCAGGATCAAAAGTAGGAACTTTAACTCCTGCTTTAAGCTGATCTTCGTAATCCTTCAAAGTAAGGAGACCTGTTTTTGAAAGTAGAAGTATGGCTATTACGTTCAACCATGCCATCAGTCCAACTCCGATATCACCAAGTGCCCAAACCTCTCCAACTGTACTTAGGGTTCCATAGAATACTGATACCAGGAATACTAATCTAGTTACAGTTATTACTGTATGTCTGGTTTTACCCTTCTTGAACAGGTAAGCAACACCGACCTCTGCATAGTAACCGTAAGCCAGTAGAGTAGTCAATGCAAAGAAGAATATTGCAACAGCTACGAATGCTGAACCAAATCCAGGGATAAATGTATCTATTGCACTTTGTGTAAATGCAGGTCCATACTCGATTCCTGGAGCTCCTTCAAATATTATTGCATCGCCATCATAAACATTGTACATTCCTGAAACAATTATCATAAAGGCTGTAGCTGAACAAACGAACAATGTATCGAAGTAAACTGAGAAGGCCTGAACAAGACCCTGCTCTGCAGGGTGGTCAACCTCAGCTGCAGCCGCAGCCATTGGTCCAGTACCCTGTCCTGCTTCGTTTGAGTAGATACCACGCTTAACTCCCATTGATATTGCTGCACCGATTATACCTGCAAATGCTTGCTCCGCACCGAAGGCACTACCGATGATAAGACCGAATACTCTTGGAATCTCTGAAATGTTAAATATCATCATAAGCAAAGCAACAGCTATATACACAATTGCCATGATCGGTACTACTTTTTCTGCAACTCTACCAATACGCTTTACACCACCGAATAGAATAAGTGCCAAAATTAAAACTATTGCTCCACCAGTAATCCCGGTTGCAATACCAAAAGCATTATTGATACTAACCGCAATAGCATTTGATTGTATACCTGGTAGGAAGAATCCCATTGCAACTACAGTTGCAACTGAAAAAGCAACCGCATACCACTTGATACCAAGACCCTTTTCGATGAAGTATTGTGGTCCTCCACGATACTGCTCATCAACTTCATCCTTGTATACCTGTGCCAAAGCAGCTTCAACATATGCTGAACTTGCTCCAAGGAATGCGATTACCCACATCCAAAATACTGCTCCTGGTCCTCCCAAAGCAATGGCAGTTGCAACACCGGCAATATTACCGGTACCAACACGGCCTGCTACAGCAAGAGCAAAAGCCTGAAATGATGATACACCTGTGTCAGAAGCTACATTACCAAATAGTAAACTAACCATTTTCTTGATAAGACGTACCTGAACAAAACGTGTTCTCAATGAAAAATATAAACCTGTTCCAAGAAGTAGATAAACTAATGCATTACTCCAAATGACTGCATTCAAAAAATCAACAATTGGTCCCATTCACTAACCTCCTTATTATTTGATTTATATGTGAATTACATGAACAAATTATACTACATAAAAGTGTTACAAGGCAAGCGATTTCATAGAAAATTCTCAACATTAAGAATAGTTAAAAATCTAACAAGAAAAATACAATTAGAATTGTTGAAAAATACAAATTAGATTGCAAAAATAACTAGGAAAAATGGATGGATTTTTGAGATGACATTCAAATAAAGATGATATTATGGTATAGTCTGAATAAAGTTCTATAGGGATAATATCCAATGAAATATTACCAAGTAAATAATTAAGGAGTGAGATGGTATGAGTGAGGTATTCATCAAGAGAATCTATGATCCAGCCTCAGAAGTTGATGGATTCAGGGTATTGGTTGATAGGCTTTGGCCAAGGGGAGTTTCCAAGGAAAATGCTGCATTGGACATGTGGGCCAAGGATATGGCTCCCTCAAATGAGCTAAGAAGAAAATACCACAATAATTTGGTTCAGTTCGATCTTTTCAGGGACAACTACATCAAAGAGCTTGAAAACAATGAGGAGACAAAGGCTTTTGTCTCTAGTATAAACTCCAGACTCAATGAAGCTAATGTAACACTTCTTACTGCATCCAAGAATGTAGTAGAGAATCACGCGACAGTTCTTAGGGAATTGATTTTGAAATAGCCTGATGCTTGGTACTATAATGGCTTATGTCAGACCGCATCCCCTATATGAATAAAAAACATGACTTTATTCAAGTTTGGCTGCATAATAATTACGATCTATCGAAAATAATGAAATAAATATGGAAAAACAATTGCAAACATATGTCAAGAATGATATAATAATATCAATCCAAGGAAAGGTGTTGATAGCTATGAAAGTACAAGTCAAGCTGTTTGCCACCTTCAGGAACGGAAGACAGGGGTTGCAGGAAATTGAATACCCACATGATATACCTATCTCCACGGTACTGAAAGACCTGTCATTGTCGAAGGATGACGTTGGCATGGCACTGGTGAACGGGATTCACGCAACAACTGACAACAAGCTGCACGATCATGATGTACTGGCGCTGGTACCTGAGTACAGGACAATTCACCATTAGAAGAAGACCATAAAGGCCAGATCATCAGGAGGGAATAGAGCGGCTACTTTATTTCCAAAATCAATTTAGGATACAAACTCAAGGATACTGATGTTTGTATCCTTTTTTTGCTCAGATTAGTATAAGACAAGGTTTAGTCGACATATGTTACTTTCCTTCATGCATCAATCAGCCTTGTTACACCATGGTTACCATGGTACAATAAAGGCCAGGGAAATATTGGTGAGAACAGCGAAAATCAAATCCCAAATTAAAACGAAATGGGTGTAAATTCATGATAAAAAGAGCAATTATACTGTTTTTGTTGGCAAGCCTGATGGCTGGGTGCGCTCAGGCTGAGTCAAGTGATTTTCAAGAGAATGAAATTGTTGAAGAAGTGACAGATGAAATAGCTGAAGAGGTGAAAGAGGAGTCTAAACTTGAGGAGATTGAAGAGCCAGTGGATCCCAAGGAAGAAATCAACCTTGACCTCAATCCCAATGAGTCTGGAAGAATCATGGTCCTCATGTACCACAACATAGGGGAAACGGAGGAGGAGTGGACGAGAACTCCCGAAAACTTCAAGAAAGACCTTCAAAACATCTATGACAAGGGCTATAGACCAATTAGCCTAAAGGACTATGCAAGTGGAAATATCACCACTCCTCAGGGGTACACACCCATTGTAATAACCTTTGATGACGGAAACAGGAATAATTTCGAATACCTTGAGGACGGGTCCATAAACCCAGATTCAGCAGTTGGGCTTCTTATGGATTTTCATAAGAAAAATCCGGATTTTTCACCAGCGGCCACCTTCTTTCTTACTGGGGATGTTCCATTCGGACAGAGGGAGCTTATAGGTGAGAAATTTAAATTTCTCATTGAAAATGGAATGGACATAGGAAATCATTCCAAAACTCATGCCAATTTTACAGAGGCATCAGCAGAAATGCTACAAAAGGAGATTGGGGAGCAAATTCAATATCTGGAAAGCTTTGTGGATGTGGAGGAATACAAGGTAAACACAATTGCTTTACCATATGGTACAAGACCAAAAGATGAAGCAAAGACCAAGTATCTCAAGGAAGGCTCTTTTGAGGGAGTTCCCTATGAAAATATAGCAATACTTAATGTTGGCTGGAATCCTGGCTATTCACCATTTGATGCAAGATTCAATTCCGAAAGCATTCCAAGGATAAGAGCCAGCGAAATGAAGGTTGATAATGTTGGGATGTACAACTATCTTGAGTATTTTGAGAATAATCCTGAAGAACGCTTTATAAGCGATGGAAATCCTGACATTGTAACTATTCCCGAAGATAGGCTTGATCAAATTGATTCAGAGATCCAAAGGGAAATCTATATCTACAACAAAAAATAAGACTTGAAGAGGTGTAGCATTGAAAAAGAGAACTTTATTTTTAATTTTAACCATACTGGTATTTTCTATTCTGACAGGATGTGCCATGGCACCCCAGGACCAGACTGAACAGCAACAGGAGCCGGAAGAGGCTGTTGAAGCTGAAGAAATTCCTGAAGAAGAGGAGCCTAGCCAGGAAGAGATAAGAAAGGCCCTGCTTGAAGAAAGGGAGGAGCTTGAGAAGAAGAGAAAAGAGGAAATGGGAGAGTTCTATGTTCCGCTGCCCCCATTGGATGGAGACAATGAGCTTCAAACAGAAAAGGCAAAGGCACTCTATCTTACAGGTAATGTAGCGGGCTTTAAATTCCAGGAAGAGGACATAGACTATTATGCAGACTATGTCCTGGCCTTAAGTGGTCAATCGGGAGAGACGCCTGATACGTCACGGCTTGGAGATGTAAACAAGCTTGAGGTGGCTTTGGGGATAGCCAAGGCATCAGAAATAAATGCAATGGTAATAGACATAAAGAACGATCATGGACTTGTTACCTGGGAAAGCGACCTTGAAATAGTCAACCAGGTTGGCTCAAGCATAAACCCTCCATTTAGGGACTATGAGCCATTGATGACCTATCTGGAGGAAAATGGAATATATACAATTGCAAGAATTGTGGCATTTAAGGATCCAATCTTTGCAGCAAAGAACCCAGCCCACGCAATCCTGCTTAAGGAGGGCGGCGTCTATTTGGATAATGCAGGAGAATCCTGGGTGAATCCCTTTGACCAGTATGTTTGGGATTATGTTGTTGCGGTATCCAAAGAAGCAGCACTTAGAGGTTTCGATGAAATACAATATGATTATGTTAGGTTTCCTGACAATGCAAGATATTACAACCCCATAACGGAATTTCCAGGGAGAGATGGAAAAGACAAGGATGAGGGCATAGAGGACTTTCTTACATATGCCAGTGAGCAGCTGAGACCCTATAATGTTCACCTTTCTGCGGATGTCTTTGGTTTCATTACCCACTCCTGGGACGACAAGCCTGAGGATATCGGACAGACCTGGAGGAAAATTGCCAATAAAGTTGAATATATCTGTCCTATGATCTATCCAAGTCATTATGGACCAGGGGTCTATGGATTCGATGTTCCTGACAGGTATCCATATGAAGTGGCAAGGATTTCTATAATGGAGGCAATAGAGAGAAATGCAGCACAGAAGAAACCAGCTATTATAAGACCATGGTTCCAGGGTTTTACAGCTTCTTGGGTAAAGGGCAACATCAGGTATGATGAAAAGGCGATTTCAGATCAGATGGTGGCTGCAGCTGAACTGGGAATAGAGGAGTATATAATCTGGAGTGCAGGAAATAACTATAACCCAATGAGCTTTTTCTATCATGACAGAATAGATGATTCAACCAGAAAAGAAGGCCATGACATAATGGACAGGACCCCTGAAATGGCGCTTGACAGATTTCTCAAGGCTGAAAGAAGCACAAGACTCCCACAGGTTTATCTTTTGACACCAATCGAAGAGCGAGCTGAAGACTATGACCAGTTTGTTGAGGACTACGAAAAAATAAATCCTGTGCTCCAAAGCTTTGCCATAAATGAGATAATAGAAATAGATGATGGGAATTATCTGGCAAAGGTTGATGTTGATTACAAATCAGATATTGGAGTATTTGCCATGGTGAATGCCGAGTTTATGATTAAAGAAGAAAATGGAGTATTCAAGATTAGTAAGCCTGAGATAGAATGGGTTGAACAGAATATGGAATAATTGAAATGGAAAGGTCTGCAGAAAACTACAGTTTCTGCAGACCTTTATAATTTACATTGGCCACACCAGTAGGATCAGAGGAGCTCCAACTGTGACAAGTAAAATAGTCAGTGGAAGCCCAAGATGCCAGTAATCAGTAAACTTGTAGCCGCCAGGACCCATAACCAGCATATTGGTCTGGTGTCCGATTGGAGTCAGGAAGGCAGCGGATGCAGCCACTGATACGCTCATTAGATAGGGGTCAGGGGAGACCCCGGTTGTCATGGAAATACTAAGCGCAATCGGACCCATCAGTATAGCAGTTGCTGATGTGCTTATTAGATTTGCAAGTGCTATTGTCAAGATCATCAAAAGACCAATCATAAGTGTAGGTGTTAGAATTGTAGATGCCCTCAAGAGAATATTTGCTATGGTATCTGCCCCTCCGCTGCTTTGAAGTGCACCACCAAGAGGAATAAGTGAACCAAGCATGATAATTGAAGGCCACTCAATCGCATCATAAAATTCTCTTGGTGTCAGGATTCTGAAAAGAACAAGGGCAGTGGCAGCAAAAGCAAAGGCAGTCTGCACAGGCAACAGACCTGTTGTAGTCAAAACGACAGAAAGGGCAAATATTCCTGCAGTAAAGTACAGCTTCCATTTTGTTCTGTCAGGGTAAATTTCAAAGCCTCTTTCAGCCAATGGTAAACATCCAAGCTTTGAATAGATATCCTTCAGGATGGATGTTGGTGCTTGAATCAGTAGAATATCTCCAGTCCTGAATCTAATGCTCTTCAAACGATCAACTGAATAGACACCTTTTCTTGATACAGCCACCAAATTTATGCTGTACCTGTTCCTAAGCTTTGTCTCCAGGGCAGTACGGCCTATGATAGGTGAGTCATCCCTAAGAACCACTTCGACAAGTGCCGTATCTCTTGATTTAATCATTGATTCCTCCACCTGAAGAGTTTTCTTTGTACCCTTCAGAAGGACATTGGTCTTATCGATCAGATCCGCCAAATCCTGGGACAATGCCTTAATGATTAGTATATCCCCTGAAACCAGGATTTCATCTGGTCCGGGAGCAACTATTTTCTGGTCGTTTCTGATTATGCTCAACACATCTATGTCCAGCTTGTGAATCCTATTCATGTCCATCATTGGCTTACCAGCAAGCTTACTGGAGTCAACCACCTGAACCTCTGACAGAAACTCGCCTATGTTGAAAAGCTTCTCCACACCAATTGTCTTTCTCTTTGGAATAAGCCTGCCACCAAGAAGAACCATAAGACCAACTCCAAGAATAGTAACGGTCAAGCCAACAGGTGTGAAGTCAAAAAAACCAAAGGCTTCAAGGCCATGTTCCTGACGGTAGGATGAGATTATAAGGTTTGGGGGGGTGCCGATTTCAGTTGTCATTCCACCGAGTAGGGCCGAAAATGCAAGTGGCATCAGTATTCTTGAAGGCGAAAACTTGTGCTCCCTGGCTACTTTAATTGCCACTGGCAGAACAAGGGCCAAAGCCCCAATGTTATTCATGAATCCTGAAAGGAGTGCAGTAATCATCATCAGCTTGGTCATTACAACCGCTGAAGACTTGCTTCTTCTGTTTAGAGCAGAAACTATGTGATCTATGACACCTGTCTTTACCAGGCCGCTGCTTATAACAAGAACAGCTGCAACAGTTATGATCGCTGGATGACTGAACCCGGAAAAGCTTTCCTCAGGCTTTACTACGCCTGCAATTGAAAGTGCAACCAATCCCCCTAATGACACGAAGTCATATCTAATTCTGCCATCTATGAAAAGCACAAGAATTACCACAATAACTGAAAATACTACTATTTGATCAAACATGCCTTACCTCCCATCCTGTCGCTAGTATAATTATACCACCTGAGTGTGTCTATCAACCAAATGGATTTAGGACTTTTAAAGGCATGATTATAATGATAGAATTAAATTGTTATGTCAATTGATTATAGGATAAGATCATTAAATCTACAGTTCATGTTCTAAAATATAAT
>NZ_JBJXRK010000043.1:0-12114 GCF_046224405.1 Gudongella ferriphila | reverse complement strand
TGGTCTGTTTTTCAGAGTGCCTTGTATTTTTTATTACTTCATTCCGTATACACCAAGGGTTTTGGTTCTGTCCAGCTCCTTTTTCACCGTATCCTTCAATCTGAAATCAAGGGTGTTGGCCAGGGATGCCAGAAAATAGATGTAGGCTCCGATTTCCTGCTCAAGGACCTCCTTGCAGTTGGGGCATATGTCTCCCACTACGTGTGAATCCACTTTTGCAAGGGCGTCTGTAAGTGTTTCGGAATTGAAATCCTGCTTTTGAGCTTTTATTTCTATACAGCCACAGGATGTTACAGATTTGGCTACTGCCCGGTTGATTCTGGCATTGTACTCATCCAGCTTTGTCATTATGTCCAGTATGCTTTTGTGTCTTACAAGTGTTTCAGATACTTGATTCTGAAGTTCCTCTATTAGATTTTCATGATTCGTCCCGTTAACCATATGAACCTCCTCTTGTTAAGTTCTCAACTTAATTATACGGTTTAATGCATCAGGTTGTCAAACCGAAATGGGGTCAATTTGTTTACATATTAAGTTCTGGTCATTAATTTAAAATAATATTGACATGATTTGCATTTCTGTGGTAATATACTAACTTTACTTATGGGGTTTTCTACGTTATAATAATATAATGAGGGAATACTATGGGGAGGTTTTGATATGTTCAAAATTGGCGATAAAATTGTTTATCCTATGCATGGCGCTGGTGTTATTGAAAAGCTTGAAACAAAGGAGATTCTTGGTGAGAAGAGAGAGTATTTCATAATCAAGATGCCCATTGGGGATATGAAGGTCATGGTTCCAGTGTCAAATGTTGAAGAGGTTGGAGTGAGGGAGATAATTACCCCTGATGAGATTGATGATATCATGTCCATTCTACGAGGGCACAAGACAAAAATGCCACAGAACTGGAACAGAAGATATAGAATTAACATGGATAGAATAAAGACCGGGGACATCCATGAAATTGCATCTGTAGTTAGAAACCTTACTTTGCTTGACAATGAAAAAGGTCTGTCTACAGGGGAGAGAAAGATGCTAAGCAATGCAAAGCAGATGCTTCTTTCAGAGCTTGTTCTTGTTACTGGAGACACCTATGAGGAGATTGAGGCACTGGTTGACAAGGAAATAATGGAAAATGAGGGAATCGAGGAAGAAGGGGATGAGTCTGAAGAGTAAACTTATGCTGGCATTACACTGCCAATAGGTTTATAATAGAAACTATGAAAAAAATACAGGAGGTGTAATTATGGTTAAAAAAATAGCCAGGGTTCTGATCGGACTCTTTGGTATGCTGTTGGGCTATCTGGCATACACAGGGTTCAAGGGCCTTGAGTTGGTCAATGTCACTGGCATGGCAGAGCTTGTTGCAATTATTATTTTTATATCTATATTTGGAATTATATTTTTTATTTTTTCTTCTAAGATCATCAAGCAAGGCCAGAACATTGCCAAAGTAATCGAAGGGGAGATTCAAAGGTTCTCCATACAAAACATAGCACTTGGAGCGGTTGGACTTATAATAGGACTTATAATTGCCTATCTGCTGAGCCAGCCACTTTACAGACTGCAAATACCATATGTGGGGGTTGTTGCATCCATCATACTTTATGGCCTTCTTGGATACCTGGGGGTTACCATACCCAACAAAAACATCGAGGACATAACAACTACACTGGGTAATTTCACAGGCAACATCGGAACGGGGAAGAAGAACCACAAGGAAAGAGGAGTAGAGACAGGAGCATGTCCCAAGATTCTTGATACAAGTGTAATAATTGATGGTAGAATCGCAGATATCGTAAAGACAGGATTTATTGAAGGTCCTTTGGTAATTCCGGTATTTGTCTTGGAGGAGCTGCAGCATATAGCGGATTCATCTGACGGACTCAAGAGAAATAGGGGAAGACGTGGTCTGGACATCCTTAACAGGATCCAGAACGAGCTGGATACTGAAATAATAATCCATGAAAAGGAATTTGAAGAGGTAAGCGAGGTTGATTCAAAGCTGCTGAAGCTTACTCAGTATATGAAGGGTAAAATCATAACAAACGACTACAATCTCAACAAGGTTGCTGAGGTGCACAGAATCGAGGTCCTAAACATCAATGAGCTTGCAAATGCGGTTAAGCCCGTTGTTTTGCCAGGTGAAGAGATGGTTGTGCAGGTTGTCAAGGATGGAAAGGAAGCAGGCCAAGGTCTTGCATACCTTGACGACGGCACCATGATAGTAGTAGAATCAGGTAGAAAATATATTGGAGAAACCATAGATGTAATAGTTACATCGGTTCTTCAGACCTCAGCCGGCAGGATGATATTTGCAAAGCCAAAGGCTTTGTATGAGAAAGCGGTATAGAGGTTGTTGGATGAGTAATGAATGTTTGTTGAGGTGGTCTAATGTATAAAGGAAATTTTGTGTCGGTGATAATAGCTGCTGCGGGTATGAGCAACCGGATGGGAAGCAAGATAAACAAGCAGTTCATCGTTATTGACAATAAGCCGATACTTGCCCACACTATCGAGAAATTCGAAGCCTGCAAATACGTGGATGAGATTATCGTCGTGTCAAAGGAGCAGGAGGTTGAGTACTGCCGCAAGGAAATTGTGAGAAAGTACGGCTATAGGAAGGTAACCAACTTAATCAAGGGTGGCAAGGAAAGGCAGGATTCAATTTACAACGGAATAATGGCCTTGAATGAAAGGGCAGACATTGTACTGACCCACGACGGAGCAAGACCCTTTGTGAGGATGGAATCAATAATGAATGGAATAAGGGGAGCCTTGGAGCATGGAGCCTGCGTGGTTGGGGTCCCTCTTAAAGATACAATCAAGGTGATTGAAGAGGACAACAAGGTTCACCACACGCCCAACAGGGCGCTTTTGTGGGCAGCACAAACGCCCCAATGCTTTAGGATAGAGCTGCTGAAGGAAGGCTATGAGTATGCAATCGCAGAGGGTATACTTGGTACTGATGACAGCTCCCTGGTGGAGAAGACGGGATATCCTGTCAAGATGATAATGGGGCACTATGACAATATTAAAATCACAACGCCTGAGGATCTTGTGGTGGCAGAATCAATTGCCAAGGAAAAGACCCTGAGCATCTCGGGCAGAGACTAGGAAGTGAAGCCTGATGAGAGTTGGAATTGGATACGATGTTCATAAGCTTGTGGAGGGCAGAAGACTTGTGATCGGAGGAGTCCAGATACCCCACGAAATGGGGCTGTTGGGACACTCTGATGCTGATGTTCTCGTTCATAGTCTTATGGATGCCATACTGGGTGCCATGAGTGCCGGGGACATTGGAAAGCACTTTCCCGATACTGATATGGAGTACAAGGACATATCCAGCATGATACTTCTGGAGAGGGTATTCCAGGTAATGAAGGAGAAGGGCTACAGGCTTGTGAATGCAGACAATGTAATCGCTGCACAGAGGCCAAAGCTTGCACCATTTATAGATCAGATGAGAGAAAACATAGCAGAGGTGCTTCAGGTTCCGGTAGAGGACATTGGAGTCAAGGCTACCACAACTGAAAGACTGGGCTTTGAAGGTAGAGAGGAGGGCATATCCTCCTACAGCACTTGTTTGCTGGAAAAATCAATTGACAACAGATAGGGTTTTGTGTAAACTTATTTGTGTCAGCTTTGATGGGAGCTAGTATTGTATCATGGTCCAAGAGAGGAAATCCTAGGCTGGAAGATTTCTGTCCCTCTGATATGTGAACCTGTCCCGGAGCATTCTGCTAAAACAGAACGTTTGGCTACGTTACAGCCCTTAAAGTGAGCCCTCTGGGCTTATAAGAGTGGTACCGCGGAATATACCTTTCGTCTCTTGGTGAGACGAAGGGTTTTTTGTTTTTTAAATATAAGATTTGGGGTGAAAAGTATGAGAATGTCAAAAATGTATATGCCTACCCTGAGGGAAACACCCTCTGAGGCAGAGATACCAAGTCATCAGCTGCTCCTTAGAGCCGGGATGATCAGAAAGCTTGTAAGTGGAGTTTATTCCTATCTTCCACTTGGCTACAGAGCCATCAAGAAGGTGGAGAAGGTTGTAAGGGAAGAGATGGATGCAGCAGGGTCCCAGGAGCTTTTGATGTCAGCTATACAGCCAAGGGAGCTTTGGGAAGCTTCGGGAAGATGGGCCAATTTCGGTCCGGAAATGTGGAGACTCAGGGACAGGAACGATCGTGAATTTTGTCTTGGACCTACGCACGAGGAGTACTTCACGGACCTTATCAAGGATGAAATCAAGTCCTACAAGCAGCTACCACTTAGCATCTATCAGATCCAAACCAAGTACAGGGATGAAAAGAGACCTAGATTTGGACTTATGAGATGCAGGGAGTTTATCATGAAGGATGCCTACAGCTTTGATGTTGACGAGGAAGCCATGAGTGTGGCCTACCAGAACATGTGGGATGCCTACGACAGGGTGTTCACTAGACTTAAGCTTAACTACAAGGTGGTCCAGGGAGATACTGGAGCCATGGGAGGGAAGGTCTCACACGAGTTCACTGCCATGAGCCATGTGGGCGAAGGAGTTGTTGCCTACTGTAACAGCTGTGACTTTGCAGCCACTGACGAGAAGGCACAGGTCATATATACAATCCCTCAGAGCGACGAGGAGGAGAAGGAGATCGAGAAGGTCCTGACTCCTGAAGTGAAGACCATAGACGGTCTTGTTGAGTTCTTCAGTATTGAACGTTATAGGTTTGGAAAGGCTCTAGTATTTGTTGCTCAGGGCGAGCCTGTTGTGGTGGTTATCCCAGGAGACCGTGAGCTCAATGAAACCAAGCTTGCGAACTACCTTATGGTACCAGGACACGAGCTTGAGATGGCGGATGAAGAGATTATCAAGAAGATTTCAGGAGCAAACAAGGGCTTTACAGGGCCTGTTGGACTCGCTGAGGGTACAAGGCTGCTTGTGGACAAAAGGGTGACAACCCTTAAGAATATTGTAGTTGGTGGAAACGAAACTGATTACCACCTTGTAAATGTAAACTATGGAAGAGACTTCCAGGGTGAGGTTGTTGAGGATCTTCTGATGATAGAAGAGGGTGACACCTGCCCCACCTGCGGAGAGAAGCTGTCCTTGGACAGGGGAATTGAGGTAGGAAACATTTTCCAGCTTGGAACCAAGTACAGTGAAAGCCTTAAGGCTACCTATCTTGATGTAAATGGCAAGGAACAGCCATTTGTAATGGGAAGCTACGGTATAGGGGTTTCAAGAAGTGTTGCGGCGGTTGTTGAGCAGTATCACGACGAGAAGGGTATAATCTGGCCATTTGTGGTTGCACCTTACCATGCGGTGGTTACAATAGTCAATACCAAGAAGGACGAGCAGAACCAGCTGGGAGAGAAGATATATGAAGACCTTAAGAAGATGGGTGTTGAGGTTCTCCTGGATGATAGAAACGAAAGACCCGGAGTCAAGTTTACAGACAGGGAGCTTATTGGAATTCCAGTGCAGATAACAGTGGGCAAGATGGCTGGCGAAGGGATTGTTGAGTATTCCCTGAGAAAGAGGGAAGGCAAGCAGGAGGTCACTGCTGATAAGATAAAGGATTTGATTATTGAGGCATTTGAAGAGGAAGGATTTTCTCTTTAATTACCCCGATTAAGGGTATTAAGTTACAGAGGATTGATATTAATTCAGGAGGTGTGTGAATTGAGTGATATAAGAGTGAGATTTGCCCCCAGTCCTACGGGATATCTACACATTGGAGGCTTGAGAACCGCTTTGTACAATTATCTTTTCGCCAAGAAGAACGGCGGCAAGTTTGTGCTGAGAATCGAGGATACAGATCAGACCAGATTTGTTGAAGGAGCCATAGAGAACCTTATTGATTCCCTTCACTGGGCTGGCGTCCAGTATGATGAGGGGGTCTTCGTAGAGGACGGTAAAATTGTTGAAAAGGGTGACTTCGGTCCCTATGTGCAATCAAAGAGATTGGATATCTATAGAAAATATGTTGATGAACTGATAGAGAACGGTCACGCATACTACTGCTTCTGCTCAAAGGAAAGACTGGAAGCGGTAAGGGAAGAACAGAAGATGAAGGGCATGGTTCCAAAATACGATGGCTTCTGCAGAAACGTATCCCTTGAGGATGCCAAGAAGAGGGTTGCCGCAGGTGAAGACCATGTTGTGAGACTGAAGCTTCCCCTTAACAGGGATATTCATTTCCACGATCTTGTAAGAGGTGACATCACCATAAATACAAATGACATAGACGACCAGGTGTTGCTGAAGTCAGATGGCTTCCCCACATATCACATGGCGGTAGTGGTGGATGACCATCTAATGGGAATAACCCACATAGTAAGGGGAGAGGAGTGGCTTCCATCAACTCCAAAGCACGTGTATATGTATGAGGCCTTTGGTTGGGAGAAGCCAACCTATGTACATCTGCCAACTGTTCTGAACAAGGAGAGGAAGAAGCTGTCCAAGAGACATGGGGATGTATCCGTTGATGATTTCAGAACCAAAGGATACCTGCCTGAGGGTCTTGTGAACTATCTGGCGTTGGTGGGCTGGAGCCCGGAAGGAAATGAGGAAATACTATCAATGGATGAAATGGTCCAGAAATTCTCATTTGACAGGGTTTCAAAGACTGGTGGAATATTTGACAAGGACAAGCTTGACTGGGTAAACGGACACTATATAAGAAGTGAAAGCCTCCAGAGGATCAAGGATATGACCCTACCCTATCTTATTGAAGCAGGCTACATGGATGAGGATTTTGCAAGGGAGAACTCCCATTGGGTAGATGTTCTCATAGAAACCGTCAGGGAAGGACTTGCAACTGTAAATGAGGTAGTAGAGAAGGTTGGGTTCATTTTTGAAGAGAATCCGATATATGAAGCAGAGGCCTATGATGAGTTCCTTAACAATGAAAATGGAAGGACGCTCATGGATGCGATAATTAAGGAGGCCCAGGAATCAGACCAGATCACCCTGGAAAATGCCAAGGACTTCATGAAGAGGATCCAGAAGAACACTGGAATAAAGGGCAAGAATCTATTTATGCCCACAAGGGTTGCCTTGACTGGAAGCGCACATGGACCGGAGCTTGTTAATGTGCTCTATCTACTTGGGAATGACAAAATAGTTGATAGAGCCCAAAAGGTACTGGATATAATTGACTGATGGCTGCTTCATATAATAGAATGAGAGTAGCATAGACTGGTTTGGACCGTTGTGTTAAGCCATGATTCAGGCTGAAAATCGTCTCTGCTTAGATCAGGGGCGATTTTTGTTTAGTAATGTTAAGGAGGACTCGTATGAAGCTATTTAATTCATTGACAAGAAAGAAGGAGGAGTTTGTGCCGCTGGTGGAGGGGCAGGTAAGCATGTACAACTGCGGTCCCACTGTGTATAACTTTATCCACGTTGGAAACGCTAGGCCTCTTGTGACCTTTGATACACTTAGGAGATACTTTATATACAAGGGCTATGACGTAAGGTTTGTATTGAACTTCACGGACATTGACGACAAGCTTATAAACAAGGCCAAGGAGGAGAACATAACAGTCGAGGAGGTTGCCGACAGATACATTGCAGCCTTCAAGGAGGATGCAGGAGCTCTGGGTATCTACCAGTACAACACCATCAATCCAAAGGCTACGGACTATATATCCCAGATGGTTGATTTCATCAAGGCTCTGGAGGAGAAGGGTGCAGCCTATGAGGTGGATGGAAATGTCTATTTCAGCATTGAAAGCGCCAGGGACTACGGTAAGCTCAGCAAGAAGAACATAGATGAGCTGGTAAGCGGTGCCAGGATAGATGTAAATGAGGACAAGAGGAATCCAATGGATTTCGTGCTATGGAAAAAGGAAAAGCCAGGTGAGCCTTCATGGGATAGCCCATGGGGCAAGGGAAGACCCGGCTGGCACATAGAGTGTTCAGTAATGGCCAAAGCCCTACTAGGTGAGACCATTGACATCCATTCCGGAGGGGAGGATTTGCAGTTCCCTCACCACGAAAATGAGATTGCACAGTCGGAAACACTTACAGGCAAACCCTTTGCCAATTACTGGCTGCACAACGGAATGCTCTTTGTTGATAATCAGAAGATGTCAAAATCACTGGGTAACTTCTTCACACTTAAGGAAATCCAGGAAGAGTACGAAATGGAAGTCTTGAGATTTTTTCTCTTATCCGCCCATTACAGAAAGCCAATCAACTTCAGCAGGGAGATAATGGACCAGAACAGGAACGGTCTTGAAAGGCTCTACGGTGCCAAGAAAAATCTGGAGTTCCTGTTGGAGAAGGATCTGCCTGAGAATTTAGGAAATGAGGATTCCATAATTGCGGAAATCGATGCCTTCAAGAAGAGCTTTGAGGACAGCATGGATGACGACCTGAACACTGCTGATGCAGTTGCAGCAATATTTGATCTTGTTAAGTATACAAACTCAAATTTCAATGAGGAATCATCAAGAGGGGCAGTCAGGCATTCATATGACATCTTGATGCAGCTGGCCAAGGTCCTTGGAATACTCACAAGGAAGGATGAGATTCTTGATGAGGAGATTCAAAAGCTTATTGAGGATAGAAACGAAGCAAGGAAGAACAGGGACTTCGCTAAGGCTGACCAGATCAGGGACGATCTTCTGGAGCGGGGAATTGTCCTTGAAGACACGAGAGATGGTGTAAAATGGAAAAGGGTCTAGAGGTCAAATCCTTCAGGGACGTGAACGAGGAACTGAAAGGTGAAGACCTTAGGATGATGTCTCCGCTGCAGCTGGCTTACATCGGAGACGCAGTTTTTGAGCTCCTTGTAAGAACTGCCATCATGTCCAGGGATGTGAATGTGAACAAGCTTCACAAGGAAGCTACTAGGTATGTTAAGGCCAATGCACAGGCAGAGTCTGTCATAAAGCTGGATGAGCTGCTTACGGATGAGGAAAAATCCTTTATAAGAAGAGGTAGAAACGCTAGGATAAACTCTTCTCCAAAGAATGTTGATCTAAGGGATTACAAGTATGCCACAGGCTTTGAATGCCTGATGGGCTATTTGTACCTGTCGGGAAAGGACGAAAGGCTGATGGAGCTTTTCAGGCACATATACCAGTCTGATACAGAAAGGGGAGCGACAAATGAAGGTTGAATTGTTGAGATATACTCCAGAGGGTGAGAAGTTGGTTGCCTCAGCGGCAAAGCTATGCTATTCCCCTGTTGGGATAAGTGATATAGAGGAAGGACAGGATGACAAGAAGATGCGATCATTTCTTAAGCTGCTTATGGACCTTGGACATGAAAGTCCAATTGAACATGTTAGCTTTACATTTGGAATAGAGGGAGTTTCAAGAACCCTTACCCATCAGCTTGTGAGGCACAGGATAGCAAGCTTTTCGCAGCAGTCCCAAAGGTATGTCAGACTGGCCCAGTTTGAATATGTCATACCTCCTCACATAGAATCAGACCCAGAGTCAAAGAGGATTTTCGTGGAAGCCATGGAGGCTGACCAAAAGGCATATGATGAAATCTCAAAGAGATTGTATGAAAAGCATTACAATAGATATATAGATGAAGGCAGAAAAGAGAAGGATGCAAGGCAAAGGGCAGAGAAGGAAGCCATTGAGGATGCAAGATACGTATTCCCCAATGCCTGTGAGACAAAAATTGTAGTGACCATGAACGCAAGAAGTCTCATGAACTTCTTCAGTTTAAGAACCTGCAACAGGGCCCAGTGGGAAATAAGGGAGCTTGCAATCCAGATGCTCAGGGAAGTGAAAAAGGTTTATCCGGTACTGTTCGGCCACGCAGGTCCAGGCTGTGTAAACGGACCATGCCCCGAGGGTGAGATGACCTGTGGAAGAATTGTGGAGGTCAGAGAGTTTTTCAAGGACCTGGATGAGAGAATAGCAGCCCAGGCTGCAGCAGAGTAGAGGAGAATATATATGAAAGAGATGTATGTATCTGGAAGGAATCCAGTTATGGAGCTTTTGAAGTCGGACAAGCAGGTGGACAAACTTTATGTCCTCAAGGGAGACCTGAAGGGTTCCATAAACAAGATAATGGGAAAAGCCAAGGACATGGGGATTGTAATACAGCAGGTGGACAAGAACAAGCTTGACTCCATGGCAGATGGCAATGCCCATCAGGGAGTTGTTGCCCTGGTGACAGGCTACGAGTATTCAGATGTGGCGGATATGCTTAAGCTTGCAAAGAACAGGAACGAATCCCCGTTTATTCTGGTACTTGACGGAATAGAGGACACACACAACCTTGGTGCAATCATAAGAACTGCCGAGTGTGCCGGTGTCCATGGAGTTGTCATACCCAAGAGGCGTGCTGCAATGGTCAATCAGACCGTCTACAAGAGCTCTGCAGGGGCTGTTGAGCACATGATGGTGGCCCAGGTGGGCAACATCTCCCAGACCATTGAAGAACTAAAAAAGGAAGGTCTCTGGATATATGGTGCTGACATGGATGGGAAGAATGAATACTTCAGGACCGACCTGAAGGGAGCCATTGCCCTTGTGATCGGAAATGAAGGAAAAGGCCTTTCAAGGCTTGTAAAGGAAAAGTGTGATGTTCTTGTTAAAATTCCTATGACCGGGAAGGTTGGGTCCCTTAATGCTTCCAACGCTGCATCAATTCTCATTTATGAGGTTGTGAGGCAGTCCTATGAAGGGAAATAGGAAATCCAAGGAGTACCTTTTTGTAGACGGCTACAACATCATCAACTCCTGGGAAAACCTGAAGGAGATTTCAAAGGTGGACCTTGAACAGGCCAGGACCACCCTTGTGGAAATTCTTGCAGAATACAAGCATTATTCAGGAATTGAAATATTTGTAGTGTTTGATGCCTACATGGTTAAGGGTAACAACAGGAGTGAAGAGGAGTACAAGGGTATCAGGGTCATCTACACAAAGGAGAATGAGCTGGCGGACCACTACATTGAGAAGGCACTTGATGAAATGGGCCGTGAAATGCGGGTGAGGGTTGCCACCTCTGATTGGGTTGAGCAGCAGATAATACTTTCAAGAGGTGGAATCAGAATTTCCGCAAGGGAGCTTCAGGCGGAAATTGAAGATGAAATGAGAATGGTCAACAGAAAAAGGAAAAGACTCAATACAAGAAACGACATATCAATCGGAAGGCTGGAAGATCAGGTATTGCACAAGCTTAAGGACTGGAAGGGAAAATAGTCACAATCATCAGGGAGGTTTCACAATGGTCTTCAAGGGACAAGATAAAGTAAGTGGACTAATTTACGACAAGATGTCAGACGAAGAGATTGTTGCACTGGCCAACGGAGGGGACCTGCTGGCCTTGGAACACCTTATATACAAATACAAGGACCTGGTAAAGGTCAAAGCAAAGGTCTACTACATTGTTGGTGCCGACCGGGATGATATAATACAGGAAGGCATGATTGGACTGTACAAGGCTATCCGGGATTTCAGGGATGAGAAGACTTCCTCCTTCAGGAATTTTGCCGATATTTGCGTCACAAGGCAAATGATAACCGCCATAAAGACTGCAACGAGGCAAAAGCACCTTCCGCTTAATGGATACATTTCCTTGAACAAGCCCATCTACAGAGAAGGAGCCTCAACCATGGCTGAGACCGTAAGCAGCGACGGTGCAACAGATCCAATGGAGCTGTTCATTGGAAAGGAGGACCTGGACGCAACTGAGGAGAAGATCAACAGCATGCTAAGCAGTCTTGAGAGGCAGGTGCTTACCTATTATGTCGAGGGAAGAAGCTATGAAGAAATCGCCATTGATTTGAACCGGAGGGTAAAAAGCATAGATAATGCTTTGCAGCGAATCAAGAAGAAGATTGAACGGTACTTGACGGATAAAGAAAGCATCTGAAATATACCAGGGAAACTTACATTTATACTCATGTATGGAAATTTCATTATACACCAAGATTCAGGAAAGCAGAAATTTCCCGTTCCTAATGAAGAATGAGTATTGACAAGGGTATTAATCAATAGTAAAATATCTTATTGTAAGCCCACGTAGCTCAGGAGGTAGAGCACTTGCATGGTAAGCAAGAGGTCACCGGTTCAAATCCGGTCGTGGGCTCCATATAAGAATAGAAACACCCGGACAAGTTTTCTTAAGCGTTGGATAATTTAAG